>NZ_CP059190.1:0-11587 GCF_014251555.1 Blattabacterium cuenoti
ATGGATAATGAAGCTTTAATAGATTCTTTTTCAGATTTTAAATATGAAAAAAATATAGATAGAGTAAGTCTTATGGCTATTTTAGAAGAATCTATCCGATGCGTTTTAAGAAAAAAATATGATTCATCTAAAAATTACGATATTATTGTAAATCCAGATCAAGGAGATTTAGAGATATGGAGAAATCGCATCGTAGTGCAAGATGGAGAAGTCAAAGATATAAATAAAGAAATAGAATTATCTATAGCACGTAAAATAGAACCTGATTTTGAAATAGGAGAAGAAGTAACAGAAAAAGTAGAATTACAATCTTTGGGACGAAGAGCTATTTTATCTTTAAGACAAAATTTGCTTTCAAAAGTCAATGAATACGATAATACAAATACTTATAAGAAATTTAAAAACAAAATAGGAGAAATAATTAATGTTGAAGTATATCATATTTTGTCAAAGCAGATTATCATGAGAGATGAAGAACAAAATGAAATGGTTTTACCTAAACAAGAACAAATTCCAAATGATTTTTTTAGAAAAGGAGATCCAGTTAGAGCATTGGTTAAACGAGTCGATTGGAAAGATAACAAGCCTTTCGCTATTCTTACTAGAAGAGATGAAGCTTTTTTGGAAGAACTTTTCAAGTTAGAAATACCAGAAGTGTCTGATGGTTTAATTACAGTAAAAAAAGTAGCACGTCTACCAGGTGAAAAAGCGAAAGTTGCTGTAGAATCTTATGATGATCGGATAGATCCAGTTGGGGCCTGTGTAGGAATGAAAGGATCTAGAATTCACCCTATTGTTAGGGAATTGAAAAATGAAAACATAGATGTTATAAATTATACTTCTAATACACAATTGTATATTACAAGAGCCCTAAGTCCTGCTAAAGTTTCTATGATGGAAGTCAATGAAGAACATAAGTATGTCAACGTATATGTAAAACTTGAAGAAATATCGAAAGCAATTGGTAGAGGAGGGCAAAATATAAGACTAGCTAGTCAATTAACAGGATACAAAATTCATATATTTAGAGATTTTCCTTATGAAGATGATGTCGAACTAACAGAATTTTCTGATGAAATAGAACCAGAAGTATTAGAAAAATTTCATAAAGTAGGCTTAAACACTGCTAAATCTGTTTTAAATTACAGAGAAAATGATCTCAGCAAACGGACCAATCTTGAAGAAAAGATAATAAAAAAAGTGGTGACCATATTGAAAAAAGAATTTGAGGAAGAATTAAATATCAATACATAAGTTTTTTGGACTAAATTTTTATTTTGGCTCTTACACATTTTATATATGTTTATATGACTGATAAAATCAGATTAAAAACAGTATTAACCCAATTCAATATTTCTTTACAAAGAGTAGTTAGTTTTTTACAAAAAAAGGGAATTGAAATAGAACATAATCCTAATGCAAAAATAGAAGAACAAGTCTACAAATTTCTTGTTAGAGAATTTCAAACTTATAAAGAAATACGAGATGAATCTGAGAAAATTTTTTTGCAAAAAAGGATGGAAAAAGAAAAAATCAAAGAAGAATTGTTAAAATCAAAGCATATTACTGCTCCTCAAATTATACGTGCTAAGTCTGAGAATTTAATTGGATTCAAGAAAATAGGAAAAATCAATATTGATACATTAGACAAAAAACATGATACTAAAAATAAGGCTAAAGAAGAAAAAAAAAATAATTTGCATAAAAAAGTAGAAAATAAATTTAAGGAGAATAAACCTGAGCACATCGACACTATCTATCAAAAATTAGATGGGGTTATGTTAACAGGAGATAGAATTGATTTATCTCAATTTGAAAAAAAAAGAACGAAACAAGAAAATCACATTAAAAAAAAACGAAAAAGAATTAAAAAAGAAATTTTTATTGATGAAATGAAAAATATTCCTGTCAGAAAAAAACAGGATAAAGAAAGAAAACCTTCTTTTAAACATTCTTCTGAAAAGAAAATAGATAAGTCTAAGAATAAAAAAAATTACCAAAAATCAGAAATTTCTGATGAACAAATAAAGAAACAAATCAAAGAAACTTTGGAAAAGTTATCATCTAAAGGAATAAAATCAAAGGCTTCAAAAATTAGAAAAGAAAAACGTCAATACAAAAAAGAAAAAAGACTATTGCAAAATGAAATAGAAAATGAAAAAAAAGAAAAAAGACTAAAAGTAGCTGAGTTTACAACAGTTAACGAATTAGCATCCATGATGAAAGTTAATGCAACTGATGTCATTGTATCTTGTATGTCTTTAGGGATAATGGTTACTATGAATCAAAGATTGGATGCAGAAATATTAACTTTAGTAGCAGATGAATTTGGATATAATGTAGAATTTGTTGGATTAGATTTAGAAGAAGCAGTTCAAGATGAGAAAGATTTAGAGGAAAATTTAAAACCAAGACCTCCTATTATTACTGTCATGGGACATGTAGATCATGGGAAAACATCTTTATTAGATTATATTAGAAATACTAACGTTATTGCTGGAGAAGCAGGTGGAATTACTCAACATATAGCTGCTTATAGTGTAGAATGTTTTAATAATCAAAGTATTACTTTTTTAGATACTCCAGGGCATGAAGCGTTTACTGCTATGCGTGCAAGAGGGGCTCAAATAACAGATATTGCGATTATAGTTATAGCAGCAGATGATCAAGTTATGCCACAAACTAAAGAAGCTATCAGTCATGCTCAAGCTGCCAACGTTCCCATTATTTTTGTATTTAATAAAATGGATAAATCTAATGCAAATTCTGATAAAATTAGAGAGCAATTAGCGAATTTAAATTTTTTAGTAGAAGAATGGAGAGGAAAATATCCTTCTCAAGAAATATCAGCAAAATTGGGAACTGGGGTGGACAAATTGTTAGAAAAAGTCCTTTTAGTAGCTGAATTATTAGATTTAAAAGCTAACCCAAATAAACCTGCAATAGGAACAGTAATAGAAGCATCTTTAGATAAAGGAAGAGGATATATTACGACTTTGCTTTTACAAGGAGGAACATTAAAAATTGGTGATTATGTATTAGCCGGAAGTCATCATGGAAAAGTAAAAAATATTTTAGATGAACGAGGAAAATCCATTTTTTCAGCAGGTCCGTCAAAACCCATTACTATATTAGGATTAAATGGAGCTCCTACTGCAGGAGATAAATTTAAAGTTTTTCAAGATGAAAAAGAAGCAAAACAACTTGCTTCTAGAAGAGAGCAATTACAAAGAGAACAGAATATACGAGCTCAAAAACATCTTACATTAGATGAGATAGGAAGACGTATAGCACTAGGAGATTTCAAAGAATTAAAAATAATTCTTAAAGGAGATGTAGATGGTTCAGTCGAAGCTATTGCTGATGCTCTTCAAAAATTATCGACGGATACTATAATGATAAATATTATTTACAAAGGAGTTGGTCAAATAACAGAATCTGATGTCTTATTAGGAAGTGCATCAGACGCAATCATAATAGGATTTAATGTTCGTCCTAATATTGGTGCTAAAAATATAGCAAAAAAAGAAAATATAGAAATACGAACTTACTCAATTATATATGATGTAACTAATGATATTCAAGAAGCTATGGATGGAATGCTTTCTCCTGAAATAAGAGAAAAAATATTAGGAAATGCTGAAATAAGAGAGATTTTTAAAATCCCAAAAACAGGAACTATAGCTGGCTGTATGGTAGTCGAAGGAAAATTATCACGTCAAGCAAAAGTAAGATTGATTCGAGAAGGAATTGTTATACATAATGGTGAGTTTACTTCCTTAAAACGTTTTAAAGAAGACGTTAAAGAAGTTTCTAAGGGATATGAATGTGGTTTGGGAATCAAGAATTATCATAATCTCAGATCTGGAGATCTTGTAGAAGTTTATGAAGAATTGTCTACAGAAAAAAAAGTTAAATAAATGTATAGAACACATAATTGTGGGGAATTGTGCAAAAAAGATATTGGTAAAGAAGTGATCTTATCTGGATGGATTCAAAAAAAAAGGAATTTGGGATCTCTATGTTTTCTAGATATTAGAGATTATTTTGGGATCACACAACTTATTTTTTCTAGAAAATTAATAGAGGGAAACCTCTTTTTGGGAAAAGAATTTTTAATTAAAATTAAAGGAAAAGTAGTTGAAAGATCATCCAAAAATTACAAAATTCCTACAGGGGAAATAGAAATTTTAGTATCTCAGATAGAAATCTTGAATTCTTCTCTTCCTACTCCTTTCACTATTAATGATCAAACAGATGGAAATGAAGAAATTAGAATGATATACAGATATCTTGATGTAAGAAGAAATCCTATCAAAAATAATTTGATTATTCGTCACAATCTTGCTTTAGAAATACGCAATTTTCTTTCTAAAAATGGTTTTTTAGAAATAGAAACTCCTATATTGATCAATTCTACTCCAGAAGGTGCTAGAAGTTTTGTCGTCCCATCTAGAACACATGTTGGAAAATTTTATGCATTAGCTCAATCTCCTCAACTATTTAAACAATTATTAATGATAGGTGGAATAGATAAATATTTTCAAATTGCGAAATGTTTTAGGGATGAAGATGCCCGTTCTGATAGACAAATTGAATTTACACAAATAGATTGTGAAATGTCTTTTGTAGAGGTTAACGACGTATTAACTTTTTTTGAATATTTTATAAAACATTTATTTAAAAAGATAAAAAATATTCAATTAGAACCTTTTCCTTGCATTTCTTATCCTGATGCAATGAAAATGTATGGAACGGATAGTCCTGACATTCGTTTTGGCATGCCATTTATGGAATTGAATAATTTAGTAAAAAATATTTCTTTTTTAAAAGAACAAGAATTAGTTATAGGAATAAAAGTGACAAAATGTCATAATGTTCATGATCAGATTTTTTTAAAAAAAATAGAAAATAAAAATATTTTTTGGATACAATGTTTACCGGATAAAACTTTTCTTTCTTCTAATCAAGATTTGATGAATGAAGAAATTCTAATAATTTTTATCAAGCATTTTCAAGTAACCCCTGGTGATTTCTTATTCATTTCTTACGGAAAAAAAAGGAATGCCAGAGAAGCACTCGGAAAAATTCGTTTAGAAATAGCTCATCATTTTAATTTGAGAAATCCAAAAATTTTTAAACCTTTATGGATTACAGATTTACCTCTTTTTGAATGGAATGAAAAATATAAAAAATATAAATCTGTCCATCATCCATTTACAAGTCCCAAAGAAGAAGATATTCATTTATTGGAAAAACATCCAGAAAGTATTCGTTCTAAATCTTACGATTTGATTATAAACGGAATAGAAATTGGAAGTGGATCTATACGTATTCATAATCAAAACATACAAAATTTGATTTTTAAACATTTAGGACTATCTGCAAAAGAAATAGAATCTAAATTCGGATTTTTTATCAAAGCTTTTGAGTATGGAACTCCTCCTCATGGAGGAATAGCTTTTGGACTAGATAGGTTAATTAATCTTTTAGAAGGAAATGATGACATAAAGAATTTCATTGCTTTTCCAAAAAACAATTATGGAAAAGATATAATGATCAAAACTCCATCTTTTTTGAAAAAGGAAAAATTGAAAGAATTACATTTGCGTTAAATGATTTTTATATCGTAAACAAGATTGTTCATATACAAAAATAGCTTTCTCTTGATTTTTCCAATTTCCTATTTTCACTTTTTTGTTTTCCAGATCTTTATATACTAAAAAAAAATGTTCTATCTCTTTTTTAGTATGTAAAGAAATTTCATCAATGTTATTTATTGTATTATAATTTGGATCATCAATAGGCACACAAATAATTTTTTCATCTTCTCCTTTTTCATCTGTCATAAAAAAAATTCCAATAGGTTTTACTTTTATTAAACAACCCGGAACTGTAGGTTCTGTCAAAAAAACTAATGCATCTAATGGATCTCCATCCATAGAAAGTGTTTTTGGAATAAAGCCATAATCTGTTGGATAACTCATAGGAGAATATAAAACTCGATCCAATCGAATAAGATTATTTTTTTTATCAAATTCATACTTATTTCTACTTCCTTTTGGAATTTCAATAAGTACATCAAAACTGATTTTCATATTTTTAAATTTTTATATTTTCGTATAACAATTAAATTTTTCCAAATATAAAGCGACTTTTTTAGCAAATCCTCCGCCTAAAACTCCATCTATTACACGATGATCATAAGAATGTGACAAATAAATTTTGTGTCTGATTCCTATCAAATCACCTTCTGGTGTTTCTATAATAGATAATTTTTTTTGTATTAAACCTATAGCCATAATAGCAACCTGGGGTTGATGTATAATTGGAGTTCCAAAAAGATTTCCGAAACTACCAATATTGCTAATTGTATAGGTACCACCTTGAGTTTCTTCAGGTTTCAATTGATTAGATTTAGCTCTTTTGATTAAGTCATTAATAATTTTGATTAATCCTCCTAAACTATAAGAATCTGCGTGCTTTATGACAGGAACAATCAAATTTCCATTAGGTAAAGCTGTAGCTAATCCTATATGAATATTTCTTTTTTTTATTATATTCGTTCCATTAACAGAAATATTAATCATAGGAAGATCCTTGATGGCTTTGACTACACATTCCACAAAAACAGACATCAAGGTTAGTCTTTCCCCTGTATTCTTTTGAAAAGCATCTTTCATTTTCTCTCTCCATTTCACAATATTTGTAACATCTGCTTCAACGAAAGAAGTTACGTGTGCAGATATATTTTTACTGTTTATCATATGTTCTGCAGTTATTTTACGCATTCTATCCATTTCTACAACTTCTTCATTCTCTAGCATACTGTTTTTATAACTATTACATGATAAAAATATATCACTGTATTTAGGCGGAATCATTTTATTTTTTTGAACATATTTTAATATGTCTTTTTTAGTGACACGGCCTTTTTCTCCAGTTCCTTCTATTGTTTCTAATTCGTAAAAACTAATCCCTTCTTTATGGGCAATAGCACGCACAAGAGGAGAATAAAAACGTTTTTTATTTTCTTCTATCGTTTCATCTTCTATAGGAAATTTTTTTAATTTTTCTTCCGTTTCTAAAATTGCGATCGGACTTCCTACCTTAGCCACTTCATTAGGAGAAAATAATTTCTTTTTCAATATCCCATTAACTGGAGAAGAAATTTCAGAATCTACTTTATCTGTAGCTATTTCTACCAAAAGGTCTTCTTTTTTTATAGAATCTCCTTCTTCTTTTAACCAACGAATGATAGTAGCCTCAGCTATACTTTCACCCATGGCTGGAAGGGTCAAATTATACTCGGCCATCTAGATTAATCGTTTTATATTTGCAGATACTAATCAGATTTTACAATCTTAATTAATAAAAATAGAAAACTTACAAAATCAAAAATAATAAATTAATAATAAATTCATTTTAAAAAATGAAAATTCTTTCTTTAAATCAAATCAGAAAAGCTGATCAATACTGTATTGATTACGAATCTATTTCTTCTATCGAATTAATGGATAGAGCAGCTAAAAGCTGTTTCAATTGGATTCTAAAAAATAAACGTTTTCAAGTAAAAAGAGTTCCATTTATAGTATTATCAGGAAACGGAAAAAATGGAGGAGACGGACTCTCTTTGGCTAAAATGTTATATTTATACGGAGCTAAAGTTTCCATATACATTATGAATATTTCCAATCACTTTTCGAATGAATTTTTAATCAATAAGGAGAAAGTATTAAGATATGGCATTCCTTTACAAATCCTTTGTGAAGGAGAAAAATTTCCTTTCTTGAATAAAAAAAGTTATTTGATTGATTCTATTTTTGGAATAGGATTTAATCGATTGATCAACCAATATTGGAAGTCTTTTTTTCATTACATCAATGAAAAAAAATTTCAATTCGTTCTATCTATAGACATCCCTTCTGGTCTTTTTATGGAAAAAAATCATGATGATTTTACAGGAATAATTAAAGCTACTGATACTTTAACTTTTCAAGTTCCAAAATTACCTTTTTTTTTGCCAGATTATGCAAATTTTGTTGGAAAGTGGGAGATATTGAACATTGGATGGAAAAGTGATTTCCTTCAAAAAATGCATACAAAGAACTTTTATATAGATGATCAATGCATTTATGCTATAAAAAAAACAAGAAAAAAATTTTCCCATAAAGGAAATTATGGTCATGGAATTATTATAGGTGGAAATTATGGAATGATGGGAGCTGTTATACTTGCAGCAAAAGCTAGTTTAAGAACTGGAATAGGAAAACTAAGTGTATATGTCCCTTCTTGTGGATATGAAATTATACAGAATGCTTTTCCAGAAGTTATTGTAAAAACAGATATGAAAAAACATTGGATAAGTGATATTGTTCTACCCAGTGATATAAATGCAATAGGAATAGGAATAGGGATGGGGAAACATCCTAAAACTGAATATGCTTTTGCATCTTTCCTATTAAAAATAAAACACAAAAAGATATCTATGATAGTTGATGCAGATGCCTTAAATCTATTATCAAATCGATTAGAATTATTAAATATTCTTCCAAAGAATACTATTCTTACTCCACATCCAAAAGAATTTTATAGATTGTTTGGCCCATGGAGAAATGATTATCACAAATTGGATCTTTTAAAGAAAATGTCTATGAAATATAAAATATTTATTATATTAAAAGGAGCTCATTCCATTATTTCTACTCCCTGTGGAAATCTATATTTTAATAGTACTGGAAATCCAGGAATGTCAACAGCTGGAAGTGGAGATGTTCTGACTGGAATGATAATGAGTTTATTATCTCAAGGTTATTCTCCAGAAAAATCATGTATAATGGGAGTTTATTTACATGGATTAGCAGGAGATATTGCTTCAAAAAAATTAAGCGAAGAATCAATCATTTCTAGTGATATTATTAATCACATAGGAGCCGCCTATCAGAAAATTACAATTTGAGCATATATCTATATATAGAAACGCATGCTAAATATAATAAAATTATTATTATTGTTGCTAAACTGATTTCAGAAATAAAATCTCCATATTTTATATAAAACGTTTTTTTATCATTGAGGTATATTCTATCATACAAAACTCCTTCCTTTCCATAAGGAATATGTGATATTATTTCTCCTTTTTCGTTAATAAAGCAAGAAATTCCTGTATTAGCAGATCTAGCTATATATTTTCTATTTTCAATAGCTCTGAGACGTGCGTAATACATATGTTGTTTGTGCCCTTGCGAAGACCCCCACCAACCATCATTAGTAATGATAACCATCAATTCTGCATTTTTTTTAAAAAAATTAGAAACATATTCTCCAAATACAGATTCATAACAAATAATAGGAGCTATTCTTACTCCTAAATGAGGATGCTTAAAAACTGAAGTATGATTTTCTTTTCCAAGTTCCATTACAGTTCCTCCAAAATTAAGTAATATATTTCCCAATATGGGATAGAAAATTTTTTTATAAGGAAAAGTTTCTACTGCTGGGACTAGTTTAGATTTATGATGATATTCTATATTTTCATTAATTCCTATTTGAATAACTGAATTAAAAATATCTAACCATTGTATATTTTTTTTTGAATTTTCTAAATAAATAGGAAAAGAAGTTGGACTTATTTTTTCTTTATATAAAGAAAATAATTCTACTCCTGTTATAAATACTGTGTTTGGAGATTTTTTTTGTAAATAATCTCTAAACACAGAGATAATTTGATTGTTGCTTATCTTTTTTATTGGCATTTTATTTCCAGGAAATGTAGTTTCAGGAGCCAATATAATCATGGATTTTTTAGATATTTTTTGATCCATTAATTTCTTGAATTTTAAAATCAATTTCTTTTTTGAAATATGATATTTTTGATAGTATGGATCAATATTAGGTTGTAAAATTAACGTATCTACAGATTTTCTATATTTTTTATCTTCATATCTTGTATATATGAGATGTGATATAAAAATCATTAAAAAGATTTTTCCTATATTGAAAAAAATTCTTTTATATAAGAAAAGTATATTCTTATTTTTCTCATACTTGAGAATCGATTCTGTCAATCCAATATTGACTGTCCATATCCATACAGATCCTCCTAAAGTTCCAGTATATTCGTACCATTGAATCCAATCTATCTGATTAGAAAAACCATTCCCTAAGTTTAACCATGGCCAAGATATTTCCCATTCTAAATGCATCTTTTCAAATGAAATCCATAAGCAAACTAAAAACACATTTCCTATTTTTTTACTTCCTGCATGTTTTTTGATCCATGAGTAAAAAGTAAAAACAATTGACATAAAAAAAGAATTCAATAATACAGGAATTAAATAAGCTTCTACAGCAAAAGTCCCATTAATTCTTTTTGAATAAGATAACCACCATGTAGAAATAGCATTCCATATTAAGAAAGTAACAAAAGAAAGAAAAAAAATGTAGAAGTTTTTCAAGTGATTTTCTACATATAACAAAGGAATGAAAGCGATGAACAAATACATAGGATTTCCATTAGTAGGCCATCCTAAACTCAATAAAATTCCTGAACAAACACTGTATAAAAAAAATTGAATTTTTCTTAAAATTTCATATCTCATATGAAATTTAATATAAAATAAATGGAGCTGGCGGGATTTGAACCCGCGTCCAAACAAGTAGCATAAAAGTTTTCTACATACTTATCCAAAAAGTATTTTTCCGTCTTTATTCAAGTTTTGGATCCAGAATAAAAACTAAGATTCAAAACTATTTTTCAGAAAACTTAAGAATCATCTGTCTTCCTATCCTTAATATATTTTTGTACCTCTATATCAGAAATTATAAGGAACAATCTCTGAGAGATATTTTGCTTCTGCATTTGTGCAGATGAAGCTATAATGAATTTACATTAAGCAGCAAAAGCGTATTGTTTTTCGCCGTTTATTGTTATTTGTAACGCTTGATTTACGTGTAAGACCTTACGTAACACGATATGCTTTCTTTTATCACTAATCTTGCTGTCAAATCCAAAATCAGCCCCCTATATAAAGCTAGTCTGATCTGATGCATCTATCCTTACAAATATAAATAATAAAATAGTAAATGACCAAAGAGATGATCCTCCATAACTGAAAAAAGGCAAAACGATTCCTATTGTAGGAAAAAGACCCATCACCATCCCTAAATTAATGACAAAATGGGTCAAAATAATATTTCCAACTGAATATCCAAAAATTCTTCCAAAAACATCTTTTTGTCTTTCAGATAAGAAATAAATACGACAAATAAAGAGTAAATAAAATATAATTAAAATGACACTCCCTATGAACCCCCATTCTTCTCCTACAGTACAAAAAATATAATCAGTATGTTGTTCAGGCACAAATTTTCCTTTTGTAACAGTCCCTTTTTGATATCCTTTTCCAAAAAATTTTCCAGAACCAATAGCTGTTTTTGAATATAATAAATTATATCCTACATTATCTCTGTATTTTCTATCAAATTCATTTTGAAATAGAATATTAATTCTATCTCTATGATGTTGTTTCAAAAATTTTTGAGAAAAAAATGGAGAAAAAATGGAAACAGAAGAAAAGCTTACAAA
>NZ_CP059190.1:11672-108700 GCF_014251555.1 Blattabacterium cuenoti
AAAATAGATAATCCTTCTCTATATAAAGTTAAAAGAAAAGAAGAAAAAACTATAGAAGAACCTGGATCAGGTTGGATAAATATTAAAAAAGTAGGCAATATCAATATAATACATGTATAGAATAATACTTTTTTATTTTTAATATTATCTTGACTCATCAAATGAGCTACCATTAAAGATGTAGATATTTTAGCTAATTCAGAAGGTTGAAAACTAATAGGTCCAAAAACGTACCAAGATTTTGATCCATTTACGTTTTTTCCAAAAAAAAACACTCCAACCAAAAGAAATAACGTAAATAAAAAGAAAAATGGGGTAAAATATTTATAGTGAATGGGTTTAAATAAAAAAACAAAAAATATGAAAACAAAACTTAACAAAATCCATATTAATTGTTTTTCTGCTTTTTCAGAAGAAACGGAATACAAATTCATACATCCAAAAAAAATCATGAAAATATAAATTGTTATGATTCCCCAGTCTATATTTTTTAATAATATTTTATTTCTTTTTATCAAAAGAACTTTTTGTATAAGAATTATTGAATTTTTTCATTTTTGCTATGGAATCGTATATTTTCTGCAATCCTGAAGTCATTATTTTTTTTTCCAAATTTTTCCTATGTACATCATTATTTATGTACTTTTCCGCAATAAGACTAGCAATAGGACCAGCCCAACGAGATCCAAAACCTCCATTTTCTATTATAACAGAAATAGCAATTTTAGGATCTTCTACAGGAGCAAATAATATAAAAACAGAATGATCAGGTAAAGAAACTATTTTATGGTTATTAATTTTAAGGAAATTCTGAGCAGTTCCTGTTTTTCCAGCCATTCTAATATCAGATGATTTAAAACTCTTTCCTGTTCCAATTATAAAAACTTTTTCCATTCCATTAATAATTAAATCAAAATATTTACTTTTTACTTTAGTATGTTTAGCTTTAGTATAATTCGGATTAGATATAGGTTGATGATTTATGCGTTTTACAATATGTGGAGTATAGAAAAAGCCCTTATTCGCTATAGCACAAACCATATTAGCTAATTGAATAGGAGTAACATTGATTTCTCCTTGTCCTATACTATTGGAAATAATAGTAATAGCATTCCATTTTGTAGTTCCACCATATTTTTTATTGTAATAATCTCCTGAAGGGATGACTCCTTTTTCTCCTGTTGCTAAATCATTATACAAATAATTTCCAAAACCAAAACTTTTGATAATCTCACTCCATTCATTAACTCCTCTTGTTAAATTTTTAGGATATTTTTCAATAACACGTTTATAAACTTGTGCAAAATAATTATTGCAAGAAACAGCAACAGCTGTTTCTACTCCTATAGGTAATCCATGAATTCCAGAATGGCAATGAATTCTTTTTTTTCCATACTTAAATCCTTTATAACATATGAATGTAGTATTGGAATCCACCACTCCCATTTGAAGACCAGCTAATTCTGTAAGTAATTTAAATGGAGAAGCTGGAGGATAACGAGCTTGTGTAGTTCTATCAAATAAAGGATTATCTATAGTATCTCTCATTAATTTTTTAAATTCTTTAGAACGATTAATTCCTACAAATAAATTAGGATTATTAATAGGACTAGACACCAATGATAAAATTTCTCCATTTTTAGGATTAATAGCGACTATTCCTCCTTTTTTTTGATACATAAGTTGTTCCGCGTATTCTTGCAAATTCCAATCTATAGTTAAAGAAATATCATTTCCACTAACAGCTTTGATATCATTTCTTCTATTATTGTAATTCCCTATAATACAACCTTTTCTATCTCTAACCCAATATTTTATTCCCTTTTTTCCTCTCAGAATTTTTTCATAAGATTTTTCCACTCCAGCCCAACCAATAAAATCTCCCATTTGATAATAATTAGATTCTTTTTTAATATCTTTTTGAGTCACCTCTCCTATATATCCCAAAACATTGGCTGAACTTTCTACTTTGTAATCTCTAAGAGAACGTTTTGTCCAATCAAATCCTTTATATTTATAAAGTTTTTCTTGTATGGTCGCAAATTTTTCTTTTGATATAAAAGGAAGAAAAACAGATGGTAAATATTTAGAATAAGCTTTTGCTTTTTCTAAATTTTTAGAAAAAGTTTTTTTTTCAATTCCTACAAGATTACAAAATTCTATAATATTGAAATGTTCATCTATAAAAATTGGAATAACTATTAATTCATAAATAAATTTATTGAAAACCAATAAATTTTCATTTCTATCAAAAATAGATCCTCTTTCAGGAATAATTATTTCTTGTTTTATTGAAGTATTAAAAGCATTCAGAATATACTTTTCCGTATATATTTGTATAAAAAATAATCTAATTATAAAAACCAAACCTATAGAACTTAATAAAATGTAAAACTTATATAATTTTTTCAATGTTTAATTTTTCTGAAAAAAAAATATATAATACATAAAATAGTTGTAAAAATACTGCTGAATATTGCTCTAAATAAAATAATTCTACTCAAAGTTGTCCCCTTCAATATTTCTAATATTAACAAAGAAAAATGATGTGTAATAACTAATGAAAAGATATAAAGAGTTTTTCTAATAAAAGGCAATTCATAAATAGAAAAATCATTTCTGTTTATGACATTTTTTCCATCAAAAAATAGTAAAAAATTTAATCTTAAAAAAGCAGACAAAGTAGTAGAAAAAGCATGAATTCCTCCAGAATTCATACAATGATCTATAACCCATCCAATTAAAAAAGATAAAAATAAGAATAAAAATTTATTTCTGTTGTAGGGATAGACTAATATAAAAAGTACATATATATAAGAATAGCATCCTAAAAATAATGGATTTAATATTGATATTTGAATTAAACAAAGAAGAAAAATGAAAAAAACGGAAACAATAAAATTTCTGATAAAATTCATTATTTATTTTCAACTTTATAAAGTTGAACATCATTCCACTCTTTTTTAAATAAATTTTTTACAACATAAGCGTTTTCTATAGTAGAAAAATTAGCCATCAATTTTACTTTTATAATATAATTAGCATGTTCTTCATCAAATTTATAGGAGAAAACTTTTCCAAGTTCGATTCCTTCAGGAAAAGTAGCAGATTTTCCATCTGTTTCCACTATATCTCCTTTATGTATTGTGGAGTGTCTAGGAATATCATACAAAACTACATATTCGTGATCTAGTCCATCCCAACTTAGAGTTCCAAAATATTTATTTTTTTTCAGTCTAGCATTTACTTTAATTTTTGGATTTAAAAGAGAAATAGCGATACTAAAATGGGGAGATGTTTTTATAATAATTCCTGCAATTCCATCAGATAATATAATCCCCATATCAGGTTTAATTCCATCTATACTCCCTTTATTTATAGTTATGTAATTTTCCTGCTCATGAATACTGTTATTTATAATTTTTACGGGAGTAAAAATATATTGTTGTAAATAGTTTACATCTTCTTCTTTGAAATCTTTAGATATTTTTTTTATTTTATAAAATATGTAAGCATTGCGTAATTTCTTGTTTTCATTTAACAATTTTTTATTTTCAATTTCTAATAAAAAATAACTACGTAACTTGTAAATGGTTTCATAAATCTTTCCAATCATGAAATTGGAAGAACCGTCGTAAATATATTGATGAAGTTTGGAATTTGAAAAAGAAAGAAAAATAGCTGTACATTCTAGTAGAAAAAAGAAAATAAAAAAACGCCATTTCAAAAGAAAACTAAAAAATTCACGCATAAGATTTATCTTATCTATCCTATTTCATTAAGAATGTAAATTTATCAATATTTTTCAATGCAACACCTGTTCCTTTAACTACAGCTCTTAAAGGATCATCTACTAAAGAGACAGAAAGTCCCGTTTTTTTAGATATTCTTTTATCCAATCCTCTCAAAAGAGATCCCCCCCCAGCCATATAGATTCCTGTTTTATAAACATCTGCTGCAAGTTCTGGTGGCGTTCTTGAAAGAGTTTCCATCACAGCATCCTCTATTCGTAAAATTGATTTATCAAGAGCCGGAATAGTTTCTTTATAAGAAAGATTCATTTCTTTTGGTTTTCCTGTAGGTAGATCTCTACCTTGTATATGAATATCATCAGGAGGCGGTTCAATTGATTCCATTGCTGCCCCTATATCTATTTTTATTTTTTCTGCAGTTCTTTCACCAATATACAAATTGTATTTGGAACGAAGAAAATAAGCGATGTCATTAGTAAAAACATCTCCAGCTGTTTTTATGGATTTTTGACAAACAATTCCTCCTAGAGCAATGACTCCACATTCTGTAGTTCCTCCACCTATATCAATAATCATATTTCCTTCTGCTTTGGTAACTGAAATTCCAGAACCTATAGCAGCGGCCATAGGCTCTTCAATAAGATAAACTTCTTTGGCATTTAGATGTTGAGCAGAATCTTTGACTGCTCTTTTTTCTACTTCTGTGATTCCGGATGGAATACAAATTACCATTGTTAATGATGGAGTAAAAAATCTATTATTTATACCTGGTACTTTCTTTATAAATTCTCTTATCATAAGTTCAGCTACTTGATAATCCGCAATAACTCCGTCTTTTAATGGTTTATAGATTTTAATGTTTTCATGTGTTTTTCCTTGCATTTGTTTTGCTTCCTCTCCGACAGCTAATACTTTTTTTGTTCTTACATCTATAGCTATTATTGAAGGTAAATCCACTATCACTTTATTATTATGCATAATAAGTGTATTTGCTGTTCCTAAATCTATGGCAATCTCTTGACTAAAGAGGTTTTTCATAAAATCTATTATTAATCCCATTACATTAATATTTCTTCATGTAATTTAAATAAAAAATACAGTTTTTCAGTATATTAAACATTTTATATAAATTTTTTCTTTTGAAGGAACATCATGTCTTTTTGTTACAAGGTAGTAATAAAAAAAATCGTAAAGAATATTTGGATCAATCTTTAATTTTGATATCTCAAAAGATTGGAAAAGTTCTTAAAAAATCTTCATATTTTGAAAGCGAAGCATGGAACATGAAAAATTCGCCTTCTTTTTATAATAGAGTTTTATATGTAAAGACTAGTCATTCTCCTATTAGTCTTTTAGAAAATATTTTGAATATAGAATTTCTAATAGGAAGAAAAAAGAATCATAATAATCATACAGGAGAATATAAAAATAGAGAAATAGATATAGATATTTTATTTTATGATCATATCATTATATCTAGTTCTATTTTGACTATTCCACATCCTCTATTGCATATGAGAAAATTTGTTTTAGAACCTATGTGTGAAATTAGCCCAAATAAAAGTCATCCCATATTTAATTTGACGATTTTAGAGATATTAGGAGTGTGCACAGATAAGTTAAATGTAAAAAAAAAATTACTGAACTAAATTATTTCACCATGGATGTATGTATGTTCTGGCTATAATTTTCACATAATAAAACAAAAATAATTTGTTTCATAAAAAGACTCAGTTTTCTATTTTCATTATCATGTTATTCGTTTCTATTTTTTCGTTTTTTGTTTATGCAAATGAAAAAAATGAAAAAATAGAAAATAACGATTATCAAGAAAATAATTTTTTTAAAGACTTTGAAAACATTATAAAATATAAATCAGATAGACAAGAACATAATATAAAAGAAGGGAAATCCTATCTAAAAGGAAAAGCTTCTATAGAATATGATGATATAAAAATTCAAGCAGATTGGATTGAATTTAATTGGAAAAATGGAGATTTGCACGCAATTCAAAAAGAAAAATTTGTCCTTTTCCAACAAGGAAATCATCAATCCACTTTCAGTAATTTTCACTTCAATTTGAAGAGCAAAAAAATAGAAGCAAAAGATTTTTATATGAAAAGTAAAAATCACATGATTACAGCAAGCAGCATTGAAAAAAATGATCAAAATATAAGTTTAATGAAAAAAATTACATATATATCAGATCCTTTTTTTCTAAAAAAGAAAGACAGCGATCCTGACTTTTATTTGAAAACAAATTTTTTAAAATATTCTCATTTTAAGAAATATATTTTTTCTGGTCCAGTTTTTTTTTATTGGTATAAAGTTCCGATGCCCATATTTTTTCCTTTTTTATATGTTCCTGTAAAAGAGTTTAATCAGGAACATATAAAAAAGGATTCTTATGGAATGAAATATCCAAAAATTGGAATTCAAAATAAAAGGATTTATGTGGAAGATATAGAATTATTTTTTCAAATTTACAATTTATTTAATTTTCAAATATTAAGTTCTATATATAACACAGATAAATGGAAATTTAAAACAAGAATGGAATATAAATTGAAATATTCCTATGATGGTTTTTTTGATTTCAATTATCAATCTATCTCAAATAAACAACATGATTATCAATTTCAATGGAAACATAATCAAGATTCAAAATCAGATTCTGATACAAATTTTAATGCAGACATTCATTATAATAAAAATATACTATCCGACAAAAATGACAACGAAACTCTTTCATATTTAAGTATAAGAAAAAAATTTTCTAATTATTTATTGTTTATGGATGCTTATATGGTACAACAAAAAATAAACAATAATAAGGTGGGAATAAAATTTATAATTCCAGAATTGATTTTTCATATGAAAAATATGCTCTTCAATAATCAAAAAAACTTATTTTTGCGTCATACAAGCATAGAAAATAAAATATTGATTCATAATTTTGTGGATTGTTGTCATAAAACAGCATCCTTTCATACTGGATTCAATCACAAAATGAATCTTTCTACTTATTTTTCTTTTTTCGATTCTTATTTGAAAATTTCACCTAAAATTTTTTATGAGGAATTTTATGTATGGAAATTTCCTTACTCCTGCGTTTCAAATTTGCAAAAAATAGATTTTTTAGCAGACCTGATATCTATCCCATTCAATAAGACTTTAGAAATCAAAAAAAATGTTTTTTTATTGAAACATCAAATAGAACCTGCGTTTTCTTTCTATGTTAGGTACTTTCCTCCTGTTTTTCATAATGAAAAAAATCATTTTGAAAAAAAAATAAACTTTATATTAAATAATGATTTGGATCTTCAAATAAAAAACACATTTAATGAATATAAAAAAATAAAAATGCTTAAAAATTTGAGTTCATCATTTATTGTCGATCAAAATTCTATCAAATGGGACAATTTACATATTGTCGGTCATGCTGATTTGACAGAAAATTTAGGGATAAAATATAAAGGGGGCATAAATTTTGTTGAAAAAAAGAAGAAAATGAAGTATTTTGATTTTTCTTTTTTTTGGAATTATGAAACTAATTTTTTCTCTGCAAAAAATGAATATAAAAAAAAAGGAAAAAATCGTTATGATTACTTTCTTTTTGATAAAAAAAATTATGCAAAGTATTCAATTCCATTGTCTTTTAAAATTGACTTTCATTCTAATTATGAAAACTATATCAATCAAAAAAAATTGTTTAACACTTTTTTAAGCATAAATGGATCTATAAATATTACAAAATATTGGAAAATTGATATTCATACAGATTATGATCTATTTAAAAAAAAGGTAATGTTTGCTAATATTATTTTTTATAGAGATTTAAGAAGTTTTAAGATGAGTTTTAATTGGATTCCTATGGAAAATCCTTCTTGGCATTTTTTTATTGGGATTAAAGATCCAAATTTGAGTAATATTATACAGTATAATGAAAAAAACTAAAATAAATTAAATATGATCTCAAAAAAATTTTCAATAGAAAAAATTCCATCTTATGGACCATATAGCACATGTGTTCTTGTGGGTTTTTTTTTATTTGTTTCTGGACAAATAGCTGTGGATCCAAAAACTGGAAAATTAATTTCCGATTCTATAGAAATGGAAACAAGGAAAATAATGGAAAATCTGAAAATTATTCTTTCAGAAAATGGAATAGGGTTTCAAAATGTTATTAAGACTTCTATTTTTGTAAAAAATATGAATCATCTTTCTAAAATAAATGATGTATATTCCGACTTTTTTCATGAAGGAAATTACCCAGCTAGAGAAACTATTCAAGTTTCTGGATTACCAAAAAATGCTAATATAGAAATATCTTTGATTGCATGCAAAAATTAGATATTTTATTGTCAAATTAATTGTGAAATATTGCTTTTTATTCTTTTTTTTTATTTTATTCCTAAATCAAGCACATTCTGATAATATACAGCTTTTTCATGCTGATTTAATACAAAAAAATGATCATAATGATTTTATTTTTTTAATAGGAAATGTTCATTTTAAATATAAAAAATATCATCTTTTTTGTGATCAGGCTATTTATCATAAAAAAAACAATAGATTGTATGGTTCTGGAAATGTCCAATTACAATCAGAAAAAAATAAAATAATTTCTAAAAAAATATATATAGAAGATAATTTCTCTCATTTCAAACTATCAGGTGGAGTAATTTTATCTATAGAAAGGATCAAATTAATAGCTGATACAATCAACTATGATTTAAGAAAAAAATTACTTAAAGCTGTTAATAATGTAGTTTTTCTTTTTAAGAAGTTAAAGCTAACCACAAATATGTTAGAATATGATTTAAACCGAAATAAAATTTTTTATAAAAAAAATAGTATCATTTACTATGATGATTATACTATACATAGTAAAGAAGGTTTTTTTTCTCCTAATGAAGAAAAGGCAGAATTAAAAGATGGAATTAAATTGGTTAGTAAAAACTATACTGTACATGCTGAGGTGTTGGAATATTTTTTTAAACAAAATAAAATAAATTTTAATCGTTCTGCTGTTATCAGACAAAATGATAAGTCAGATAACTTTATCTATGTTAAAAAAGCATTGTTTCTTATTCAAAAAAAAATATTTCTATTAGAAAAATATATTAGTATTCATTATAACGAAAAAATTATAAAAGGAAAATATTTGTTTTTTGATCAAAAAAAAAAATATGGATTTATTAGAAATTTTTTACTAGAAGATTTAAAGAAAAAATATTTTTTGATGGGTGGATATGGAAAGTTTGATTTTAATAATGATTCTTTGATTTTAAAAGAAAATCCAAAAATCGTAAGAATATCAAAAAAAAATTCTTTTCTTATTTATTCAGACATTTTAAAGATAAATTTAAAAAAAAATTCTGCATATTCAATTCAAGCTTTTTCTGTTAAAAGTTTTTTTTTGAATGAGTCTATTCAAGGAAGATGCAGTGTTTTGAATTATGAATCTTCAAATGATTACATTCAATTTGATGGAGATCCTATTTTTTGGTTTCAAAACTACCAAATAACCGGTAAATCCATCCATATTTTTTTTCTAGAAAAAAATGAATATTTTTTGAAATCCATAAATATAAAAAATGCTTCTTATATAGAAAAAATAAATTCGAAAGAATTTAATCAAGTAGAAGGAGATATCATGATTGGTTTTTTTAATGAAAAAAATATTTTAGAAAAAATTTTCGTTCAAGGAAATATTAATAGCATTATTTTTCTTTATCCTAAGAAGTTAATAAATAAATCTTCTTGTGGTATCCTCTCATTATATTTAGATAGAGAAAAAAAAATAAGGGATATTTCTTGTGTAGAACAGGCTTATTCAGAATTAATTCCTATATCTGAAAAAACTCCCAATAAATTTCTTTTTCTTCCCAAATTTTCTTGGAAAGAAAAAGAAAAACCCAATGGATATAAAAACATTTTTGTGTACAAAGAAATAAAAAAATACAGAAAAGAAAATCATTTAGAACAAGAAGAAATAAAAAAAATAATAAAAAAATAGAACTAAATTCTTATGAAAGAACTAGAAAAGGATTTTTTTCAATATCAAACTCAAGTGAACCCTTTTCCAATGAAAATTATGGTAGATTATGCTGATGGGAACTATATTTATGGAAAGAATGGAAAAAAATATCTGGATTTTGTGGCAGGTGTTTCTGTCAATGTTTTAGGACATGGAAATAAAATAATAAAAGATGCTATAAAAAAACAAGTAGACAAGTATTTACATACTATGGTCTATGGAGAATTTATACAAAACCCTTGTGTAATACTTTGCAAAGAAATAGCAAAAAATACTCCAAATCCACTTACTACTACTTATTTAGTTAATTCTGGGACAGAAGCAGTAGAAGGGTCTTTAAAATTAGCTAAATGTTATACTGGAAGAGAAGAAATTATTTCCTGCAAATGGGCTTACCATGGAAGCACTCACGGATCTATGAGCATTATGGGAAATGAAAAAAATAAAAGACCTTTTAGACCATTACTTCCTTTAGTTAAATTTATAACATTTAATCATATAGAAGAACTGATTGATTCTATATCAGAAAAAACAGCTTGTGTTATTTTAGAAACCATTCAGTGTTCCAATGGAATTGTATTGCCTGATGATTCTTTTTTAAAAAAAGTAAGAGAAGAGTGTAGTAAAAAGAAAGCTTTAATGATTCTTGATGAAGTACAAACTGGATTTGGAAGAACAGGAAAGCTTTTTGCTTTTGAACATTATGGAATAGTTCCTGATATTTTAATAATGGGAAAAGGAATGGGAGGAGGGATGCCTATTAGTGGTTTTCTTTCATCTGATAAAATTATGAAGACTTTTTGTGACTCTTATGCCTTAGGACATTTAACTACTTTTGGAGGAAATGCTGTAGCTGCTTCTTCTTCTTTAGCTACTTTAGATCAATTAATAAATTCTAATATAATGGAACAAGTGCCTATGAAAGAAGAGTGGGTTAGAAAATATTTAATTCATGATGAAATAGAAAGTATTAATGGAAAAGGACTTCTTTTGTCTTTTGAATTAAGAGATAAAAATTCAGTGGAAAAATTATTGGAAAATTGCATCAATAAAGGATTAATTTTATTTCGTTTTTTATTTAACAGTCATTCTTTACGTATATCGCCTCCATTGACTATCACAGAAGAAGAAATCAAAAAAGGATGTTCTATTATTATTGAAAGTTTAAATCAACTTAAAAAAAAATAATGTAATTGAGATTCTTCATTGAATTAGCTTATAATGGTAAATATTTTTATGGATGGCAAGTCCAAAAAAAAGTAAGCACAGTAGAGGGAAATTTAGAATATTGTTTATCTAAATTATTAAAAAAGTCTATCAATGTTATAGGTGCTGGAAGAACGGATAAAGGAGTACATGCTAAGCAAATGTTTGCGCATTTTGATTATGAAGGAATAATCAGTAATAACTTAATAGAAAAATTAAATATTTTTCTACCCAAGTCTATTAAAGTATTAAATATTTTTCCAGTAAAAAAAAATATTCATGCAAGATTTAATGCTATAAAACGAACGTATAAATATTATTTAATACGTCAAAAAAACCCATTTTTACAAGATTTTTCTTGGTATTGTTTTTATCCATTAAATATTCATCTAATGAATAGAGCTTCTAAGGAATTAATGCAATATAAAGATTTTAGTTCTTTTTGCAAAAAAAGAACTAATGAAGAAGGAAATAATGTATGTCAAGTCAGTCATATTTATTGGTCTGTGAATAATGATATTTTCTGTTTTACTATTGAAGCTAATAGATTTCTAAGATCTATGGTTAGATCCATTATTGGAACACTTATTGAGGTTGGAAGAAACAAAATTAGCGTGAGTGAATTTGTTAAAATTATAGAATCTAAAAATTCTAATTTTTGTAGACCAATAGTTCCTGCATGCGGACTATTTCTTACCAGAATTCTTTATCCAGAAGACATTTTTTTATGAAAGAAAATTTGAAAAGAAAAAAATCTTCCTTAAAACAGCTTATTAAAATTAGTTTAGATTATAAATTAATACTGATAGCAACAATTGTTACTTCTGTATTAATATCTTTTATTTCTGCTTATCGTCCTAAGTTAATCCAAAAAGCTATAGATATTCATATCCTTTATAAAGATTTCTTTGGACTGAAAAATATATTGATGTTGATTATTCTACTTCTTTTCTTAGAAAGTATATTTCATTTTATTTTATTATATCTGTCTAATGTATTAGCTCAAAATGTCATTGAAAGAATTAGAATTCTTTTATTTGAAAAATTATTGCATTTCAAAAATTCTTTTTTTAATAAAACTCCAATAGGAAAACTAGTATCTTATGCCGTATCAGATATAGAAACTATAACTGTTATATTTAATGATGGGATATTACTTGTTTCTGGAGACGTTTTAAGAATTGTTATGATTATAATAATGATGTTTACAGTACATAAAAAATTATCTTTTATTGTTTTTTTTACTATTCCTTTTATGTATATCATCACTCGATTTTTTCAAAAAACACTAAAGAAAACTTTTCATGAAGAACGAGTACAAACTTCACGTTTGAATAGTTTTTTGCAAGAAAATATTATAGGGATGTCTGTTATTCAACTTTTTCATAAAGAAAAAGAAGAATACTTAAAATTCAAGTCTATTAATTGTAAATTGATGAATGCTCATTTTAAAACTATTTTTTATTTTTCTATTTTCTTTCCTATCGTAGAACTTGTTTCTGCAGTGATAATAAGCATTGTTATATTTTATGGAGGATTTCATGCAATCGAAAAAGGAAATATTAAACCAGGGCAAATTATTGCTTTCATTTTTTTTATCTATCTTCTTTTTCGTCCTATGCGACAAATAGCAGATAGATTTAATATTATACAAAGAGGAATAACTGGTATAGAAAGAATATTTTCTATATTAAATTCTGATGAAATCATTATTAATAAGGGAAACTTGCGTTTAAAGAATCTAAAAGGACATATTGTATTTAATAATGTTCATTTTTCATATATTGAAAATGAAATGGTTTTAAATGGGATTTCTTTTGAAATTCAACCTGGAGAAAAGGTAGCCATAGTAGGATCTACAGGTTCCGGAAAATCTACGATTACTCATTTAATTTCCAGATTATATGAAATTAATAAAGGGAATATTTGGATTGATGGACATCCTATTCAAGATATTGAATTAAAAAATTTAAGATATCATATAAGAGTTGTCACACAAGACACATTTTTATTTAATGATTCGATTATAAATAATATTACACTAGGAGATCCTTCAATTAGCATTGATCAAATAGAAAATATGGCAAAGAAGATAGGAATTCATAATTTTATTACATCATTACCTGATGGTTATCAATATATCGTAAAAGAAAGGGGAGGATTGCTATCACTTGGAGAAAAACAATTAATTTCTTTTTTAAGAGTTCAAATGCATCCTTATTCTATCCTAATCTTAGATGAAGCTACAGCTTCTTTAAATAAGGAGTTAGAAAAAATGATTTATCATGCTACAGATTTTCTAACCAAACATAAAACTTCGATCATTATTACTCACCGTCTTTCTACATTAGAAAATGCTGATAAAATATTAGCTATCAATAAGGGATCTATTGTAGAAAAAGGAACTCATCAAGAATTAATTCAACTTAATGGATATTATGCTGGATTATATCAAGAATCTTTTAACAATAGAAATTAAGGACAATGAATGTAAGTTCTTTTTAATGTTTTTTTGACCCAGTTTCTTATTATATCTTTTTTTTTAATGTCTTTTACAAGATTTTTTAATCTTGTATAATCTGTTTCAAAAGAAATAGGATGAGAAGGAATGCTATCTAATAATTTGACTATAAAAAATGCTTCTTTTCCATTTACAATTTCTTGGTAAGGGTTAGAAACTTTTCCTTTTTTTAAAAGATTTAATGTTTTTTTCATGCTTTTTGACAGTTGATTTTCTTCAACCCAAATTTTATTCCATATTGAGTAATTTACAATTTGATTGTCTTTTTCTTTGTCCATCAAATTTTCAAAATTTAGATTGTAAATTTGTTTTTTAATTGAATCTGCAAATGATTTTGTTTTTATCAATTCATGTTTTGTATATTTAGGTTTAATTAAAATATGTCTTATATCAACTTCATCCTTTCTTTTTTTTTCTAATTTGATCAGATGAAATCCTAAGTCTGTTTCAAAAGGTTCAGAAATTTCCTCTTCTGATAAAGAGAGAACTACATTTTTAAATTCTTTTGAAAGACGATTTATTTTAATTCCTTGAATTAAACCGCCATTCCATGCTGAATAGTTCTCTTCAGAGAACAAAATAGCTTGTATAGAAAAATCAATATCAGAATGGATCTCTTTTTTGATTTTTTTTAAAAAATCGATAATTTTTTTTCTATTAATTTGACTTAATTTTGGATAAAAAACTATATAAGAAATACACATTCGTTTGGGAACAAAAGGAATTTGATTTTTGTTTTTAGTAAAAAAATATTTCACTTCTTTAGGTGATATCTCTACATTATCCGTTATTTTTTGATAAAATTTTTCTATATACTGATGATTTTTGACTGTTTCGGTTAATTTTTGAATAAATTCTTTTTTTCTAAACTGTATTAAAAATTCTTCTTGATTTGCATATTTTTTACTCATTTCTGAAAATAATGCTTGGGTTTTCAATTTTAATTCTTGATCACTGATTTGTATACTTTCATCTTTTTTTGCATGATAAAGCATTAGTTTTTCAATCAAAAGATCGTCTAAACAGTTTTTTTGGTTTTTAGTTTTTATTTCTGAATCTAAAATAATCTCATTTCCTACTATAGCATGAATTCCTCCTAATTTTTCAAAAGAATAAGAAAAATGATTTCTATATATTATGAATAAAAATAAGAAAAAAAAAGAATATTTTTTGAGATTGTCTTTCATCAAAATATGAATTTTTTATTCCAATAACTAATAATACAGAAAAATTATAATATTATGACTTTAATGGCCAAAAATTTATATAAAAAATATAAAAAAAAATATGTAGTTAAAAATGTTTCTTTTAAGTTAAATCAAGGGGAAATAGTGGGATTAATTGGGCCTAATGGAGCAGGAAAAACAACCTCTTTTTATATGGTTGTAGGACTTCTTAAACCGGATCAAGGAAAAATTTTTCTTCATGAAGAAAATATTACAGAAAAACCAATGTATCAACGTTCTAAAAAAGGAATCGGATATTTGTCGCAAGAACCATCTATATTTAGAAAGTTGTCTGTAGAAGACAATATTTTGTGCATATTAGAAATGCAAAAAAAATTTTATAAAGAAAGAATAAAAATAACAGAGAAACTAATTAAAGAACTAGGATTACAACATATACGAACTCATCGTGGGGATCTTCTTTCTGGAGGGGAAAGAAGACGTACAGAAATTGCCAGATGTCTGGCTATAAATCCTCAGTTTATTCTTTTGGATGAACCTTTTTCTGGAATTGATCCAATAGCTATAGAAGAATTGCAAAAAATTATTCTGTCTCTGAAGAAAAAGAATATAGGGATATTAATTACAGATCATAATGTAAAAGAAATTTTTACGATAACAGATAGGATTTATTTAATGTTTGAAGGAGAGATTTTAAAACATGGATCAACTATGGAAATTATGCAAGATTCTTTGGTAAAAAAAGTTTATTTAGGAAATCGTTTTATATAAAAAATAAAGAAAATGAATCATCGTTTTAAAGGGGCAGAAGTGGGGGTCTTTCTGAATGGAGAGCCTCCTCCTTTTTTATGGAAAAAATTTTCTTTTTATGAAAAAATATTTGCCGTTGATGGAGCTTTTTATTACTTAAATAAATCAGGAATTTCAGTGGATTATATCATTGGAGATTTTGACTCTATATTAAAAAAAAACATTCCTTTGGGTCACAATTTTTTGGCTGCTTATGATCAAAAATACACTGATTTTGAAAAAGCTCTAAATATAATTTATCAGAAAGGATTTTTGAATATCAATGTTTGGGGAGCAAGTGGAAAAGAGCAAGATCATTTTTTGGGAAATTTATCTACAGCTTTAAAATATAAAAAAAAATTGTCTATTATATTTCATGATAGATATCATTCTTATTTTTTTTCTGATAAAAAAACTTTTTTTTATCAGAAAAAAAATAAGAAGGTATCTTTGTTCCCATTTCCTGAAGTAGAAGGTTTACATACTCATGGTCTTAAGTATCCTATCAACAAAGGTTTTTTAAAAATAGGTAAAAATATAGGCATCAGAAACGAATCTGATGGAGAAAAAATAGAAATAAATTACAAAAAAGGAGAATTGCTAATATTTATAGAAAAATAAAAATTTTTTCTATATCTAAAAATCTATCAATTTATCTTATCTATCATTCTTTTTATATGATTAGCAGACTGAGTTAAAAGATATTTTTCTTTTTCATTTAATTGCAATTCTATAATTTTTTCTATTCCAGATTTTCCTAAAATGACTGGGACTCCCAAATATATATTTCTCAAATCATACTCTCCTTTCAAAAAAGATGAGCATGAAAAAATGCGTTTAGAATCTTTTAAAATAGCTTCTACCATTTGAACAACAGAAGCTCCAGGAGCCATCCAGGCAGATGTGCCTAATAAATTAACTACTTCTTCTCCTCCTTTTTTTGTTTTTTCAATAATAACATTATTTTCTTCTTCTGATATAAATTCTTGTATGGGAATTCCAGATATAGAAGTGTATCTATATAAAGGGACCATTGTATCGCCATGTCCTCCTAATAATAATGATTGTATATCGTAAGGTGATAATTTTAATTTCTTCGATAAAAAATAACGATATCTTGTAGAATCTAATATTCCTGCCATTCCAATTACACGAGTAGAATCCACTTTAGCAGTTATATAACTGACGTATGCCATGACATCTAATGGATTTGATACAATAATAAATTTAGCTTTTGGAGAAAAAAAAATAGATTCTTTAGTGACAGAACGAATGATTTCTGCATTAATCTGAACAAGATCATCGCGACTCATTCCAGGTTTTCTAGGAATCCCACAAGTGATAACAACTATTTCAGAATTTTTTGATTTTGAATAATCATTAGTAATTCCAATTACTTGAGTATTTGATCTTACAAGAGGTAGCATCTGAGAAATATCCAAACTTTTTCCTTCAGAAAATTTTTCTCTAACATCTAATAAAATAATTTTTCTGACTATATCTTTTTGAGCTAACAGACTAGCACAAGAAGATCCTACGTTTCCCGCTCCAATAATAGTAACTTTCATGTTCTTTATGTTAATTTTAGGGAAGCTTAAATATTTGCCTAAATTTGTAATCTTTAAAGATAAACACAATTTCTATGAAAGAGGATAACATTAGAAGAAAAAAATTCTATTATAGACATATAGGACCGTCTTGTAATGAAATTAACAATATGTTGAAAGAATTGCAATGTTCCTCTATTAAGGATTTTATCAAAAAAACCATACCTAAAGAAATACGTTTAAAAAAAAAATTAAATCTACCCAATTCTATTTCTGAATATCAATATTTAAACCACATTTATAAAATCAGTAAAAAAAATAAAATTTACCGTTCCTATATAGGATTAGGATATCGGAATACCATTACTCCAAGCGTTATTCAAAGAAATATTTTAGAAAATCCAAGTTGGTATACTCCTTACACTCCTTATCAATCAGAAATATCTCAAGGACGTTTAGAAGCTTTGATCAATTTTCAAACTATGATTTCAGATCTGACTGGAATGAAAATAAGTAATGCATCCATGTTAGATGAATCGACAGCTGCTGCAGATGCAATGTTTATGATTTATCAAGAAAAAATAAAAAAAAAACAGATCAATAATAACTATTCCTTTTTTGTTTCAGACGAAATACTTCCACAAACTTTTGCAGTTTTAAAAACAAGATGTTTTGGTTTAGGAATACACATTATAAGAGATACTCATAATAATTTGCTGCAAAAAAAGTATAAAGAAAAAAAAATATTTGGATTGATCATTTCTTATCCTTCCTGTTTAGGAGAAATATATGATTACAGTGAAACAATTGAATATGCAAAAAAAAATAATATATCAGTAATTGTTTCTGCAGATATTTTGTCTTTATCCTTGTTAAAACCTCCTGGAGAATGGGGAGCTGATGTTGTTGTAGGATCTAGCCAATCTTTTGGGGTTCCTATGGGATATGGGGGGCCTCACGCTGCTTTTTTTTCTACTCATGAAAGATATAAACGTTTTATTCCTGGTAGAATAATTGGAATATCTGTAGATAGGAAAAACAGAAAAGCATTTCGCATGGCTTTACAAACTAGAGAACAACATATCAAAAGAGAAAGAGCGACCTCAAATATTTGTACATCACAAGTTTTGCCAGCTATCATGGCTTCTATGTATGCTTTATATCATGGAAAAGAAGGATTAATAGAAATAGCTAAAAGTATTCATAAATATGCTAAAAAATTAGAACTCTTATTAGTTAATAGTATAAACAATCTTTATCAAGTGAACACATTTTATTTTGATACTATTAGAATCAAAACTGATTATATAGACAAACTAAAAAAAGTTTCAGAGCGAAAAAAAACTAATTTCAGATATGTAGATAAAAATCATCTAACTATTACTTTAGATGAAACCACATGTAAAGAAGATATAGATCATATTTTATCTATATTTCATGAGGTTTATAAAAAAAGAAAAAAATATGATGATTTGAAAAAAATTCATGAAGAATATAAAATTCCTAATTCTTTAAAAAGAACTTCTGATTTTTTGAAACATGAAGTTTTTCATAAATTTTATTCAGAAAATGAATTGATGCGTTATATAAAACGACTAGAAAAAAAAGATCTTTCTTTAAATCATTCTATGATTCCGCTTGGTTCATGCACTATGAAACTGAATGCTTCTACGGAATTATTTTCTTTAAGCCAATATGAATGGAGGAATGTTCATCCTTTTGTTCCTGATCAACAATCAATGGGATATCACTTTGTCATTCATAATTTAAAAAAATATTTAAAAGAAATAACTGGATTTTATGGTATATCTTTACAACCTAATTCAGGAGCTCAGGGAGAATATGCTGGACTGATGGTTATAAAATCTTATCATCATTCATTACAAGAGTCCAAAAGAAATATAGCATTAATTCCTTCTTCTTCTCATGGAACTAATCCTGCTTCAGCAAACATGGCAGGAATGAAAGTCATTTTAATTGCTACAAAAAATGATGGATCTATTGATAGAAATGATTTATTCAAAAAAGTAAAAGAATATAAAGATTTTTTATCTGTCTTTATGATTACTTATCCTTCTACTCACGGTGTATATGAAAGACATATTCAGGAAATCATAGATATGATTCATGAGAATGGAGGTCAAGTATACATGGATGGAGCAAATATGAATGCTCAAGTTGGTTTAATCAAACCAGCACATTTGGGAGTTGATGTTTGTCATTTAAATCTTCATAAAACTTTTGCTATTCCTCATGGAGGGGGTGGGCCTGGAATGGGTCCTATTTGTGTCGCTTCACATTTGAAACCTTTTCTTCCTGGTCATCCCTTTTTTGAAAAGGGAGAAAAAGATAAATTGACGATATCCTCTTCTCCATATGGATCCTCTTTGATTCTTACTATTTCCTATGCTTATATTCGTTTATTAGGGCCAGATGGACTTAGAAAGTGTACAGAGATATCTATACTGAATGCAAATTATATAAAAGAAAAATTAAAAAAATTTTATAACATATTATATGTAGGGGAAAACAATGCAGTCGCACACGAATTAATTATAGATTGTAGGGTGTTCAAATCTCTAGACATAGAGGTTGTAGACATAGCAAAAAGAATGATGGATTATGGATATCATGCTCCGACTATATCTTTTCCTGTAGAAGGATGTATGATGATAGAACCTACGGAAAGTGAATCTAAAGAAGAATTAGATCGTTTTATTGAAACACTTATCAATATACGTAAAGAAATTCAAGAAATTGAAGATGGTAAATTTTCTAAAAAAGAAAATGTCCTCAAAAACGCTCCGCACAGTATAGAATTGCTAACTAATAATGATTGGAAATATTCTTATAGTAGAGAAAAAGCTGCATATCCATTATATTGGGTTAGAAAAAGAAAATTCTGGCCATCAATCAGTCGTGTTGATGATGGATACGGGGATAGAAATTTGATATGTACATGTACTTAGTATAGTTTTTTTAAAATGTTTTAAATTTAGAATATGGAGAAACATGAATAGAATCAAATAAATTTTTTTCATATTTCAATAATCCTGTAATGGCTATCATCGCTCCGTTGTCCGTGGTATATTTTTTCTTTGGAATAAAGATTTCCCATTTTTTGTTTTCTTTTGCAAAAGATATAAACATTCGTCTAATTTCACAATTTGCGGATACTCCACCTGCTAAAGCTACTCTATAAATTCCAGTTTTTAGAGTAGCTTTTTGTACTTTTTCTAAAAGAATTTCTGCTATTATTCTCTGGATAGAAGCACAAATATCAGATAAGTTTTGTTTTATGAAAAATGAATTTTTTTTTAATTCTTTTCTGACAAATTGCAAAACATGACTTTTAAATCCACTAAAACTGAAATTTAGCCCATTTACTGATGGTTTTGAAAAAACAAATTTATTACAATTTCCATTTTTAGAAAAAAGTTCTATCATAGGTCCTCCAGGATAATGAAAACCCAATATTCTAGCTACTTTATCCAAAGTATCCCCTATAGAATCATCTAAAGTCGATCCCAATATTTCCATTTGAAAAAAATCATTCACTTTCACGATTTGAGTATGTCCCCCACTTATGACTAAACCTAAAAATGGAAATTTAGGATAAGAATTGTTTATGTTAGCATTTTTTATAAAATGAACAAGTATATGGGCTTGTACATGATTGACAGTTAATAAAGGAATCTCTAATCCCATTGAAAAAGATTTTGCAAAAGAAGCCCCGACTAATAAAGATCCTATCAATCCTGGTCCTAAAGTAAAGGATACAGCATCAATTTGATTTTTTTTAATTTTTGCTGAATCAATAGCTTGATTGACAGCTGTTATAATATTTCTATCATGTAGTCTTGAAGCTAATTCTGGAACTACTCCTCCATATTTTTTATGGATATATTGATGAATAATAATATTAGATAATACATCTCTATTTTTAATAATAGAAACAGCCGTTTCGTCACATGATGATTCTATACCGAGAATAATAGGTTTTTTTTTCATAATAAAATAACAAACAATATCTTTGAAAATGAACAATGTTTTTTTGCATAAATTTTTTACCAGAAAAAAAATAATTCTTCTTTTGTTTTTTTTCTTATTGGGATTATTGATTGTAAATATTTATGATCAAAAGAAAGTCCAAAAAAAAGTATCAACCTTTTTTTTGAAAAAAATAAGAAAACAATTAGGTAATAAAATTTCTATAAAACATATTTCATTTAATTTTTTCAAAAAAGAACTTATTTTTTATGATGTAAAAATTAGAGATCATCATCATTTTTCTTTTATTCATTTATCTCAATGTAAAATATCCATTAATAATTTATTTTTCCTGATTTTCATAAACTCTAGACATTTAAATATAAAAAGTATAATCGTTGAAAATTCTTCTTTTTTTATAAGAAAATATTTCAAAGAAAAAGAAAATAATATCCTTTTTTTTATCAAAAATGTCTTGATGAATCAAGAATCAAATAAAATGAACAGAATTACTTGTTCTAAGCTAAGGATAAACAAATCTCATTTGATCTATATAGATTCCAAAAAAAAATTCAATCATTTTTTTTCTAGTTATATAAAAAATATTCAAATCAAAAATAGAAAAATAAAAGCTTCTATTTTTTCTTTTCAATCTCAAGAATTTATAAATAAAACAAATTTTTGCATCAAAAATTTGTTTTGTAATTTAACATATGATTATCCTGCCAAATTAGAAATTCATGATTTTTTTATAAAAACATCCAATAGTTTTCTAAGAGGATCCATTTCTATTTTCAATGGCGATAAATATGAAAAAAATGAAAATTTTTTTTACAGAAAAAACATACGATGTGAAATTTTTAAAGGATCAAAATTAGGACCCGATTTAGGGATATTTTTTTCCAAAAAATGGTCTTCTAATCTTAGATTATTTGTTCAAGGAAATATCAACGGAAAATTTAATGGTCGGAATAAAAAATTTTTTCTATCTAATATTTTTATAAAGGATTTACAAGAAAATAGGTTGTTTGCAAAGGCAATTTATATTCATTTAAATCGAGAATGGAAAGAAATTAAATTTTTTAAAGCTTTTATTCGATTTTATCCTCATAAAATAAGTCGTATAATTCCATACAACTTCCATTCAAAATTCAATTTTCTAAAAAAAGTTAATTTGAATTTTAAACAATGGATATACAAAGGAAATTTAATTTTTATAGAAAAAATTGGAGAAAAAAAAAGAAGTTTAAAAGTAGAAGGAACTATTCAAAATCATTTTTTGATAGCTAAAGTATCAACTTTTATTAATTTTTTGAATCATAATCATGATGTTAAACATGTAAGTAAAATTTCAATTGAAAAAAAATATCTTCTTTTTTTGTTCAAAGTTTTATTCAAAGACAAGAAAAAAAGTTTTTTTTTAATTCCATCAAGAATTTCACTTTTTATAAGTAGATATTCATTATCTGATTTGTGTATTTTTATGAATTTCAAAGGAAATTTATCAAAATTTTTTGTAACTCTGTTTTTCTCTCATTCAGGATATCAAATTAGTTTAAAAGGAAAAATTCATTCACACTTTCAGAAAATCTATCTAAGAATAGATGACGATCAAAATCAAGTTCACAAAGGAATCAAAGTAATGTTAATCAATGATCAAAAATTTAAAAAAATTAGTATCAATGTATATGATATGATCATTGGTCAGATTTATGGACATTTTAAATGGGAACATTTATTAACTATTCTACAAAAAGAAATTTTTGATTTAAAAAATTCCTATAAAAAAGAAATAGAATACGTGAATTTTAACTTTCTGATAAAGAAATCCTTTTTTTGTTTGATGAAACAGAAAAAAGACAGAAATCCTTTTTCTGATATTCGAATTTCCGGAAAAAAAGAGGAGAACTCATTTAAAACAATTTTTTTTACAGAATCAGTCCAATGGAATGAAATTTTTTTTGATAAATTATTTATAACTTTTTTCAGAAAAGGGATACAAATTGATACAGAGAAAATTACTTACAAAAATTTTTTATCAAAGAAAATAAATGTGTCTATTTTGAGTCGGGAAAATTTTTGGATGATTAATTCTAAATTTTTATTAAAATTAAAAAAACAAGAGTACAAAGAACAAATCTTGAATTTTCTTTGTCAAAAGAAAAAAAATTTCCTCATTTTTTTTCCTTTACTTTCTAAATTAAATATCAATGGATATGATTGGAAGATTGATAATAATTTGGGAATAATAAAAATAGACCTCATTAAAAGAAGATATACCATAAATAATATTATTTTATCTTCAGAAAAACAAGAGATTATTGTAGACGCGGATTTTATTGAAAAAAAAGAAAAAACATTTCAATTTTATTTAAAAAATGTGCAGTTAAAAAAAATCATATTTAAAAAAAATCTAGATGGTTTTGTAAACGGTTTTTTTTCATATAAAAGTAACCATAATCAAATTGAACCTAATATACATGTAAAAATCACAGATTTTTCAATTGAAAAAACAATTTTAGGAAACTTTTATGTTAATTCCTTTCATAAGGATAAAAATTATAAAATTAATGGAGTTCTTAAAAAAAATTATCATGACATCTTAAAAATAGATGGAAATATTAACAACGAATCAAAAAATCAATCAAAACTCGATTTCAATATCAATGTTAAAAATTTAAAAATGGATAATTTTTCCTTTTTTTGGAAAAAAATGAATAGTGAAGCAAGAGGTTTTTTGACAGGAAAAATAAAAATATTTGGAAATATAGACAATCCTCATTATTTTGGAAAATTAGAACTTAAAAAGTTTGGGCTCAAAATAAATTCTATAAATACAGATTATGAAATCACAAGTCGAGCTTATGTCAATATTGTTTCTGATTCCTGCATATCATTATCTTATTCTTCTTTTAAGGATACTAAATATAATACTCAAGGGTATATAAACGGGTGTTTTTTGCACAAAAATTTTCTTAAATGGAATTTTGAATTATCCATAAACACAAAAAATTTGCTTGTTTTAGATACAAATGAAGAACGAAATCGTTTTTTATTTGGAAAAATATTGACTCATGGAAAAATTCAAATAACGAAAAAAGAAAATAAAGTTCACGTTTCTATGAACAATGGAAAAATTTTAAATTCTTCTCATTTATACATTAATCCAAAATTTCAAAATAAAAAAAAGCCAAACAGAAATTACAAAGAAAATAATGATTTTTTATTAATAGATATTAAAACAAATGTGAAAAAAAACACAAAAGTATCAATATTTTTAGACAAAAATTTAGAAAATTTTATTGAGTTAAAAGGAGAAGGTTATCTTTTTTTAAGAAAAACATATAAAAAAAATGTTGAAACCAGTGGAAAATATTTTGTAATAGATGGATTCTATCATTTTTCTAACCAAGAAAAAATACCAATTCTAAAATTGGAAAAAGAATTTAAAATAAAACCAGGAGGATTTATTACTTGGAAAAAGAATTTTGATCAATCTAATATCAATTTAATTGCTTATGAGACCAAGTCTGTCTCAAAAATTACTGAGTACATAAATTTTACAGAATCTGAAAAACTTCATAAAGGAATGATATTTACAGAATTAAGAATTAATATTTATGGTAAAATACAAAAGCCTAATATTAATATGGAAATTTTATTTCCTAAAAGTGATGAAGAAACTCAACAAAAATTATTTAGTAAATTAAACTCTTTTGAGGAAAAGACAATACAATTTTTATCCATTCTAATATTAGGTAAATTTTTTCTAAAAAATGAGACCATAAAAAATTTTTTATACTTTTCTGTTTTCGAAATTTTTTTGAAAAAACTAAAGAAAATATTATTAGATTCAGATATCAATCAATCTTTACATTTTGATTTTTTTCAAAAAAAAGAAACGTCCAATTATTTTCTTTCTTTAAATAACAAAAATCTCTCAAATGAGAAGAATCATTGTCTCCTTCCCTTCTTTTGTTTAAAAATTAATTATAGTTAGTTTATTGACAAAAAAAAAAATCAAAATCTATATCGACAGATTACTTATTGAAAAACAAGAACCTATTTCTTCAAAAGAAAGTTTTGTATCTTGGTATTTTTAATACCTTTATTCAAAAAAAAATAAAACAATGATTCTTAGATATAATACAGATGAAATAGACAATACTATTGTCAGAAAATTAAATATAAACGCTAGAACTCCATATACTGAGATCAGTAAACAGATTAGCAAAGAAATCAAACCACTGTCCGTTGGAACTGTTCATGTTAGAGTAAAAAAATTAGAAGATGCAGGTATTATAAAGGGAAGTACTTTGATTATTGGATATGAATCTTTGGGTTTTCATTTAATAGCTTTTGTAGGAATTTTATCAGATTCCCGCGAATCTAAATTAGTAAAAGAAGAATTAAGAAAAATTCCTAATGTAGTCCAATTATATATTACTTCAGGAAAATATAATCTTTTTTGCAGAATTATTGCTAGAGATCCTTCAGATGCTAGAGATGTTATTTCTAAAATTGGAGAGATAAAAGGAGTTCTTAGAACGGAATCTACTATTTGTTTGGAAGAAAGCATTAATGATGAAAATAGATTATTATCCAATATTTTACAAAAACATCAATCATCTTATAAAAAAAAAACATAATGATATTATCATATTGATAATTATTATAATTATTTAATACTTCTTCTTGAAATCAGAATTTCATCCTTCCGAAAAAATTGCATCCCGAAAAAATTGCATCGTTTCAATTTTTTAGGCAATGGCTAACTTCTTAAAGTTTTATACATATAAAAATATTGTAGATAAGATTTTAGTTCCAATTATAGCAGTCTTATCATTGACGTTTTTTTTCCCAAAAAAAGAAATTTTTCAATATGAATTTTCAAAGGGAAAAAATTGGACTTACAGAGATTTGTTTTCTCCGTTTGGCTTTATTGTTCAAAAAAATAGTCAAGATCTAGATTTAGAAATAAAAAAATTGAAAAAAGATCAGAAAATATTTTTTATTCAAAACGAAAAGATAGTTAAGAATATAAAAAAAAAGCTAAAAAAAATTAAATATCTAAAAAAAAACAAGTATTATTCCAGAATTGTTTATAAAACAGTAAATACTGTATATAAATATGGATATATAGATTTTTTTCCTGAAAAAAATAAAATTTCTATAATTTTTCTTCAAAAAAACAAAAAATGGATTCCCTTTTTATACAAAAAAATTTGTACTCACAAAAAGGTAAATAATATTATTAAGAAAAATTTTTTGAAAAATAATAGTCATCGTGCAAAAATTTTAAAAAGAATTTTAAAAAAAATTATCGTTCCAAACTTTTTTTATAACCAAAGTTATACTGAATTTTTTTCTCATGAAAAAATTAAATCTATCAGTAAAATAAAATATTCTTTTGCAAAAGGAGATAAAATCATCAGAAATAATGAAATGATAGATGAAAATAAATTTCAAGTCTTATCTTCTTTCAAAAAAGAATATGAGAATAAAGTATGGAATAAAAAAAAAGATTATTGTCTTATTATAGGATATTTTTTCATAATTAGTATAATATTCACTCTATTTATATTATATCTTTTTTATTTTCAAAATAAAATATTTCACAATAATAGAGAAATGAATTTTTTAATTATTAATATATTACTCATATCATTGATTACTATTATAATTTTAAAATATCATTCAAAAATATTATATATAATTCCTTTTTGTATACTTCCTATAAGCATTCGCGCTTTTTTCAATTTTCACTTAAGCATCATTATTCACTTAACAACTATTTTATTATTGTCTTTAATTACACCAAATAGTTTTGAATTTTTTTTTATTCAAGTCACTACAGGATTTTTAGTCATGTTAACAAACAAAAATATTTATAAAATGGCTAACCTTTTTATTGCTGTGGGAAAAATAACTATTACTTATATAATTATTTTTAGTTCACTCACTTTGATTCGTGAAGGTTCTTTAGAAAAAATTTCTTGGCATACTTTTTCATTATTCTTTTTTAGTGGAATTTTAACTTTATTTGTTCATCCATTAATATTTCTTTTTGAAAAATTATTAAATCTTACTTCTGATATTTCATTATTAGAATTATCGGATACTAACACTCCTATATTAAGATTATTATCTCAAAAAGCTCCAGGAACTTTACAACATGTTTTAACAGTAGCAAACCTTGCAGAAGAAGCAGCTGTTTCTATTGGGGCTCATTCATTATTAGTAAGGATAGGAGCTATTTATCATGATATAGGAAAAATCAAAAATTCATCATTTTTTACTGAAAATCAGTATAATATAATAAATCCACATGAAAAATTAAGTCCAAAAGAAAGTGCAAAAATTATTTTAGAACATGTTCCAATTGGAATTGAGATAGCAAAAAAATATTATTTACCTGATTCTGTTACTGATTTTATACGCACTCATCATGGAAATAGTATTATTCATTATTTTTACGAAAAACAAAAAGAAAAATGTCCAAAAGTGGATAAAAAACAATTCCAATATTCTGGTCCTAAGCCTTTTTCCAAAGAAACGGCTATTGTTATGATAGCTGACTCTGTAGAAGCAGCTTCGAAAAGTATTAAAAATCCATCTTCTAAAGATTTGGAAGACTTGGTAGAAAATGTTATTAATAAACAAAAAAAAGAAAACCAGTTTTCTAATGCGGACATTACTTTAAAAGAAATAGAAAAAGTCAAAAAAGTTCTTAAAAAGAAATTAAGAAATATTTATCATACTAGAATAGAATATCCTAAAGCTTAATTATTTGTTTATTTAATAGATCTACTTTAGATTTGTATTCTTTCGGAGAGTTGCCGGAGTGGTTAACGGAACAGTTTGCTAAACTGTCGGTATTAAAATACCGCGTGGGTTCGAATCCCACATTCTCCGCAACAACGGGGTATAGCGTAGTTTGGTTATCGCGCCTGGTTTGGGACCAGGAGATCGTAGGTTCAAATCCTGCTACCCCGATATGCAATTAGATCACGTAGCTCAAATGGATAGAGCAACTGCCTTCTAAGCAGTAGGTTACAGGTTCGAGTCCTGTTGTGATCATTTTTTTCCTTTTTTTCCTTCTAGAACTTCATCTATCATTCCGTATTCTTTAGCTTCTTTAGAAGTCATCCAATAATCTCTATCTGAGTCATTTTCTATTTTTTCAATAGAAACTCCAGAATGTTTCGATATAATTTCGTAAAGTTCCTTTTTCAACTTTAAAATTTCACGAACTGTGATTTCAATATCTGAAGCTTGTCCTTGTGTTCCCCCTATAGGTTGATGGATCATTATTCTTGAATGTTTTAATGCAGATCTTTTATTTTTGACTCCTGCACAAAGTAAAACAGCGGCCATAGATGCCGCCATTCCAGTACAAATGGTAGCTACATCTGGTTCTATTATTTGCATGGTGTCATATATGCCTAATCCTGCATAAACATCTCCTCCTGGAGAATTAACATAGATTTGAATGTCTTTCACAGAATCTGAAGACTGTAAAAACAGTAATTGAGCTTGCACTATATTAGCTACTTGGTCTTCTATAGGAGTTCCTAAAAAAATAACTCGATCCATCATTAAACGAGAAAAAACATCCATTTGAGCCACATTGAGTTTTCTTTCTTCAACAATATAAGGAGTCATTGATTGAATAATATATTCATCTATCGTTAAACTATTGATTTTTTTATGCTTAGTTGCATACAGCATAAATTCTTTTGAATTTTTTTTATAATCCATTTTATTATGTTGAAAAATTTGATCAAAGTTACTCATAATTCATCTCTATTTCTATGCAATATTTTGTAAAAAAAATTTATACATACATAAAAAAATACAGAAATTAGGAACTTTTAATTTAAAAAAAGCATTGAATTTGTACAAAAAATTAGCGAAACAAACAATTATCTATTCTATCGGATCAATTTTACCAAAAATTATTAATTATGCTTTTTTAAAATTTTTTACTATTTCTTTAAAAAGAGAAGAATTTTCTCTTTATACAGATATGTATGCTTTATCTTTTCTGGTTATAGGATTTCTTTCTTTCGGATTAGAAAATACTTATTTTAGATTTTTATATAAAAAAAATTATAACCAAGAAACTATTTTTTCAACAGGTGTTATAATACAATTATTCATTACCTCTTTTTTTTTAATTATTTCTGTGAACTCGATCAAATATTTAATTTCTATCGCTGGATATCAGGATCATCCAGAATATTTTTTTATGTTCTTCTTAATCATATTTTTTGACACGATTTGTATTCTTCCTATGGCTTGGCTTCGTGCAAATGAAAAACCATTCAAACACACTGTTATAAATATAATAAATATACTCATCCAATCATTTTTAATAATATATATGTTTTTTAGTCCTAACAATCTTTACATCAAAGGAACTTTTTTATTTTTTATTTTTGAATGGATAAATTCTTTCACAGACAGAACTGGTTATATATTTTTTGCAAACATGATATCGTCCTTAAGCAATTTATTTTTAGTGCTTCCTATTCTTTTAAAAAAAGTAATTCTAAAAAAATTTAACAAAATTATTGCCAAAGAAATGTTAAATTATGGAATTCCTATTATGTTAGGAACTATAGCTTTTTCTATTAATGAAAATCTTGATAAAATCTTGATCAAAAGATGGGGGTCCGATGAAATTAACGGATCTTATTCTGCTTGTTATAAAATAGCAGCTTTTATGAGTTTGTATATCAGAGTTTTTAGATTGGGAATTGAACCTTTTTTTTTTAAAAAATACGGGGATTCTGATGCAAAATATTATTATGAAGAAATTAATTATATGTTTATTCTTTTCGGATTAATTTTTTATGTATTAATATGTGGAAATATCCCCATGTTTATAGAATTTTTTATTGATCAAAAATATCACTTTGCAATGTCCATTATTCCTATAATAATGATGGGAAATTTATTTTTAGGAATTTATACAAATTTATCCATATTTTATAAAGTGATAGATAAACCTATTATAGGAACTTATATTTCCTTAATAGGGGTATTAATCACTTTTTTATTTAATATTATTTTTATTTTAATTCCTAATAGTAGTTTTATGATCCCTGCTTGGGGAACTTTAGCATCGTATGGATGCATGTTAATCATTTTATATATTTGGGGGAAGGAAAAATTTTTTAAATTTTTTAGAAAAATAAGAAATATCATAATTCATTTTTTATTTGCAATTTTTTTAGTTTTTATGATCAATAACAAGAAAGAAATAATGTTTAGCTTTTTTTTTCAATTCCTGTATTTGATAATTGTTTTCTTTATTGAAAAAAAAAGATTGATTAATTTAATCAAATATTAAAAGTAGATTATAGTGTGATAAAGAATGGATACCAATTAACTTTAATTGCCAATATAGAGAAATCTATTTCCATTAATTTTATGGAAAGAAAATTGATATCAACAGGCATTTTTATTCAATTTTCCAAAAAAATTAAGTATCATTTTTTTTTGAAAAAAAAATTAATTGAAGCTGTTTGCGTCATTCATATCACAAAAAATAAAGAAAATACGGTTTTATGTCAAGAAATTAAAATGATCATAACAAACGTTTTGTTTGAAACTATGACAATTCAATCCAATGAAAAACTAGCTATACTAAACATATTTCAAGGGCCCCAAATAAAATGGGATAAATGTTCTATTTTAAATACAAGTATGAGAGGATGCAATAGTTTTGGAAGTACTGGTATATAACATAACAAATGATGTGATATGAAAATTATAATTCCTATGGCTGGAAAAGGATTGCGTTTGTATCCGCACACTTTAAACACACCCAAACCATTAATCCATATAGCAGGAAAAACAATTTTGAGAAGATTGGTGGAAAGTTTATCCGAAGTCATAAAAATTTTTTCTGTCCAAGAAATTGTTTTCATAATAGGAAATAACGGAGAAAACATTGAAAAAAAATTAATCAAATTAGCTAATGATATAGGAGTTCATCCTATTATTTATTATCAAATTACTCCGCTTGGAACGGCAGATGCTTTGTTAAAAGCTAAAGATTCATTGAATGGAGGACCGATAATCATTGTTTTTTCCGATACTTTATTTTATAACACTTCTTTGGAAAAGGAAATTACTAACAAAGTAGACAACATTATATGGACAAAAAAAGTTAAAAATCCTCATTTATTTGGAGTGGTCAAATGTGATTCTTCGGGAGTTATTACTCATTTTATAGAAAAACCAAATAATTATGTATCTAATCTAGCAATCATCGGTCTTTATTATTTTAGAAATAGTCTTTGTTTAAGAAAAGAACTTCAATCTTTAGATAATAACAAAATTAAAAATGAAGAAGAATATCAATTAACATCTGTTTTAGAAAACATGAGAAAAAAAGGAGAAAAATTTATTAGCAAACAAGTTCAAGAATGGATGGATTTTGGAAATAAAAAAAGAACTATTTCTTCTAATTCAAAAATATTGTCTATAGAACACAATCATTCGCAATTGATTCATGAAAAAGCAATCATAAGAGATAGTTTAATTCTAAAACCTTGTTCGATCGGAGAAAATACAAGCATTGAGAATAGCATCATAGGTCCTTATGTTTCAATAGGTAAAAATACAAAAATAAAAAATAGTAATATAAAAAGATCTTTGATTCAGGACTATACAAAAATCCAATATGCAAATTGGCATAATTCTATGATAGGAAATCACATCTTTTATATCGGAAAAGCAAAAGAAATTAGTTTAGGCGATTATTCTGTTTATAATTGATCAGATCCAAATTCATAATTTTTTTTTTATATTTGATAAAAAATCCCGTCGAATGGATTTCATTTCTATTTTTTTAATACTACTTGGAACTTTTGGTACCACAGAAATTGTGGTGATTGTCATTCTTGCACTTTTACTTTTCGGTGGTAAAAAAATACCGGAATTAATGAAAGGATTAGGGACAGGATTGAAAGAATTCAAAAAGGCTTCTGAAGGAAAAGATTCAGAATCTGAAAAAGAATAAAAAAATTTCTTTCATTTTGCGTTTGTTCGTTAGTACTTTTTTTCTACAATTTGAGATAATGGCAACGATTGTTCGTTAGTACTTTTTTTCTACAATTTGAGATAATGGCAACGATAAAGATAAGAAATATTATGTTTTTTATGCTCATATTAAAAAGTTTGATTGTTCAATCTGCATCAAAGCCCTTTTTGGAACAAAAAAATGTAATCAACTTTCATAAAGATGTTTTCGATCAAAAATTAGATTTAAATAATATTTATATAGAGAAATTATGGAAAAAAATGCTTGGAGGGAAGAAAAAATCTTTATCTGGTAAAAAATTATCTCATAAAAAAAATATTGTTCTTACTAATACTAATATAGATTCTGAAGAACTTCAATTAAGATTAAATTTTTTAAATCAAAGATCTCAAACTAAAATACTTAAATACAACAGCATAGTGCATGCTTCCGTAGAAAGTTATCTTCGTATGGGAAAATATATAGGAAGAATTATTTCATTGTCAGAATTTTATTTTCCTATGTTTGAAGAAAAACTTGAAAACTACCGTCTTCCAAAAGAATTAAAATATTTAGCTATTATAGAATCAAATTTAAATCCTGTTGTAACCTCCAAGGCAGGAGCTCAAGGAATTTGGCAATTCATGCCTGAAACTGGTAAAATATATGATCTCAACATTAATAATATTTATGATGAAAGAAATGATCCTGTCAAATCAACAGAAGCAGCTTGCCGTTATTTAAAATTTTTATATAAAAAAATAGGAAATTGGGAATTAGTCTTAGCTGCTTATAATGCTGGTCCAGGCACTGTAGATAAAATATTGCAACATCATCAAAACAGAAAAGATTTCTGGGGGTTATGGGAATTTTTTCCAAAAGAAACTCAAAATTATGTTCCAAAATTTATTGCCATTAATTATGTCATGAATTACTATAAAGAACATAATATTTACACATATCGCTCCTCTCCCTACAAATATAAATATAAAGAAACAGCCCTAATCCCTATCAAAGAAAAAATTTCTTTGAAATTTTTTGCCTATAGTTTAAATATGCCTTATCAAGATTTAATTCTTCTAAATCCACAATATCTTGTGGATCTTATTCCTCCTGGAAATAAGTTTTTTTTGAGATTACCAAAAAACAAAGTTTTCTTTTTAAAAAAAAAATAGTGAAGCATATATTATATATGTGATAACTAAAGTTTCCTTAACATTTTCAAAATTATGAACGAAAAAATTGAACAAAAAAGAAAATCCTTAGAACTTGTTCTAGAAAAAATGGATAAAATATATGGGAAAGGAACTGTTATGCGAATGGGAGATTCTCATATAGAAAATTTAGAAATTATTTCTTCTGGATCTTTAAGCTTAGATATAGCTTTGGGAATAAAAGGATTTCCAAAAGGTCGCATTATTGAAATATTTGGACCAGAATCTTCAGGAAAAACTACTTTAGCTTTACATGCAATAACTCAATCTCAAAAAAAAGGAGGTTTCGCTGGTTTTATTGATGCGGAACATGCTTTTGACTGTATTTATGCTCAAAAAATAGGAGTTAACATCAAAGAGTTAATAATATCTCAACCAGATAATGGGGAACAAGCGCTTGAAATAGTAGATAATTTAATTAGATCTGGTGTTATTGATATGATCGTGGTTGATTCTGTGGCAGCTTTAACTCCTAAAAGTGAAATAGAAGGAGAAATGGGTGATTCTAAAATAGGATTACAAGCTAGATTAATGTCTCAAGCTTTGAGAAAGCTAACTTCTAGTATAGGTAAATCAAAAAGCATACTCATATTTATTAATCAATTAAGAGAAAAGATCGGGGTGTATGGAAATCCGGAAGTGACAACAGGCGGAAATGCTTTGAAATTTTATTCATCAATTCGATTAGACATTCGAAAAGGAAATCAAATCAAGAATGGAGAAAAAATATTAGGAAATAGGACAAAGGTAAAAGTAGTGAAAAATAAACTTTCTCCTCCTTTTAAAATTGCTGAATTTGATATTATGTACGGGGAAGGAATTTCAAAAATAGGGGAAATCCTGGATTTAGGAGTTGATTTAGGAATTATTAAAAAAAATGCATCTTGGTTTAGTTATGGAGATATGAAATTAGGTCAAGGAAGAGATTCTGTAAAAGAATTTTTAAAAGAAAAGAAAAACATTATAAATGAAATACAAAAAAATATAATAAATCAATATATTCAAAAATAGAAAGTGATATGAAAATTACTTTTTTAGGAACTGGAACTTCTCTAGGTGTTCCTATTATTGGATCTAAACATCCAGTGTGTTTATCTAAAAATCCAAAAGATAAAAGACTTAGAAGTTCGGTTTTAATTGAGAAAGATAAAAAATGTTTTTTAATCGATTGTGGTCCAGATTTTCGTTATCAAATGTTGCGAAACAATCATGAAAAATTGGATGCTATTTTTCTGACACATGAACATCATGATCATATAGGAGGATTTGATGATATAAGACCGTTTTATTTTAATATGAATAAAACCATACCTGTTTATGGATTACGTAGAGTTTTAGAGAATTTAAAAAAAAGATTTTTTTATTTTTTTTCAAAAAATCATAAATCGAATACATCAAAAATATCCATACATGAGTTAGATAGTTATAAAGATTTCTTTTTTGTAGAATATTTTAAAATTTTTCCTTTATCCATATGGCATGGAGATCTTCCTATTTTAGGTTTTCGTATAGAAAATTTTGCGTACATTACAGACGCAAGCAGCATTCCTCTTCAAACAATTCAACAGTTAAAAGGATTAGAGATTTTAGTTTTAAATGTTTTAAGAAAAGCACCTAAACATTCTTCTCAGTTTACGCTTTCCAAATCTCTGAATGCAATTCAAAAAATTCGTCCTAAAAAAACTTATCTTACTCACATTAGTCATATGCTTGGTTTTCACGAAGAAATCGATACACAATTACCAAAAAATGTTTACCTAGCTTATGATGGATTAATCATATATGAAACATAAAATATTTTTGCATATTAAGATTTGGATCTCATTTAAATACAATTTATTTACTATTGATTTATTTCGAATAACTCGTTTTTATATTTATTAAATACAATTAATATGCAAACGTTAAAAAAAATTTTTTTTTCAACAAAAATAACTTCTTTTTTATTTTTATTGTTGGCTATATCTATGGCTATAGCTACTGTTCTGGAACAGAAATATTCTACTGATTTTGCCAAAATATTTGTTTATGAATCTACTTGGTTTGAAATTATAATGTTATTAATTACAATCAATTTGATAGGAAATATATGGAAATATAAATTATGGAATTATGAAAAATTCCCTCTTTTTATTTTTCATTTATCATTTGTATTTCTCTTTATTGGAGGAATTTTTTCTAGGTATTATAGTTTTGAAGGAATCATGTCTATAAGAGAAGGAGAAATTAATAGAAAAATCATTTCTAGAAAAAATTACATAAAATTAAGAATTAGTCAAGAAAACTATACCAGATTCTATCATGATCCTTATATTCTTTCTTCTTATCATAAGAAATATAAAAGAAAATTTTTTTTTAAGGATAATCCTTTAAAAATAAAAATTATAGATTACATTCCATGTGCTAAAGTTATTTTTTCTAAAAAAGAACCAGAAGAAAAAATTATAAAGATTATTTCAAACAATCAAAAAGGAAGAACGGAAAATTTTCTTAAAGATGGAAATATAACGAAAATCAATGGGGTAATATTTTCTTTAAATAAGAAAATACCTTTAGGGATACAAATTGTTGAAAAAAATAATAATCTGTTTTTAAATTCTTCTTTTTCAGGAGAATATATAAACATGATTAATAAAAAAAACCATTCTTTACTCAAAAATACTTTTGATATTTTAAAAATAAAACATTTATATCGAATAAAAACAGATCATGGAATGATGCAGTGGGTTATTCCCGAAGGAATTATGAAAGGAAAATTAGAGTATATCAAATCATGTGAAAAAGAAGAAAATAATAATTTATTAAGTGCTATTACGGCAGAAATATCTTTTCTAAATCAATCCAAATTAGTGACCTTTTTAGGAGGAAAAAATACAACAAAAATGAGTGATCCTTTATTATTTAAGGATTATCAAATATCCATTGGATATGGATCTATATTTTGGAATCTTCCTTTTTTATTGCGATTAAATAATTTTAAAATAGAAAATTATCCAGGGTCTGGATTCCCTTCATCTTTTATGAGTCATATCACGCTCATAGACAAAAAAAAGAAAAAAAATTATTTGATTTACATGAACAATGTTCTCAATTATAAGGGATATAGGTTTTTTCAATCTGGATATGATCCAGATGGAAAAGGAACTCATTTTTCTGTTAATAATGATTATTTAGGAACCTATTTTTCCTATGTAGGTTATTTTTTGATGAGTATAGGGATGTTTTTTACTTTATTTTGGAAAGGAACTAGATTTAATTATTTGAAAAATAAATTGAGAAATTTATATTCTAAAAATCATTCAATGTTATTTTTCACATTATTTCTATTGTTAGGAAATAATTATGTTTCTTTTACTCAAACACATAATCAAGTACATGAATTTAAAAAAATTCCTTTAGAAAATGTTTCTGAAGCTATCCATATTCCTAAAAAACATAGTGAAAATTTTGGACGTTTATTAGTACAAGATCATAAAGGAAGAATAAAACCTGTCAATACTATAGCTATTGAACTTCTTAGAAAAATACATAAAAGAAATTTTATAGAAAATATAGATGCTAATCAATGGTTTATCTCCATACTTCAAGATAATATATTTTGGACAAAAATACCTTTTATTAAAGTAGATAAAAAAGGAGGATATAAATTTTTAAATAAAGTAAAAGCAAATCCAGAATATTATGTTTCTCTGATAGATCTTTATATTTTAGATCCAAAAACATCAAAATTAAAGTTTGTCCTTCAAGAAGACTATGAAAAAGCTTTTTCTAAAAATCCTATGCAAAGAGACGAATATGATAAAGCGGTACTCAGTCTTAGTGAACGTGTAGGAATTATTCATGAGATTTTTCAAGGAAAATATATTCGAATTTTTCCTATCCCAAATGATAGGAATCATACTTGGTCTAGTTGGATGATATCAGATTCAAACAGATTAAATCCTTCAGGTTTTTCTATGTTTAATAATTACCTAAAATCTTTATTTGATGCTCAAAATGAAAAAAATTGGCGAATTGCAGATAATGAAATCAAAAAAATACGACTCTATCAAATAAAACATGCTAAATCTATTTTGCCTTCGGAAAACAAAATATCCATAGAAATTATTTATAATAAACTCAATATATTTTATGTTTTATCTTTCTTATATGCTTTTTTGGGAATAATTATTATTCTTAATTCTTTTTTGATAATTTTTTTTCAAAAAAAATACATGTATTTTTTTTCTAAAGTATTTTTTTTCATTTTATCTGTTCTATTTGTTTCAAATTTTTTAGGTTTAATTTTTAGATGGTATATTTCTGAACATGCTCCATGGACTAATGGATATGAATCTGCCATTTTTATTAGTTTTTGTTTAGTTGGAATAGGTTTTTTATTTTATAAAAATCAATTGGTTTCAGGAATGACAACCTTAATAGCATCTATTTTATTAATGATTGCACATGGAAATACAATGGATCCAGAAATAACAAATTTGGTCCCAGTTTTAAAATCTCATTGGTTGATTATACATGTAGCAACAATAACAACCAGTTATGGTTTTTTTTTAACAGGATCCTTTTTAGGATTTTTTGTGTTACTCTTATATATATTAAAAGCATATTTTCATTATTATAGTAAAATAATTCAAATTCATATTGAAAAATTAACTATTATTAATGAAATGTGTCTTACCATAGGACTTTTTTTATTAACAATAGGAACTTTTTTAGGTTCAGTCTGGGCAAATAACAGTTGGGGACGTTATTGGAGTTGGGATCCAAAAGAAACTTGGGCTCTGATTAGTATTATGATTTATGCTTTTGTATTGCATATTCGTTTGATTCCATGTATGAGAAGTATATTTGCTTTTAATTTTTACAGCATATTGTCAATAAGTTCTATTATTATGACTTATTTTGGAGTCAATTATTACTTGTCTGGATTACATTCTTATGCTAAGGGAGATCCTGTTTCTGTTCCTTTTTGGATATATTATAGTTTATTAATTTTGTTCATTGTCACAGGTTTCGCTTATTATTCTGCAAAATATCATAACATTACAAAAATAGATAAATAAACAGTGAATTTTCATTCATCTTTTTTTAAGAAAGCAAAAAAGAAACATTTTAAAAAAAAAGAAAGCACTCTATTTAGAGATGCATTTGGAAATTTACATTTTATAAAACGTTTTTTAATTTTCACTTTTGGTTGCATTTCTTATAATCGTTATAATGGATTTAATCAATTACAATTGAAAGGAACGGAATATCTTAAAGATCTACCTGACAAAAGAGTTTTATTTGTTTCAAATCATCAAACTTATTTTGCAGATGTTTTTGCTATGTTTCATGTATTTTGTAGTGTAAAAAATGGATTTATAAATAGCATTAAGAATCCTATTTATCTTTTGAATCCAAAAGTGAATCTCTACTATGTGGCGGCTAAAGAAACCATGGATCAAGGTTTTTTAACAAAATTATTTACTTATTCTGGAGGAATTACTGTGAAAAGAACATGGAAAGAAGGAGATAAAAAAGTAAATCGTTCTGTGAATATATCTGAGATAACTCGTATGGGAATAGCTCTTAATGATGGATGGTTAATTACTTTTCCACAAGGGACAACTCAGGCTTTTGCACCTGGACGAAGAGGGATTGTTCATGTGATCAGAAAATATAATCCTATTGTTGTTCCTATTGTAATTGATGGATTTCAAAAAGCTTATGATAAAAAAGGAATTCGAATTAAGAAAAAGGGAGTATTACAGAAAATGAAATTTAAAGAACCTATTCAATTAGATTTAAAAAAAGACTCCACTGAGAATATTATGGAAAAAATAATGGATGCTATAGAACAGTCGCCTAAATATTATAAGAAAAACTAAAAAAACAATAATGATGTATTATGAAATACAAATTGATAAGAGATACTTTTCTTGATTTTTTTCAAAAAAAAAAACATAAAATTATTTCTTCTTTTCCTATTCATTCAAAAAATGACCCTACTCTTTTTTTTATCAATGCGGGGATGAATCCTTTTAAAGATTATTTTTTAGGACATGTCAAACCTGATTATTCAAGAATAGTCAATATTCAAAAATGTCTTAGAGTAACTGGTAAGCACAATGATTTGAAAAATGTGGGATATGATAATTATCATCACACCATGTTTGAAATGTTAGGAAATTGGTCTTTTGGAGATTATTCCAGAAAAGAAACAATAGAATGGGCTTGGGAGTTATTAGTTGAAGTCTATAATATACCAAAAAAAAACATTTACATATCTGTTTTTATTGGAGACGAAAAAGAAGGATTATCCATAGATCATGAAACTTTAAAGTATTGGCAAACTTTAATAAACAAAGATCATATTATTTTTTTTGGAAAAAAAGAAAATTTTTGGGAAATGGGATTGACAGGGCCTTGTGGCCCTTGTTCAGAAATTCATATAGATTTACGCAATGAAAAAGAAAAACAAACCCTGCCTGGAAAATATCTCATTAACAAGAAACATCCAAAGGTGATAGAAATTTGGAATCTTGTTTTTATAGAGTTCTTACGTAAATCAGATGGAACATTAGAAAAACTTCCGATAAAACATGTTGACACGGGGATGGGTTTGGAGAGATTATGTATGGTATTGCAAGGAAAATTTTCTAGCTATGAAACTGATATTTTCTTTCCAATTATTCAGAATATAAAAGAATCTTTGGGAAAAATTTATAAAGAAGATTTTAACCAAAAAGTATCCATACATATAATAGCAGATCATTTGAGGGCCATTGTTTTCTCTATTTCAGATGGTCAATTGCCATCAAACAATGGAGCTGGTTATGTTATAAGACGAATTTTAAGAAGAGCCGTCATTTATGTTACCCGTTTTTTATATAAAAAGGAGCCTTTTATTTATCAATTTGTAGACTCTTTAGTGAAAGAAATGAAAAGTTCTTTTCCAGAATTGAAAGAGAAAATGAAATACATAAAAAATGTGATTTATGAAGAAGAATTATCTTTTTTAAAAGTTATTGACAAAGGAAGTCATAAAATTCAATATATCATAGAACAAACTAAAGAAAAAAATGAAAAAATTATTGATGGAAAAACCATTTTTCAATTATATGATACTTATGGTTTCCCTATACAGTTATCTAAAATTTTAGTTGAAAAAAATAATTTATCAATTGATGAAAATTTATTTTATAAAAAATTGTTAGAACAAAAAAATAGATCCAGAAAAGAAAATAATACAATAGAAAAAACAGATTGGATAAAAGTACATCATCATCAATTTATTCACGAAAATGTAAATTTTGTAGGATATGATATGATAGAATGTGATATTTCAATTTTGAAATACAGAAAAATAGAAAACCAATTAGAGAAAACTCATCATTATGAGTTAGTCTTTTCAAAAACTCCTTTTTATCCTGAAGGAGGAGGCCAGTTGGGAGATACTGGATTAATAAAAAGTAAAACGGATGAAATTTTTATTTTCAATACTAAAAAAGAAAATTCCATTATCATACATTCTTCTAAAAAATTGCCTTCAGATGTTTATTCTTCTTTTAGAGCTATAGTTGATAAAAATAGAAGATCAGAAATTGAAAAAAATCATACTTCTACTCATTTATTACATTTTTCTTTAAAACAAGTTTTAGGAAATCATATTCAACAAAAAGGTTCTTATGTAGGAGATGATTATTTACGATTTGATTTTTCTCATTATCAAAAAATAACTATTGAAGAATTGCATAAAATAGAAAATCTAGTCCAAGAATTAATTTTTTTTGATCTTCTTCTAAAAGAAGAAAGATTTACTTCCTTGCAAGAAGCTAAAAAAAACACTTCTTTTTATAAGAGTGAAATATTCGAAAATAAATACAAACAAAAAGTGCGAGTAATCACTTTTGGAAAGTCGTCTGAATTATGTATTGGGACCCATGTGAAACATACTGGATTAATTCAAATTTTTAAAATTATATCAGAATCTTCTGTATCATATGGAATACGAAGAATTAAGGCAATCACTTCAAAAAAAGCAATACAATACTTGAAATCAATTCATGATCAATATCAATCTTTAAAAAAGATGATGAAATATCCGGAATCTCCTTTGAGGAATTTTATCATTTTACAAAATGAAAATAAAGAATTAAAGAAAGAAATATCAGAAATACGTTTGCATAAAATTAAAGCACTCAAAAAAGAATATTCTTCAAAAGCTATTCAACTATCTTCAATTAACTATATATGTGATATTGATCCATTTCAAGAAAAAGATATGAATCTTATCAAGAAAATCGTTTTGGATTTAAGACATGAAATATCTAATTTATTCATGATTGTGGGATTTCTAAAAGAAAAAAAACCAGTTATTTTTATATCTATTTCAGATTCTGTCATTCAAAGCAAAAATATTCATGCTCATAAAATAATATGTAAAATGGCATCTTCTATACATGGACAATATTGGGGAAAGTCTTTTTTCGCTACAGCTATAGGAACTGAAAAAAGCGGATTGAGCTTGATTTTAAAAGATACAATAGCTATAAAAAATCAAATAAACTTTGATAGATATTTAAAATGTTTAAATTTGAAGTAAAAAATAGTATATGAGTGATAGATTTTCTTTTCTAAATACCATTCATTTTAAAGATTTAGAATTTCTATATAACAAGTATAAAAAAGATCCTAATTCAATAGAAAAAAGTTGGAGTGCTTTTTTTCATGGATTTGATTTTGGAGAAGAAAACTATAAAACCGTTCGTCAATCAATCAATCAAGAAAATCAGAAAAAATTTTTCAATTTTAAGAATGATAACGGGATTGGGATTATCCACAAGGAATTTTTAGTATTGAATTTGATTCATGCTTATAAAAAAAGAGGTCATTTTTTTACTCACACGAATCCTATACGAGAAAGAAGAAAATATTTTCCTTCTTTGGATTTAAAAAATTTCGGATTATCTGAAAAAGAACTTGACGTTTTTTTTGAAGCTGGAAAATTAATAGGTATTGGAAAGACTTCATTGAGAAATATAATCAATTATCTAAAAAATATTTATTGTGGTTCTATAGGAATAGAATACATGTATATTTCTGATTCCAAAAAAATTCAATGGATTGAAAAATGGTTTCAAAAAGAAAAACTGCAATTTTCTGCAGAAGAGAAAAAGTTTTTTTTGAGAAAATTAAATGAAGCAGTTGCATTTGAAAATTTTATTCACACCAAATTTGTAGGTCAAAAAAGGTTTTCTATAGAAGGAAATGAATCAGCATTACCTGCATTAGAAGAGATCATTGAATATACATCAAGAAAATATTTAACAGAAGATTTTATAATTGGAATGTCACATAGGGGACGTTTAAATCTTCTTTCTAATTTTTTTCAAAAAAATTATTCTCAAATATTTAGTGAATTTCAAGGGAAAGAGTACAAAGAAAAAACCTTTTCTGGTGATGTAAAATATCACCTAGGATTTTCTAAAGTTAGAAAAAATCGTCAAGGACGATGCATTAAAATGAATTTGGTTCCAAATCCTTCACATTTAGAATCTGTAGATGCCATTGTAGAAGGAATTGCACGTGCAAAAATAGATATTATTTATAATCAAAATAGTAATTCCGAAAAAATTATTCCTATTTTAATTCATGGAGATGCAGCATTGTCAGGTCAGGGAATTGTATATGAAGTGATACAATTATCTAAATTAAAAGGATATAAAACTGGAGGAACAATTCATATTGTACTTAATAATCAAATAGGTTTTACCACAAATTATACTGAAGGACGTTCTAGTATTTATTGCACTGATGTAGCAAAAGTCGTACTTTCTCCAGTATTGCATGTTAATGCAGATGATGTTGAATCTGTTATACGAGCAATTCATTTTGCTGTAGATTTTAGAATGGAATATCATGAAGATGTTTTTATAGATCTACTTGGATATAGAAAATATGGACATAATGAGGGGGATGAACCTCGATTCACTCAACCTTCTTTATACAAAGCTATTTCAAAACATACAAATTCTTATAATCTGTATAAACAAAAATTAGAAAAAGAAGGAATCATTAATAATGATGATATAATCAATATGGAAAAAGAATATGAACAGATTCTGAATGGAGGATATAATGATGCAAGAAACATTAAATGGAATGTGTTGAATTCTTTTCTAGAAGAAGAATGGAAAAGTTTTCCTATAGTATCTAGTGATGAAGATATTTTTAAAAGAGTAGATACACAAATTCCAACGAAAAAAATTATAGATATATCCAATAAAATTTTTTCTCTTCCCAAAAAGAAAAAATTCTTTAAAAAAACGGAATCCATTTTTCAACAAAGATTAGAAATGATTGGAAAAAAATTAGTGGATTGGAGTATGGCAGAATTACTGGCTTATGGAACACTTTTGGATGAAGGAGTTCATATTCGTTTATCAGGTGAAGATGTGGCAAGAGGAACATTCTCTCAGCGTCATTCTATTATAAAAACAGAAGAAGAAGAAGAAATTATTCTTCTAAATCAGATACGTATGGGACAAGGAAAAATGCAGGTATATAATTCTCCTCTTTCAGAATATGGGGTATTGGGTTTTGATTATGGATATGCTATGTATTCTCCTCATGTTTTAACTTTATGGGAAGCTCAATTTGGAGATTTTGGAAATGGAGGACAAATCATCATAGATCAATATATTTCCTCTGGAGAAAATAAATGGAAAATTAGCAATGGAATTGTATTATTACTTCCCCATGGATATGAAGGACAAGGACCGGAACATTCCTCTGCACGTGTAGAACGTTATTTGCAACTTTGTGCCAATAACAATTTGTTTGTGGTGAATTGCACAACTCCAGCTAATTTCTATCATCTTTTAAGAAGACAAATGAAGTTAAAATATCGCAAACCTCTTATAGTTTTTACTCCTAAAAGTTTACTTAGAAATGCAAAATGCCTGTCTACAATAGAAGATCTTTCTAAAGGAAAATTTCAAGAAATTTTGGATGATACTTCAGTGATAGATATTAATCAAATTACTAGATTAATTTTTTGTTCTGGAAAAATATATTATGAATTACTTAATAAAAAAGAAGCCCTGAAAGATGAAAAAACAGCATTGATTCGTATAGAACAAATCTATCCATTGAAAATGGAAAAAATTAAAGAATTACTTGCTAAATACAAAAATAAAAGAGAAGTTATTTGGGTACAGGAAGAACCAGAAAATATGGGATTGTGGAGTTTTATTTTAAGAAAATTAGAAAATATAATTTCATTTAATTTAATTGCTCCATCTGAGAGTTCTAGTCCATCTACAGGATCTTATCTAGATTTTTTGAAAATTCAAAATAAAATATTAAAAAAAGCTTTTTTTTGATTTTGTAATATTTAAAATTTTAATTATGATAACAAAGGTCAAAGTCCCTTCGCCAGGAGAATCAATAACGGAAGTAGAGATTTCAACATGGTTTGTTAAAGATGGTGATTATGTTTCTAAAGGTCAAACAATAGCAGAAATAGATTCAGATAAGGCTACTTTAGAAATTTCTGCAGAAGAGAATGGGGTGATAAACTTAATGGTAAAAAAAGGAGAAAAAATACAAGTTGGAGATGTTTTATGCCTTATCGATACTTCTAAAGAATGCAAAAAAGAATTTCATCAAAATAAAAATGATGAAAAAGAGTTTCATTCCGTAAATGCGAAAATTCTTTCTCCAGCTTCAAAAAAAATTTTAAAAGAAAAGAATATTCCTATAGAATCTGTTCAAGGGACAGGTAAAGATGGAAGAATTACAAAAGCAGATTGTGTTTTTATTGAAAATCAAACTTTTTCATCGTCTGTAGAGAGATCTATTACAATATATAGATCAAAAACAAGAACACTTCTTTCTTCTCTAAGAAGAAAGCTTGCTGAAAGATTAGTATCTATAAAAAATGAAACGGCTTCACTAACTACATTCAATGAAGTTGATATGCAAGAAGTTTTTCTTATAAGAAAAAAATATAAAGAAATTTTTCAAGAAAGACATGGAGTACATTTAGGTTTCATGTCTTTTTTTACTCTTTCTTGTGTTAGAGCATTGAAAATGTATCCAGATGTTAATGCTATGATTAGTGGAGAAGAAAAAATAAATTTTGAATATTGTGACATTAGTATCGCTATATCTGGCCCTAAAGGGTTAATGGTTCCTGTCATACGAAATGCGGAACATTTATCATTTCGTGGAATAGAACAGGAAATCAATAAATTATCAACACGCATTCAAAATGGAACAATATCCATAGATGAAATGACAGGAGGAACTTTTACCATTACTAATGGCGGAGTTTTTGGATCCATGTTATCTACTCCAATTATAAATCCACCACAAAGTGCCATATTGGGAATGCATAAAATTATGGAAAGACCTGTAGCGATTAATGGATCTGTTGAAATACGTCCTATTATGTATTTAGCTTTATCTTACGATCATAGAATAATCGATGGACGGGAATCTGTTGGATTTTTAAAAGCTGTCAAAGAATCTATAGAAAATCCAATAAAATTTTTAATGAGAGGAAGTGAAAAAAACATTCATAAAATATTAGAATTATAAAAAAAAATCAAATGGTATGAAAAATATTTTTCTTGTTTTTTTTTCTCTTGTTATTTTGTTTTTTTCAGAAGGAATCAATAATCCGGTTATCACAAAAAAAAAAGAAGATCAAACATATAACTCTACAGCTTCCATTCATATAATTTTTATGTTGCCTTTGTTTTTTAATTTCGTCAAAGAAGAAAAAATAAATCAAGAAAGTAAAAGATTGAGTGTTAATGCTTTATATTTTTATCTTGGAGCTAAAAGTGCTATTGATTTTCTTTTATTTAAAAAAAAAAAATAACTTTTCAAGTTTTTGATACAAAAAATGAAAAAAAGAGGATAACAAATTTTATCCATTCATATAATTTATCCAATACTCATGCTATTATAGGTCCTTTTTTTCGTTCTTCTTTAGAAGAAATTGCTAAAAATAACAAAAATACGCCTATTATTTCTCCACTGACTGCTTCTGATTCTTTAAATGTTTATCCAAATGTTATTCAAGCCGAAACGAAAGATGTTTATCTTGTAGAGCCTATTTTAGAAGAAATAAAATTTATTTATCAAAAAAATAAAATAAAAACTTTGTATTTGCTAGGTGAGAATCCATCTAAAAAAATGATAAGTTTTATAAGAAAAAAGCTATTGCAATGGAATATTCATTTTCAAATTTATTATTTTAGAAATAATTTTGTTCATATCAGTCAACATCTTCCTTTTTTTGCTATTTTCTTAGGAGGAAATTCTTTCCTAGGAAAAGAGTTTATTGATTTTATTAATAAAAATGAAAAAATAATCCCTTTTGGAGTAGGTTATCATAATATTTATTATAAAAATATTTCCTTATTCAGAAAATATAAATTTCTATTCACAACAAAATATCATTTAAATAAAAACGATGAAAATAAAAGGGAAATGTTTTCTTTTATGAAAAGTAAATTTGTAAATCACTTAAATAAATACCAATTATTGGGATTTGATTTAACTTATGACATATTAGAAAAACTTTTTGAAAACAAAAATTTATTTAAAACAATAGACCAAAAATCTTTTTCAGGATTAGTCAGAAAATATAAATATCATAAAATATCTGATAAAGGAGGATATATAAATAAGGGTTTGTGGGTTATACGTTTTTAATTTCTAATGTAAGGATTTTGTCTGTTTCCAATATTCATTTTTTTCATTTGCATTTTTATAATTTGAATTTGATCATGTAACAATCCAGAAATATCCGTTTTTTTTGCTTCCAAGAGTAAAAGATCAGCTCTCTTTTTATCTCCTTTTGATAAAGAGGCTATTGCAAGGTTTAATTTTGCAATGGCTATGTTTTGTTTAAATTTAAGTCCAAAATCTAAAGCCTTCTGCATATAATTTTCTGATTGAAGTATATTCTTTTCTGAATACAAAATTCCATTTAAGAAATAATAATAAGCTATTTGATTTTTAGTAAGTTGTAATTCAGGGTTTTTGACATATTCTAAATACTTTTTTAATCCCTTCATATCTTTTTTACGTATTTTTAAAAAAGCCAATAATAAAAATTCATTTCTAAAAATAAAAAAAATAGGAATCAAACTTAATAAAATTAGAATACTTCCATAAAAATAATTCTCCTTAAAAAGGAGAAAAATAGATCCCAAAAAAATTAATAAAAATAATATTACTTTCGAATATTTACTCATGATTTAATTTTTTATTCAGAATAAATATGTTTTTCTTTAATCCAATTCATAAGATCTTGGTAATTTAAACTATTTAAAGTATGTCCAGATTCATATTCTTTGTAATGTAAAGAAAGTATTTTCTTTTTCTTAAGAAATTTTAATCCTCTTTTTGTCCAATTCAAAGGAATTACTGTATCATATTTTCCATGAGATATAAAAAATTCTAAATCAGTATAAAGATTTGTATTCATTTTTTCCGGCAAAAGACTTTTTTCCAAATATCCACTTAAAGCAATTACTTTTTTTATCTTATTAGGTTTTTTTAAGGCTAAAACATAACTCAAAATAGCACCTTGACTAAAACCACATAACCAAACTTGATTTTCTTTTAATTGATACTCTTGAATAGCTTCATCTATAAAAAAAGATATTTTTTCAATAGTTTTTTGAGCTTGCAAAATATTAATAAATTTTTTTTCATTAGAAAAATCAATATCATACCAAGAATATTTATCTATTCCAATGGAATAAATTCCTTGAATACTAATTATGAAAAAATTTTCAGGAAGATCTTTTTTGAGAAAAAAAAGATCTCTTTCATTGCTTCCATATCCGTGAATCATCAAAAAAAGAGCAGTTTCTTTTTCATTGTTCGGTTTTTTTATAATATGTTTAATAGAAAGTTGATTTTTTAAAAGCATAAAATATTTTATTTTTTATTCATTTGATATACTATTCCATTTTCTATTTTTAGTTTTTCATCAGCCATATCTGCTAATTGCATATTGTGAGTGACAATTAAAAAAGTTTGTTTTAGTTTCTTTCTAAAGAAAAAAAAATTATGTAATTTTTCCGCATTTTTTTTATCTAAATTTCCAGAAGGTTCATCTGCAAAAATGATTTTAGGATTGTTAATTAAAGCTCTTGCTACAGCTAGTCTTTGTTTTTGTCCTCCAGATAGTTCTTCTGGTTTTGAATCTTCATATTTAGAAAGATTTAATTGATTTAATAAATTTTTAGCCTTTTTTTTCACATCGTTTTTATTTTTCCTGTTTATAAAACCCGGCAAACAAATGTTTTCTAATGCAGTAAATTCAGGAAGAAGTTGAGGTGTTTGAAAAATAAAACCTATTGTTTGATTTCTTAAAATAGAAAGTTCTTTGTCTGAAAGAGATAAGACTTCTTTTCCATTGATTTTTAGGACAGTTTTTATTTTTTTCTTTGGAGTAGGTTTTTCCAAAGTTCCTAATATATGTAAAAGTGTACTTTTTCCTGCGCCAGATTCCCCCAGAATACACACCATCTTCCCTTCTTTCACAAAAAGATTCACTCCTTTGATCACTTCGTCTTTTCCAAAAGACTTGTAAATATTTTCAGCCTGAATCATCTTTCCGTTTTCCGTAAATTTAAAACTCTTTTCCGTAAATTTAAAACTCTTAATAAACCAAATCAACAAGTTAAAGGAACATTTCAAAAATAAACGAATTTTAGTTTAAATTTACTTGTAAATAAAATTATTTTCAATGAATTTACATGAATACCAAGGTCGAGAAATATTGAATTCTTTTTCAATTCAAGTTCCATATGGAATACTTGCTTCTTCTTCAGAAGAAGCTGTGGAAGCAGCAAAAATTATTTTTAAAAGAACTGGAAGAAAATCTTTGGTGATTAAAGCTCAAATCCATGCAGGTGGACGTGGAAAAGCTGGTGGTATTCAAATAGCGAAAACTTTAGATGAAGTTTATGAAAAATCGAAAAATATATTAGGAAAATTTTTAGTCACTCCACAAACTTCTAAAAAAGGAAAATTAGTTAGAAAAATATTATTATCTGAAGATATTTATTCTTACGAGTTTAATCCTCCTAGAGAATATTATCTATCTATATTACTTAATCGTGACATAGAAAAAAATATGATAATCTATTCCAAAGAAGGAGGAGTCAATATAGAAGATCTTTCAAAAAAAAAACCAGATAAAATATATACAGAAGAAATAGATCCAATATTTGGATTACAATTATTTCAAACTAGAAAAATAGCTTTTAATCTGGGGATGAATAATGATTCCTTAAAAAATTTTAGTTCTTTTTTGATTTCTCTTTATGAAGCTTATAAAACTTGCGATGCTTTACTATTAGAAATCAACCCTTTAATAAAAACATTTGATAACAAAATTATTCCTGTAGATATAAAAATTGTATTAGATGATAATGCTTTGTTTCGTCATAAGAAATATGCCATGATGTATGATCAAGAAGATCTTGATCTCATTGAAAAAGAAGCGAATGAAGCTAAGTTAAATTTTTTGAAATTGGAAGGAAACGTAGGATGTATGGTCAACGGAGCTGGATTAGCTATGGCAACTATGGATATGATTAAATTTTGTGGTGGAGAACCTGCTAACTTTTTAGATATAGGAGGTTCTGCGGATAAAGAACGTGTAGAAAAAGCTTTTTATCTTATATTGAAAGATCAATCTGTTAAAACAATATTAATCAATATATTTGGTGGAATAGTCCGTTGTGATACAGTAGCAAAAGGAATAATTAATTCATATTCTAAAATTAATCATGATATTAAAATTCCGGTGGTTGTTCGTTTACAAGGTACAAATGAGGAAATTGCAAAAAAAATCCTTCAAAAGAGTTTATTGCCCATTTATTCGACAGATACATTGAAAGATGCTGCTGATAAAATTCAAGAAATTTTGCAGATAAGATAGATGCTTATGAATAAAGTTTTTTCTAATAAAATTGTATTAACCGATAAATATAAACCATTAAAATGGAATGATTTAGTGGGACAAGATAATATTTCTAGAACTTTAAAAAAGGCAATACAAGAAAATCGTTTATCTAAAGTTTTATTTTTTTTTGGACCAAAAGGAGTAGGAAAAAATGCATGTGCACATATTTTAGCGAATGAATTGAATTCTTTTTCAGAATTCAAAGATTTTTCTTTAAATACATTTGAGATTAATGGTTTTTTTCACAATTCCTTGGAGGATATTTATAAAATTATTCATAAATCTCGCTCTTTCCCTAAAAAAGGGAAGTACAATATTCTTATTATTAAGGAAATACATAAATTTTCTAAAGATTTTTTTGATTTTTTCTTAAAATTTATAGAAGAAAAAAATACGCATATATTATTCATTTTTTTCGGAATAGAAGAAAAAATAGTTCCGGAATTTATTCTGTCACGTTGTCAAATTTTTGAATTTAAAAGTCTTTCTGTAAAAGACATTTTTTTTCATTTAAAAATGATTGCGGAAAAAGAAAATATAGAAGTAGAAAATGAAGCTTTATTGATTATTTCTAAGCATGTAGAAGGATCTCTTAGCAAAGCGATTCATTTATTTGATAGATTCATATCCAATGGAATAAAAATATCCAAATGTTATATAATGAATAAATTGGGAATAATTGATGTCAAGTTTTATTTTGAAATAGTAGATTCTCTTTTAGATAAAAATGTTTATAAAACATTAACTCTGTTAAATCAAATTTTACAAAAAAAAATTGACTCTCATAATTTGGTAGTTGGATTAACCAAACATTTCAGAAATTTATTTTTTTCTAAAAATAATGAAACAATTTCCATTTTGAAATTTAAAAAGGAAATCATACAATCTTATATCGAACAATCAAAAAAAATATCTTTCTTTTTTTTAATTCATGCTTTGAGCATTTTTCATCGTTTGGAAAAAGAATACAGATTAAACAATCAAAATTTCAGATTGTCAATAGAAATACATTTAATTCAATTAGCACATTTTTTTTTCATTCATAAAAAAAATCATGAAAACTTTCTAAAAAAGAGTAAAGAATTTTCCTCTTATAAAGAGAATGAAAAAATTAATTTCTTACAAAAAAATTGGATCAAATTTGTACAAAAATTTTCAGAAAAGATAAATCCTATTTATTTAGATTTTTTGAAAAATGAAATACAATTTAAAATTATAAAAAATAAAATATTTTTTATGATTCCTTGTAAATTGGAAAATAGAGATTTTTTATTCATTCAAACCAATTTTGAAAAATATTTCAAGAAAAAATTAAATAATCCACATTTGGAATTTAAAGTAATAAAAAAAGAATCAAAAGAATATCCAATAGAAAAGTACAATTTCTTGTCTCAAAAAAATAAATTAGTAAAAACATTAATAGAACGATTAAATTTAAGAATATCTTCTTCACAAGAAGAAAAAAATCTTTTATAATTAATTAACAAACTTTATGTTAAAATTTTTAGAAAAAAATTTCTATTCATTTTCTAAGAAAATCGATAATATGAATACTAAACACTTTTAATGATTTTAATTTATGATTCATCATTACTCGTCAAACAGTAGAAAAAAAATTTTTTTATCTTCTGCTTATTCAGATGAAGACATTGAAAATGATAGTTCTACTTCATCTCCTTACGGATCTGGAGGAAGTGGAACAGGTTCCGGTTATTATGGAGGAGCTTCAATCAGAAGCAAAACTCCTGTTTTGGATAATTTTGGGAGAGATTTGAATGCTATAGCAATAAAAGGAAAATTAGATCCTGTAGTAGGGAGAGACAAAGAAGTAGAACGAGTTTCTCAAATATTGAGTAGAAGGAAAAAAAATAATCCTTTACTCATAGGAGAACCTGGAGTAGGAAAGTCTGCCATAGCTGAAGGATTATCATTACGTATTGTGCAAAAAAAAGTTTCTAGAGTCCTATACAATAAAAGAGTAGTTGTTTTGGATTTAGCCAGCTTAGTTGCTGGAACTAAATATAGAGGTCAATTTGAAGAAAGAATTAAGGCAATTATAAATGAATCAGAAAAAAATGCAGATTTAATCCTTTTTATAGATGAAATTCACACTATAATTGGTGCAGGAGGAACCACTGGATCATTAGATGCGTCTAACATATTTAAACCTGCTTTAGCAAGAGGAGATATTCAATGTATTGGTGCTACTACGTTAAACGAATATAGACAATATATAGAAAAAGATGGAGCTTTAGAGCGAAGATTTCAAAAAATTATAGTGCAACCTTCTTCTGAAGAAGAGACTATAGAAATTTTAAAAAAAATAAAAGGAAAATATGAAAGTCATCACAATGTACTTTATACAGAAGAAGCTATAAAAGCTTGCGTAAATCTTACTGTACGATACATAGTCGATCGTTATTTGCCAGACAAAGCAATTGATGCTTTAGATGAAGCAGGATCTCGCGTTTATATCAAAAATATAAAAGTGCCACAAGAAATAGTTTTTCTAGAAAAAGAATTGGAAAATATTCGTGAAGAAAAATCCAAAGTAGTCAAAAGCCAAAAATACGAAGAAGCTGCACGTTTGCGTGATACGGAAAAACGTATAGAAAAACAATTAATAAAAGCTCAAAAAGAGTGGGAAGAATCTTCTAAGGAAAATAAAGAAATCGTATCCGAAGAAAATGTTGAAGAAGTGGTATCTATGATGAGTGGAGTTCCAGTCAACAGAATAGCTCAAGCTGAAATGAATAAGTTAAATAAAATGATAGATATATTAAAAGAAAAAATAGTAGGGCAAGATGAAGCAGTAGAAAAAATAGTGAAATCAGTTCAAAGAAACCGAACTGGATTAAAAGATCCTAATTCACCAATAGGTTCTTTTATGTTTTTAGGACAAACAGGTGTTGGAAAAACTTATTTAGCAAAAATTTTTACAAGAGAACTATTTGATTCAGAAGAATCATTAATACGTCTAGACATGAGTGAATATATGGAAAAATTCTCTATTTCTAGGTTAATAGGAGCTCCTCCAGGTTATGTTGGTTATGAAGAGGGAGGACAATTAACAGAAATTATACGTCGTAGACCTTATTCTGTCATATTATTAGATGAAATAGAAAAAGCACATCATGAAGTCTTTAATATTTTGTTGCAAATCTTAGATTACGGATGTGTAACAGATAGTATTGGAAGAAAAATTAATTTTAAAAATACCGTAATTATTTTTACGTCAAATACAGGGACACAACAATTAAAAGAATTTGGTCAAGGAATAGGATTCCATACTCAAGCAAGACAATCAAATAATTATATTAAAAATGTGTTAGAAAAAGCTTTAAAAAGAACTTTTTCTCCAGAATTTTTAAATAGAATAGATGATGTTATCATCTTTAATTCTCTAACACAAAAAGATATATCAAAAATCACTCATATAGAATTAGAAAAAATAATACTTCATGTATCTAATCTAGGGTATAAATTAATTTTTCTTCCTGAAGTAGAAGATTTTATTAAAAATAAAGGATTTGATCATGAATATGGAGCTCGTCCTTTAAAAAGAGTAATAGAAAAATTTATTAAAAATCCTATATCAGAATGTATAATTAGTGAAAAGTTAAAAAAAGGAAATCAAATCTTATTAAAGATGAATGAAAAAAACAACGATGTGAAAGTTTCTATTCAAAGAATATGAATTTTATGATTAAAAAAATAAAAATAATTGAAAAAATATTGGATTTTTTATATCCAAATCCAATTAGCACTTTATATTATATCAATGAATATACTCTCCTCATTGCTGTTATTCTTACTGCAAAAAGTAAGGAAAAAAAAGTAAATGAAGTAACAAAATATTTATTTAAAAAGATTCAAAATCCTAAAGATGTGATTCATCTTTCTATTGGAAAAATAAAAAACTATATAAAAAATATAGGACTTTATAATAAGAAATCTAAGAATATTTATGATTTATCTACTATTTTGATAAATAAATACAATAGTATTATTCCTAAAAACATTTCAGAATTAAAGTCTTTACCAGGAGTAGGACATAAAACAGCATCTGTTTTTTTATCTCATGTATCAGACATTCCTGTATTTCCTGTAGACACTCATATCCACAGAATGATGTATCGTTGGAAATTAAGTGATGGAAAAAGTGTTAAAAAAACGGAAAAAGATGCTAGACATATTTTCAATAAAATAAATTGGAGAAAGTTACATCTTCAAATTATTTCTTATGCCAAAGAATATTCACCTTCCCAAAAGTGGAATGTCAAGAAGGACATAATTTATCAAGAATTATTAAGAAACAATTTGTTATAATTTTAGATCAGAAAGGTAAATCATCAAAATCATCAGAGGATAAAGATGGAGATATAGCAGCAGAAGTTTTTTTTGAATAACCTGTAGAGGAATCTTCTATTTTCCATCCTTGGATAGAATTAAAATATTTAATCACTCCTTCAGGATTAGTCCATTCTCTTCCACGAATATTGATAAAAACTTTTATTTTATTTTTTGGTCTTACATTTTCTAATAAATCTACTTTATCTTGAATAAATTCAATTAATATATTTTGAGGATATGCCTCTTCAGTAGTGATAACAATTTCTCTTTTTCTAAATCCACTGTCAAATTTCTGAGTTTCAAACATCTTTTTAACTTTTCCTATAATTTCCATGAAATTTTATGATTTATTTTTTTTGCTATTGATTTTCTTTTTAAGTGTTTCTCCAATTTGATTAGAAATATTAAATGAAGTAATCATATTATTTAACATTTCACTAGCTGCTCCTGGTGAATTAGGCAATAAAATTAAATTGGTATTACTTCCTTCTCCCATAGACTGAAGAGTATCATAATGTTGTGTGACCACAATCAAAGCAGATGCTTCTTGTGAATTGATTCCTGCATTATTCAATACTTCAACGGACTCCAATATCCCTCTAGCTATCTCTCTACGTTGATCGGCTGTTCCTTTTCCCTGTAATTTTTTGCTTTCAGCTTCTGCCTTAGCTTTAGCAACAATTTTAATTCTTTCAGCTTCTGCTTTATACTCAGCCGCTACTTTTTCTCTTTCTGCTGTATTGATACGATTCATAGCTTGTTTCACTTGTTCATCTGGGTCAAGATCTGTAACTAACGCTTTAATGATGGAATATCCATAATCTAACATGGATCCTTCTAATTCTCCTTTTACTGCAAGAGCAATGTTATCTTTTCTCTCAAAAACATCATCCAAACGCATTTTTGGTACCTCTGCTCTAACAACATCAAAAATGTAAGAAGTAATTTGAGCATGAGAATTATCTAATTTATAAAAAGCTTCGTATACTTTTTCTTTAATCACTTTAAATTGAACTGATATTTTGACTTTTACAAAAACATTATCTTTAGTTTTTGTGTCTACTAAAATATCTAGTTGTTGAATTTTTAAAGTGAGTTTTCCTACTATATGATCCAAAATAGGAATTTTAAAATTTAATCCAGCATAACGGACACTATGAAATTTTCCCATTCTTTCAATAATGGATGCCGTTTCTTGATTAACAATGAAGATGAAACTGGAAAAAAGAGATAGAATTAAAAGAGTTAATATTCCATAAAATAGTAAACTAAAAATACTCATAATTAAAAAATTTTTTATAATAAACCTAGTTCTAAACGAGCTTCCTCACTCATAAATTCTCTACTCCAAGGAGGATCAAATGTTAAAACTACATCTACATTTTTTATTTCTTTTAAAGACTCTATTTTGTTTTTTACTTCTATAGGTAAACTCTCTGCTACTGGACAATTTGGCGAAGTTAAAGTCATTACAATTTTAACCTCTTTTTCATCATTAACTTGAATGTCATAAATAAGACCTAGTTCATAAATATCTACTGAAATTTCCGGATCATATATACTTTTCAACACGAAAACAATACGATCTTCCAAAGAATGATCTTTACTCATTTTTCATTTTTTTTTAATAAAGATCCAAATTGATCAAAATAACGAATAGGATAACCTAACTTCTTTAGACTGGGTAAAATATCATTAGCATTTCCAACAATTATAATTCTACTATTCTTAATAGGAAAGAATTTTTTACATGATTGATGGATATCATCTGTAGTAACTGATTGTATTTTTTTTAAGTAATTTCTATAAAATCCACTTGGAAGATTATTTATTAATTCGCAGATAAAAAGATCACTAATTCTGTTTGGATCTTCTAAATCAAGAATAAATTGGCCATTTATTTCTTTTTTCTTAATATTTAATTCTTCATAAGGAACTTTATACTTTTTTATTTTTACAATTTCTTTTAAAATATCTTTGATTGCTTCTTCTGTCACTTCATTTCTCACCTGAGTATAAACTGAAAAATAACCTATACTTCTATCAGATTTTAAAACAGAATATGCTCCATATGTATAAGCTTTTTTCTCTCTAAGATTTAAAAACAAACGACTTTGAGCTCCTCCACCTAAAATTCCGTTTGCTAATACAGAAGAAAAATATAAAGGATCATTTTTCTTAAAACAAACAGGTGCACCAAAACAAATAGTAGATTGTGTGAGAGTTGGAAGATCCACTATATCAATTTCAGTTTCAGAAGGAACTGAATATTTTTCTTTAGAGAATTCATCCAAATATGATTTTTTCTTCCATTTGGAAAAATAAAGATTACATAATTTTTCTGCTTCTTTTTTTGAAATATCTCCTATAAAAGAAAGATAAGATATATTTGGAATATAATATTTTTCGTATAATTTTTTTAAATCATCAAGAGTTATATTTTTAATGGTGTCATAAGTTTCATACTCTCCATAAGGATGATCTTTTCCAAAGTATAAAACATTTTTAACACGTTGTAAAATAGAATTAGGATCTTTTTCTGAAAGATGAAGATCTATAATTCTTTGTTTTATTATTTTTTCTAATTCTTTGGAATTATCAAATTTACTATTCATTAAAATATCATTCACGATAAAAACGGATTTATTCAAATACTTTTTTAAAGTAGAAATAGATATTTCAAAAAAAGAAGTGTATAAATTAGAACCCATATAATCAATCATTTCATCTAATTCTTCCTTGGAATAATTCTTTGTCCCAGAACGAAGCATTTGACCAAAAACTTTTTTTATTCCAGCTTTATCTTTTTCCAAAAAAGGTTTACAGTCAAATTCTAAACCAACTCTAACCAAAGGAAGTTTATGATTTTCTACAACCAAAACTTTCAATCCATTTTCCATTTGGAAAAATTCAGGTTGTTCAATATTGATAGTAGTTTTTCTTTTTAAAGATTTAGGGGGAATATTACGATTAACAGTATGAGCAAACATAATTGTTGTATAAAAAAAAATTGTTGCAATAAGAATAATTTTTTTTAAAAATTTATTTGTTATCTGGAACATTGTATAAACGAACTCTATTGTTTTTATTTAAATATTTGTTAGCTACTTTTTTTATATCTTCTACAGTTATTTTACGGTATTTATCTATATCGGTATTAATTAAATTCGCATTGTGATAATATAAATAATAATGAGATAAATTTGCAGCGATCCCGCACATAGAATAATTATCGTATAAAAATTTTTTTTCAAAAAAATTTATCTGTTTTTTTAATTCATGTTCCGTGATTCCTTTTTCTTTTAGTAGATCAACTTCTTCATCTATGATTTTCGTTAATTGATCTAAATTAATTCCAGGATTAATAAGTCCATAAATAATAAAAATTCCATAATCTTCCATTGTGTCTAAAAAAGAACCTGCATAAGAAGCCATTTGTTTCGAATTGACAATATTTTTAATGATACGTGAACTTTCTCCATAAGATAATATGTGATCTATCATTTTTAACACATAAGAGTCTTCATTTGTTATTTTTGGAACTCTATACGATAAAAACACTCCGGGTACTTTAGTATTTTTATCCACATATCTATAAAATATTTCTTCCTTAATAGGTTCTTCTTCTATTTTTTTCATTCTGAAATCTATTTTTCCTTTTGGAATGGTAGAAAAATATTTTTTGATTAGTTTCCTTGCTTCATTCATATCAAAATCACCCGCTACAACTAGAACAGCATTATTTGGAACATAATATGTTTTATAAAATTTCTTATAATCATTTTCTGTAGCTGCATCCAAATCTTTTTCAAATCCAATAATGGGATATCTATATGGGTGTTTTTTAAACAATAAAGAAGGAATCACTTCCGAAACAGCTGTTACATATGCCTGATTTTCCACACGCATCTTTTTTTCTTCTTTTACTACTTCTCTTTGTATATTAATGCTTTCTTCATCTACTTTAGCATGAAGCATTCTCTCCGATTCTAACCATAAAGCCAATGGTAGACGATCAGATGGTAAAACTTCATAGTAACAAGTTTCATCATGATTTGTATAAGCATTATTTTTTCCACCATTGGATGCTATATACTTAAAAAATTCTCCTTTTTTAATATTTTTGGATCCTTCGAACATAAGGTGTTCGAAAAAATGAGCAAAACCAGATTTCCCGGGAGTTTCATTTTTGCTTCCTACATGATATAAAACAGAAATAGAAACTAAAGGATTTGTATTGTCTTGATGCAAGATAACATGCAATCCATTCGACAATTTCTCTTCTAAAAATTTGATCTTATACAATTCCTTGTACTCTTTGGAGTTTAAATGATTAAACATCGTTGCTAACATTAAGAAAAAAAAATAAATCCTATACATGAAAAAAAACAAAGTTAAAGATTAACAAAAGAAATTTACGAATTTTTTTTTCAAAAAATGGGATTTTTTTCTTTTATTTTTGTTGAATGAAACAATTATGAATTTGTTTATTTATATGAAAAAAATTTTATTCTCTATTTTCATTTTGTCTTTTTCTTTATTAAGAGCTGAAAATATACAAGGAAATGCTGAAGAAGGGGTAGAACTTTTTAAGAAAAATTGCACAGCATGTCATTCTATGGATTTGAAAAAAAAGATGATAGGTCCAGCTCTAGCTAACGTAACCGAAAAGAGAAGCCGTGAATGGTTACATAAATGGATTATAAATAATAAATCTCTGAGAGAAAGTGGAGATAAAGATGCTATAGCTATTTACAAAGAATATGGAAACTTAGAGATGAATTTATTTACTCAATTATCTGAAAAACAAGTAGATGATATTTTATCTTTTATTCAAAATCCAATAAAAAAAAAAGAGAAAATAGAAAGTCATGAAATAAACCGTGAAAGTGAAATAGGAGAAAAACAATTTTTAACTAAACTGATTGTTTTCTGTTTTAGCATTCTATCTCTAATATTACTTTGGATTTTATACAGAATTCAACTTCTAACTAAATTATTAAGTGAAACAAAAGATCCCATTTTTGATAGGAAAGATTTTCTAATAAATATTTTATACAAGAAAATTTTGGGTAAAAAAAAGATAAGATGGAGATTTCTATCTTGTTTTGTAGGTTTTTTATTTTTGTTAGGAATATATGAAACTTGGAATTTTTTAATGAAAATAGATGTTAACAAAGGGTACAAACCTGAACAACCGATCTACTTTTCTCATAAAATTCACTCTGAAATTAATGGAATTGATTGTCAGTATTGTCATTCTTCCGCAAAATATGGAAAAGTGGCAGGTATACCTTCATCAAATGTCTGCATGAATTGTCATATCACTATTGATGAATATGAAGGAGATTATTTAGAAAAAGGAAAAAATAGAGATGAATACAATCAGGAAATACAAAAAATATATCATTCTGTAGGATGGAATCCGGAAACTAGGGAATATTCTAAAAAAACTTATCCGATTCAATGGATTCGCATACATAATATGCCAGATTTTGTTTATTTTGATCATTCTCAACATGTTATAAATGGAGAAAAGATGATTAAAAAATTTAAGAAAGTCAATTTAGTTTGTAATGCTTGTCATGGAGATGTCCAAAAAATGGATCAAGTAGAAATGTCTAATGATTTTACTATGGAATGGTGTATTTCTTGTCATAGAAATATAGAAATAGATATCAACAATCAATATTATAAAAAGTATTTTTCGAATAAAAAAGAAAGAAAAATAACTGTAGATATGGTTGGTGGAACAGAATGTGCTAAATGTCATTATTAATTAATATTATGAAATTAAAAAATAAAAAAGTAGTTGAAAATTATAATCCAATTAAAGATCTTTTTAAAGAAAAAACTTCTAGACGTGATTTTTTTAAATGGATAGGTTTTAGCACAGCTTCAGTTACTTTAGCTGCTTGCAAAGGACCAGTCATTCAATCTATACCTTATGTTGTTAAGCCAGATTCTATAACTCCTGGAATTCCCAATTATTACGCTTCCACTATGATTGATTCTTTTGATATAGGAAGTGTTTTGGTGAAAACAAGAGAAGGTCGTCCTATAAAAATAGAACCTAATTCAACTTCAAAATACTTCAATACTACTTCAGCTAGAATCCAGTCTTCTTTATTGTCTCTTTATGATGAAGAAAGATTAAAACATCCTTTTTTAAAAGGAAAAAAAAGTTCTTGGGTTAAAATAGATAATTATATTATTCAACATTTGGAAAATATATCTAAAACAAAAAAAGATATAGTCTTTCTTTCTTCTTCTTTTCCAAGTTTTTCCACAAAAAAATTAATTCGAAACTTTAAAAAAATCTATCCTAATACTAAGTGGATTATTTATGATGCTATTTCGTATTCCAAAGTATTAGATGCATCAGAAGAAATATTTGGAGTTCGTGCTTTCCCCTTTTTTGATTTAGAAAAATCTGAATTGATCGTTTCGTTTGATGCTGATTTATTAGGAGATTGGAGTCCAGAAAATATGGGGCCATCTTATGTTTCAAATAGGATCCCTAGAAAATCAATGATGCAGCATATTCAAATAGAAAGTAACATGACTCTTTCTGGAGCGAATGCAGACATTAGAATAGAAAAAAAACCTTCTGACATCAAAAATATGTTATTTGAAATTTATCAAAAAGTTTTTTTTGAAAAAGAACCTAAAAATCAACAGGCAAAAGAAATAGCAATTTTAATTGAACAAGCAGGGTCCAGAAGTGTAATTCTTGCAGATGGAGATCATGAATCTTATGAACTTTCTTTTTTAATTAATAAAAAAATTAAGAGTAATGCATTGCAAAATGATCAATATATCTTATCAAAAGAAAGCAATGATCAAGAATTAAATAAGTTTATAGAAAATTTAGAAAAGGGAAACATTGGATGTTTATTTATTCACAATACTAATCCTATTTATAGTTTTCCATTGTCTATTTCCAAAAAAATAAAAAAATTCATAAGAAAAATTCCCTTAACTGTATCATTTTCTATGAATCAAGATGATACTAATGAAATCATGGATATATTAGCTCCTACACCTCATTGGCTTGAATCTTGGGGTGATATGAATCCTGTTACTAATATTTTCACGCTAATTCAACCTACTATTCAACATATTTTTGATACAAGACAATTACAAGATTCCTTAATTATTTGGGGGAAAATGAGATATAAAAATTATTATGATTTTTTGAAAAAAACTTGGGAAGAAAATATTATTCCTGAATCTAATGTTTCATCTTTTAATGAAGCATTGTTTCATGGAGTTGTGAAAAAGAAAAATAAAAAATCTATTAAAAGTTTTGTAGTAAATGAAAAAAAAATACAAAAATATGGTCAAAAATTAATTAATTATGAAAAAGAAATAAAAGAACATTTTGAGTTAAGATTATATACAAAAACAAGTATGGGAGATGGATATCAATATAATAATCCTTGGCTACAAGAATTTCCGGATCCCATCACACGTACTACTTGGGATAACTATTTAACCATGTCATATTTTGATGCAAACAGAATGAAATTAAAAAATTGGAATGTAGGAGATGGATCTTTAAATGGAAATTGTGTAGACTTAATTAAAAATAATGAAATATTCATTCAGGATGTTCCTGTTTTGATTCAACCTGGACAAGCTATAGGATCCATAGGTCTAGCTTTTGGTTATGGTCAAAAAAATGGGAAATTATCCAAGTTATGCAATGGGAAAAACGCTTACAGGATTTATGAAAATTTTTCTATTATACAAGAAAATATACAAATAAAAAAAGCAGATAAAATACATAAATTTGCTTGTGTTCAATTGCAAAATACAACAGTAGGTAGAAATTTAGTGAAAGAAACAGATTTAGAGACCTTTTTAAGATATCCTAAAGAAATTTGGAATGAAGAAGAAAAAATTTCTACTCATAAAGGTTTACTTTCTCCAAAAGAAATTTCTATTTGGAATCAAAATAAAAATAGAGAAGAAAATAAAAAAAATGGACATCATTTTAATTTATCTGTGGATTTAAATGCTTGTATTGGATGCGGAGCATGCATTATTGCATGTCATTCAGAAAATAATGTTCCTGTTGTTGGAAAAGAAGAAATAAGAAAATCTAGAGATATGCATTGGGTTCGTGTGGATAGATACTATTTCAATAAGAAAGAAAATCATGATCAGGAATCATTAAATAATCCAAAAGTTTCTTTTCAGCCTATCATGTGTCAACACTGTGACTATGCTCCTTGTGAAACGGTTTGTCCTGTGGGAGCAACTGTTCACGGAAAACAAGGGCAAAATATGATGGCTTATAATCGTTGTGTAGGAACTCGTTATTGTGCAAATAACTGTCCTTACAAAGTAAGGCGTTTTAATTGGTTTAATTACGCTAACAATCAAAAATTTGATTTTAATATGAATAACACTTTAGGAAAAATGGTTTTAAATCCGGATGTAGTCGTTAGAACTAGAGGTGTTATGGAAAAATGTTCTTTGTGTATACAAAGAACACAATATGTTATAGGAATGGCAAAAAAAGAAAAGAGAAAAATAAAAGACAAAGAATTTGAAACAGCTTGCAGTATTTCTTGTCCTACAAAAGCCATTACTTTTGGAGATATTAATGATCAAAATAGTCTCATTTCCAAAAAAATAAAAAATCCAAGATCTTATAAACTTCTTGATTTTATAGGAATACGACCTAATGTATCTTATCAAGTGAAAATAAGAAATGATAAAAAAACAGTAAAAATGAAATAGAAAAATTATGTCAAATCACTATGAATCTCCTGTTAGAAAACCGTTAATTTTAGGAAGAAAAACATTCAAAAATATTACTGATGACATATTAAAACCTATAGAAAACAAAGCTGGAAATCTATGGTGGATTGCTTTATTAATTTCTATTTTAGCTTTTTTATGGGGATTAGCATGTATTTTTTACACAATAGGAACGGGAATTGGAGTATGGGGCTTAAATAGAACAATAAATTGGGCTTGGGATATTACTAATTTTGTATGGTGGGTTGGAATTGGTCATGCTGGAACTTTAATTTCTGCTGTTTTGTTATTATTTCGTCAAAAATGGCGTTTATCTATCAATCGTTCAGCGGAAGCAATGACTATTTTTGCAGTTATTCAAGCTGGCTTATTTCCCATTATTCACATGGGAAGACCATGGAATGCTCATTGGGTTTTGCCAATTCCTAATCAATTTGGAACTTTGTGGCCTAACTTTAATTCCCCTTTATTGTGGGATGTATTTGCAATTAGTACTTATTTTTCTGTTTCTGCTGTCTTTTGGTTTATGGGATTAATACCTGATTTTGCTATGATACGAGATAGGGTTTCAGATCCTTTTCAAAAAAAGATTTATAGCATTCTTAGTTTTGGATGGGGAGGAACATCAAAAGATTGGCAAAGATTCGAAGAAATCTCCTTAATTTTAGCTGGTTTATGTACTCCATTAGTTTTTTCTGTTCATACGATAGTTTCATTTGATTTTTCAACTTCTGTCATAAAAGGTTGGCATAGTACCATATTCCCACCCTATTTTGTGGCAGGAGCTATATTTTCTGGATTTGCTATGGTACAAACTTTGCTAGGTGTAGCAAGAAAAGTTCTTTCTTTAGAAAGTTATATCACTAGAAATCATATCGAATATATGAATATGATTATTTTGTTAACAGGAGGAATCGTTTTATTGGCTTATATTTCAGAATTTTTTCTTTCATGGTATTCAGGAAATTCCTTTGAGAAATTTATTTATTTTTCTCAAGAAGCAGCTAAAGGTCCATTTTGGTGGGCTTTTTGGGCCTTGATTATTTGTAATGTTATTATTCCTCAATTTTTATGGATCAAATCTATACGGAGAAGTTTTTTTTGGTCTTATGTTATAGCTATAATTATAAATATTGGAATGTGGTTTGAAAGATTTGACATTATTGTTTTAAATCTTAGTCATGATTATCTTCCTTCTTCTTGGACCGGTTTTATTCCATCATTTGTAGATGTTGGGATATTTATAGGAACTATTGGCTTATTTTTTGTTCTTTATTTATTATATATACGTGTGTTTCCGGTAATCTCACAATCAGAATTAAAAACAATATTAAAATCTGACAACAAAAAACAAGAAAATGAATAAATATGTACATGCATTATATGATAATGATTACACATTAATAAGTAGTATTAAAGTTGTTCAAAATCATGGGTTTAGTATACGTGAAGTTTATTCACCTTTTCCAATTCACAATTTGGACAAGGTTCTAAAATTAAAAAAAACTAATTTGTCTTTTTTATCTTTCATATATGGATTGTCCGGATTTTGTTTAGCAAGCATATTAACTTGGTATGCCATGATATTAGATTGGCCTCAAAATATTGGAGGAAAACCCTCTTTTTCTTGGATCAGAAACGTCCCTTCTTTCATTCCTGTAATATTCGAATTATCTATTTTCTTTTCTGCACATCTTATGTGTATTACTTATCTGATTCAATGTAGGTTGTTTCCAGGATCATTCCCTAAAAATCCAGATTCAAGAACCACTGATAACATGTTTTTAATGGAAATTTATACGAAAGAAAATACTAAAAAATTAGTGAATTTGTTGAAAGAAAATGGAGCCATGGAAGTCGTTATAAAAGAGAAAATGAACTAACTAAAAGTACTCAAAGTAAAAGTAATTAATTTGATTATGAACAAATATTTTTATGAAATTATTATCATTTTAAATGTTCTGTTGTTATTAGAATCTTGTTGGTTAGATAAAACAAAGACAAATACAGTATATATGCCAGATATGTATTATTCAGATGCATATGAACCTTATTCAGATCCTTATTTCAATTATAAAAAAATTAAGAAAATTCAAATTCCTCTATTTTTAAATGGAAAAACTTCTTCTCTTTTTCCAGTGAAAGGAACTATTCAGAGAACTGATTTTTATGACTTTATTTCTGATGAAATAGAAAATAAAGGATTTGATTATTCTAAAAAAATAATTACATATCCCTTTCCTGAAAATATAGGAACAAAAGAAGATGTTCTGAAAAAAGGGAAAAAATTATATCAAATTAATTGTTCTATATGTCACGGAGATGATGGAGATGGACAAGGTCAATTAGTAAAAAATGAAAAAATTTTAGGGATCCCTAATTATAAAGATAGGGATATCACTATTGGGAGTGTTTATTATGTAATTACATATGGTAAAAATAATATGAATTCTTATGCTTCTCAATTAAATGAAATTGACAGATGGAAAATAGCGGAATATGTCATGTATCTAAAAAACAAATAAACATGTATCAATTTTCTAAAATCAATAAAAAAATTATTATTATTATAATGATTATAGGTTTTATTTTCATTTTTTTGGATAAAATTCTTTTAGAAAAAAAGAAAAACTTTTTTAGTTTCAACAAAGAAATAAAATATGAAGAAAAAAAGAATAAACCTTGGACAGGTTTATATATTTCTATTTTCTATTTTACTTCTATATCTTTGGGATCTCTATTCTTTTTAGGAATACAAAATGTTTCAAAATCAGGATGGTCTGTTATTCTTCATCCTATTATGGAGAAAATAGCTTCTTTCATTCCATATGGATTTTTTATGATTTTTATCATTTTATTGTTAAATGCAATGAATTTCATTCATATGTTTCATTGGATGGATTCTGATTTATACGATCCAAATTCTGCAAAATATGATCAAATTATTGCAAGTAAAAAATTTTTTTTAAATATTCCATTTTTTTTAATAAGAACCATTATCTATGGATTAGGATGCAGTTTTTTTTATTCAAAGATCAAAAAAATATCTTACACGTTAGATTTAACACATTCTTTGAATGATTATAAAAAATTAGATCTTATATCTGTTATTTTTATTATATTTTTTTCTATTATTTCCATATTTATGGCATGGGATTGGATTATGTCTTTAAATCCACATTGGATTAGCACTTTATTTGGGTGGTATGTTCTGAGCAGTTATATAGTAACAGGTATAGGATCTATTACGATAATAGCTATTTATCTGAATAAAAAAGGATGTTTCCCTTTATTCAAAAAAAGTCACTTACACGACTTAAGCAAATATTTATTTTCTAGTAGTTTATTATGGACTTATCTTTGGTTTTCACAATTTTTGCTTTATTGGTACGGAAATATTCCAGAAGAAATTTGCTATTTCTTAAAAAGAGAAGAAATGTATAATTCAATTCATTTTTGGATGCTTATCCCCAATTTTATAATTCCTTTTTTTGGATTAATAAGTAGTCAAAATAAAACTAATCCTAAAATAGTGTTCACAGTTTCTTTAATTCTACTAATTGGACATTACATAGATATATACAATTTAATAGCACCAGATGTTAGTAGAGGAGGGATGAAATTTGGAATATCTGAAATAGGTTCTTTATTATTAATAGGTGGTTTTTTCAGTTATATTTTGTTTTCAAATTTAAAAGAACTCAATTCTGCCAAAGGCAATCCTTTTTTCCATGAAAGCAAAAACTACAAATCACCATAAAAATTTTTTACAAGAGAAAAAATTTCTTTTAAAGAAGGATTTTTGGGGATCCATATTTTTTTACGTAAAAAATTTGAAATGAATTTAGCCGTGGTTTTTCCTATAGCAAAAATTTCGGTTTTTGTATTATGTTGTATTTTATTTTTTGAGAAAAAAGATTGGACTCCAGAAGGACTAAAAAAAATAATTCCATGATAATCGGATAAATTTTTTATTTTACGAGGAGTTAGAAATGTTTGATAAACTTCATATCGATTGATATTTTTTTCTTTGAAAAAATTGAAGTATCTATTTAAAATATTTTTATTTCCACAAAACCAATCATAATATTGATTAGATTTTGTTTTTATAATTTCTTCTATTATATCTTGTACATAATTTCTTTTCAAAAAAAAACAATAAGGAAAGTGTTTTTTAAGAAAATAAAATGTTTTGTCTCCCACTACATATATCTTTTTTTGAAAAGAAGAACATTCAAAATTGTATAAAAAACCTTTTACCCCATTATAACTAGTAAATATTAACTGATTGTTTAAAATAGGTTTTTTATACAATTTTGAATACTTTATTGACAAAAAATCATAAGATTGAATCAAAAAATATTTTTTTGAAAAAATAGAAAAATCCACAGATTTAGTCATAAGAATATTAATCATTGCTTAACTATTTTTTATCTTTCAAAAAATTCATTATAGATTTGTTAGAACCAAAGAGAGTTAATATATCCCCTTTTTGTAAAATAGTATCTCCTGTAACTAATCCAATAACTTTTCTTGTTGAGTTTCCTTTGGAAGACATAGGATTTCTTATGTCTCGTATTACGGTAATTAAAGAAACAGAATATTTTTGCGTTAGTTTTAAACTTTTAACAGATTGTCCATTAAAAGAAGATGGAGAAAAAACTTCTGCTATAGAGTGTTTATTATCCACTCTAAAATAATCTAAAGCATAATTAAAAGATATTTGTTTAGTTAATCTAAAAGCTGCATCCTGTTCCGGATGCACAACATCACTAATTCCCATAGCTTCTAATATTGTATCATGTATTCTTGATAAAGATCTACTAACTATTCTAAGATTTTTATATTTTTTTTTAAGTATAGCCGTAGTTACTATTGATGATCCTTCGTTTTCTCCAATAGCTACAATTCCTAAATCTGCTTGTTGAATAGGTAATACTTTATAAGCTGCTTCATTATTAGCATCCATACATACTACATTTGCTATATGATCCTTTAATAAATCTACCTTTTCCATTTTCTGATCTATGCCAAAGACTTCATGTCCATTATCTGTTAAATTGAGAGCCAAAGATCTTCCAAAATTTCCTAATCCAATAATTATAATCTTCATATTTTGTTTATTAATCAATTAATAAGAATATTTCCTTGTGGATACCTATAATAATAATGATAACTAATTTTATTTTTTTTTAATAATCCAATCATCACATTGAATACTCCTATTCTTCCTAATAACATTAAACATATTAAAACTAATTTACTTCCATTTGATAAATTAGAAGTAATTCCTAAAGATAAACCTGCTGTAGAAAAAGCAGAAAAAACTTCAAAAGAAATAGATAAAATATCTTCTTTAGGATCTAAAAAAATAAGAATTAAAATACTTATGTATATTACAATTAATGATAACATAATAATTGAAAAAGCTAAACGAATAGATTCTGAAGAAATTTCTTTTCTTTGTATCTCTAATCTATTTTTTCCTCTAGATAAAGAAATAATATTCATTAAAGCCAATGCAAAGGTGCTTGTCTTAATTCCACCACCAGTAGAAGCTGGAGAAGCTCCTATCCACATTAAGAAAATAGTGAAAAAAATAGTAACTGGCGCTAAACTACTCATGTTTATAACATGAAATCCAGCAGTTCTAGATGTTGCAGAAGAAAAAAATGAAGCGATCCATTTTCCAGAAAAAGAAGAATGTTCTGAAAGAGAAAAATGATATTCACTAATATAGTAAAAAATAGTTCCAAAAAAAAGTAAAAAAAGAGTTGTTATTACAACAATTTGTGTATTTAAAGTCACTACATGTGCAGGATAATGAAAATATTCATCTTTAAAAATTCTATAAAAACATTTTTTTATAGTTAACCATATATATGTAAAAAAATTAAATAAAATATTGAAACCTATTCCCCCCAATATCAATAAACAAGCTATGATTAATTGCAATAAATAATTAAATCTTACAGATTGTGAATATAGTCCTTGACTCATAGTAGAGAAACCACTATTACAAAAAGCAGATACAGAATGAAAAATAGAGAAAAATAGAGGATTATCAGATGTGTTTTTGTCCTTTATTGAAAAATAAATTAATAAAGTTCCTATCGATTCTACTGTTAGAGTAAACAGAACTACTTTTACTGCTAAACTAAGAACGTTACTTGTGGTTTTTGTATTTAAAAAATTACTAACAAAAATGGCTTCTTTAAAAGAAAATCCATCTCTAAAAAAATAACTAAAAAAAGAAGTTATGGTTAAAATTCCTAATCCTCCCAGTTCAACTAAAATAAGTATAATCACTTTTCCTAAATAAGTAAAATCTTTTGCTGTGTCTAATACAACTAATCCTGTAACGCATACTGCGCTGGTAGAAGTAAATAAAGCATCTATAAATGATATTTTTTTGACTGTAGATGCTGGAAGCATTAACAAAAAAGACCCTAATAAAGATAAAAAAACAAAACTTATAATAAATATAAAAGCAGGATTATGTATTTTTACGTATACTATTCGCATAAAATAAGTAATACGAATAAGTATATATAAAATCAAACTAATCAGTAAAGATATTTTTATATCATCTGTAATTTTTCCTTTATTGTATAGGAATACTTTTACAAAAGAAAAAATAAGAAAGATTATTAATATAAAAAAAGATAAAAAGACCATGGATTTATAATCTTTTTTTGAATTTTGATCAAAAAGAACAAAAAGGTGTAAAATACTTATAGTTAATACTATTCCTATAATAATTTCTGCATTAAAAAATCGGAAAGTTTTCCATCCTAAAGAAAAAATTATATAAAGAAATATTATTGGAGTAGCAATTTCTAAAAGATTTCGGAATCTAATTTGAATCATGATTTTTATGAAATATTTTTTTTGATTTCTTCTAATATTTCTCTTCCTCCTTCTTTTAAAATTTCTTCAGCACACTGAAATCCAATCATATCATAATTAGTGCCTATCTTCGTTTTTTTAATTTTATGCATTCCATCTAAACTGAGCAATATTCCAGTAAAATAAATAATTTGATTTTTGACAATGGCATGAGCTCCTATAGGACTTATGCATCCACCTCCTAAAGTTTTTAAAAATTGACGTTCTATATTTGCAGATAATCTAGTTTCTTGATCATCTAATTTTTTAATTAGACAATTAATATTGTCATTTTTTTCAAGAGTAGATACAACAATAACCCCTTGTCCTGGAGAAGGAATCATCCAATCTAAAACTTTACAATTAAAAGATTTAAAATTATTTAATATCCCTAGGCGATCTAAACCTACTTTAGCAAAAATAGAACCTTTCCAAGGATTTTTTTGTAATTTTTTTAATCTAGTATTTATATTTCCCCTTAAATCAATCAGGCTATGATGTGGATAACGATTTTTCCAAAAAGCACCTCTTCTAATACTTCCAGTAGCTATTAGTGCATGAATTTTTGGATTGTATAAAAAATCATTTGACCCTTTATATACTAGTGAATCAAAAAAACTTCCTCTTTTTAAATAAGCAGATAATATAATCCCTTTTGGTAAGTTGATAGGAACATCCTTTAAAGAGTGAATAGCTATATCAATTTTCCCTGAAAGCATAAACTGAGTCAGTTTTCTTGTAAAAACTCCCACATTTTTTAATGTATGAATAGGAACATTTTGAATTAAATCTCCTTCAGATTTTATTTGAAATAAGTGAGAAAAATAACCTTCTTTCTTAAGTAATTTTTGAACTTTTCTTGCTTGAAAAACAGCTAAAGGACTGTTTCGTGTGCCAACTCTAATGATTTTTTTCAAAAAATTATGGATTTAAATCATTGTTATACCATATAAAATTTAACAACTTTATAAATAAAAAGGGATAAATTTTTCAATATCATCGAATTCACTACCACAAAATTTAATGTAAGAAATGAAAGACATGTCGATAGCAGAAGGATAAACTTTAGTAAAAAATCTATTATTATAAAATAATTTTTGATCTATCAAATCAATATCCCCTATGAAATATACTTTTTCATTTTTAGTTAAGCATGTAAAAAAATCATCATGAATTTTTTTTCTAAAAATAGAACTTAATCTTTTTTTTGATTTATTGAATAATGAAGTATAAAATAAATCAGATTTAGCATGTATCATTGGAATCAAAAATCCACTTTTTATATTTATTTTTTGACTCATAACAGTTAAAGTATCTACAGACAATAAAGGAATTCCTAGTGAACTGCATAAACCTTTAGCTGCCGATACTCCGATTCTTAAAGAAGTATACGATCCTGGTCCTTTACTGACACAAACGGATTTCAAATCTTTAAGACGGATTTTAGAAATTTCTGTAGCATATCGTATAAATGTATGTAATTTCTCTGAATGAGAATATTGTTCAAAACACTCTTCGACAGAAATTATACATATTCCATTTTCAGCAATACTTACCGAACAATTTTTAGTAGAAGTTTCTAAATTTAGAATTAAAGACATATAAATTTTAAAATTTTATTTTCTAAAAATTATGAAAACAAATATGAAAACAAAAAAGATAATCAAATATATTGTATCCTGGTTAAAAGAATATGTTCATAAATCTAAATCAAATGGTTTGATAATTGGAATATCTGGAGGAATAGATTCTTCTGTCACTTCTTTTTTAGCATCTATGACAAAATTTCCTACCATGATACTAGAAATGCCTATTTTAGAAAAAAAGAAAAATTTGTTATCAGCAAAACATGCAAAATTTTTGACTAACAAATTTTCAAACGTTTATTATCTAAAAAAAGATTTATCAATTTTATTCACTTCTTTTTGTCATATTATTAATAAAAAAATTAAAAGATCTTCTTTGGCATTAGCTAATGTTCAATCTCGTCTTCGAATGTTGACTTTATACTATTACGCTAACATGAAAAATTATCTTGTTATTGGAACTGGAAACAAGGTAGAAGATTTTGGTGTAGGTTTTTTTACTAAATATGGAGATGGAGGAGTAGATTTACATCCCATAGCCGATTTAACTAAAAGTGAAATTCGTTTGATTGCTAGTGAATTAAATATTGATAATGAAATACAAAAAGCAAAACCAACAGATGGACTTTGGGAAGATCAACGATCGGATGAAGAGCAATTAGGAGCTACTTATGAGGAGTTGGAATGGGCTATGGAAATGATTAAAAAAAAAGATTATAATTTTTTGAAAGAAAAAGAACACGAAATTTTGAAAAAATATCAAATCTTAAATCAAAAGAATAAGCACAAAATGATACTTATTCCTGTTTGCAAAATTCCTTCTTTTCTGAAATAAATAAAAATCAAAAAACATGTGAATGCAACCATACAAAATCCTTTTTGTAACTTTGTCCACTTATCTACGGATTAAGTTCATTTTATGATGGAAGAAAAACAGAAAAAAATTTTAAAAAAAAAAAACATTAATTATATTTTGAATTATTCAATCAATCATGAAAGGTCTTCACAAAAACAGGCTTTTTTGATGAGTGATGAAGAAAAAATTGAAAAAATAGAAAAACATTTTTTTCAGATTATGAAAATATTAGGTTTAGATATGACTGACGATAGTTTACGACGCACTCCCAAACGTGTAGCAAAAATGTTTATTCAAGAAATATTTAGCGGTCTTAATCCAAAAAATACTCCTAAGCCTTCTATTTTTGAAAATAAATATAAGTATAATCAAATGTTGATCGAAAAAAATATAACAGTTTATTCCACTTGTGAACATCATTTTCTTCCTATTGTAGGAAAAGCTCATGTTGGTTATATTTCTAATGGAAAGGTAGTCGGCCTTTCTAAAATTAATAGAATTGTGAATTTTTATGCAAAAAGACCACAAGTTCAAGAACGTTTAACCATCCAAATTGTTGAATCTTTAAAAAAAATGTTAGAGACCCAAGATGTAGCATGTGTGATAGAAGCAAAACACTTATGTGTTAATTCTCGTGGAATTAGAGATATAGATAGTAGGACTGTAACAACCGAACTAGTAGGATCTTTTAAAAACAATTCAGAAATTCGAAGAGAATTTTTACATCACATTGGAATTTAGAAATGGATATGGAAAATCATATGCAAAAGAATTTAAAAATATATAATTCTTTAACAGGTAAAAAAGAATTATTTAAACCTATTCATGAAAAACATGTAGGAATTTATGTTTGTGGTCCTACAGTTTATAATCACTTGCATTTGGGAAATTGTCGTACATTCATATCATTTGATATTGTTTTTCGTTACTTAAAACATTTAGGTTATAAAGTTCGTTATGTTAGAAATATTACTGATGTTGGACATTTAGAAAATGAAGAAAATGATTTAGAAGATAAAATTTCTAAAAGATCTCGCTTGGAAGGACTTGAACCTATGGAAATAGTTCAAAAATATACTCTTTCTTTTCATAATTTATTAAGCATTTTAAATGTTCAGTCTCCAAGCATAGAACCTACAGCAACGGGTCATATCATAGAACAAATAGATATGATTAAAGAATTAATTAAAAAAAATTTAGCATATGAAATAAATGGTTCTGTTTATTTCAATTTAAAAGAATATAAAAAGTTATATTTTTACGGAATTCTTAGCAAGAACAAAATCGATAAACTTTTTAATCAAAAATTAAATTTTTCAGAAGAAAAACGTAATCCACAAGATTTTTCTCTTTGGAAAAGAGCTCATACTAGTCATATTATGAGTTGGAATTCTCCATGGGGAAAAGGATTTCCTGGTTGGCATATAGAATGTACTGCTATGAGCACAAAATATTTGGGAGAAATTTTTGATATTCATGGAGGTGGTATAGATCTAAAATTTCCTCATCACGAATGTGAATTAGCACAAGCTATAGGTGTTTATAACAAAAAATATCTTGCACACTATTGGATGCATACTAATCTGTTAACTTTAAATGGAAAAAAAATGAGTAAATCCACAGGAAATTTTTTAGAATTAAAAGATATCATTCACTCCCACAATAAATTTTGTCAAAAACCTTTTTTTCCTAGTATTATCAGATTTTTCATTTTGCAATCTCATTATAGAAGCGTTATGAATTTTTCAAATCAAGGACTCATGAATGCAGAAAAAGGATATGATAGAATCATGAAAGCTGTCAAAATATTAAAAGATTTCCATCCGAAAACATTAACAAAAAATCATCACATTTTTGATGTGTTTCATTGGATTCAATGTTGTTATAAAGCTATCAATGACGATTTTAATATTCCTCTATTGATTTCTCACTTATTTAAAGCTACTCAGGTTATTAATTTTTTGAATGATATAGAAAAAACCCATGTCAATTTATTGAAAAAATATATGATTTATTTTGTTTTTGATATTCTTGGTCTTCAAGAAAAAGAACAAAAAGCAGAAAAAAATCCTTCTGAAGAAAAATTGAAAATACTTATCGAAAGATTAATCAAATTTCGAACAGAAGCAAGAAAACAAAAAAATTGGATCTTATCAGATAGGATTCGCAAAGAACTATCCCAGATAGGAATTCCATTTCATGACGAAAAATTATTTTAAGGCTTGATCTATATCTTCTATAAGATCTTCTACGTTTTCTATTCCAAGAGATAAACGAATGAGAGAATCCTGTATTCCAGCATTTATTCTAACTTCCAAAGGAGTAGATTTGTGAGTCATAGTGGATGGATGACAAATTAAACTTTTTGTTCCTCCTAAGCTTTCTGCTAGTTTAAACAGTTTAGTCGATGTCACAATTTTCTTTGCTGATTCTATTGTATCATTTTGAAGACTAAAAGAAACAATTCCTCCAAAATATCGTTGTTGTTTTACTGCTATTAAATGATTTTTGTGATGTGATAATCCAGGATAATAAACCTTATCAACGTAGGAACCTTTTTTAGTTTCTAAAAAAGAAGCAACTTGAAATGCATTTTTAGATTGTTTTTGAACACGTAAATACAAAGTTTGACAACCTCTTATTGTTAACCAACAATCAATAGGAGATAAAACTCCTCCAGTAGCATTTTGAATGTATTTCAATTTTTCATATAAATCTGGATCTTTTACTGTAATTAATCCAGCTAATACATCTGAATGTCCTGCCAAATACTTTGTAGCACTATGAATGATTATATCTGCACCTAACTTGAGAGGATTTTGAATAGCAGGAGAAGCAAAAGTATTATCTACTACAATCAATACTTTTGGATTTTTCTTTTTTGATTTTTTACTAATATATTCTATATCAGATATTTTCAAGGTAGGGTTTGTAGGGGTTTCCAACCAAACCAATTTCGTATTATTAGAAATAACTGATATAGTTTTTTCTGCATTAGTTGTATCTACAAACTTAGTATTAAGTCCTAATTTTTTATACAAATTCAATAAACGAAAAGTACCTCCATAAATATCATCTACAGCTACTATTTCATCTCCATATTTTAATAATTTTAAAACAGCATCGACAGATGCTAATCCTGAAGAAAACGCTAAACTCGCATAACCAGATTCTAAATCAGTGATTAAACGTTCCAGAATCTTTCTTGTAGGATTATTTGTTCTTGTGTAATCAAATCCTTTATGAACTCCAGGAGATTCTTGTACATAAGTTGATGTTTGATATATTGGTGTAGAAATAGCACCTGTAAGAGGATCTGATAAAATGTTTTGAATGAGCTTTGTTTCTTCCTTCATTGTAAGTAAATAAATAAAATTTCATAACAATATTGTATGCAAATGTACTCAAAAAATGAAAATACAATTTTTTCAAAAAATTATTTTGAAAAAAACAATACTTTCTTTTGGAAAAAATCTAAATTTGTTTCCTGTTTTTTTATTCTTAACAAATGATTTCAAAAAATTTGTTATTCTTGTTTTTGTCTTTTCTTTTTCTTTTGTATTCTAATACTGAAATTCAAAATGACAAACATCAGGACAGTAAAAATAAAATGGACATAGCTAATACAATTTTTGAGCATGTCAGTGATTCTCATGAATGGCACATTGCTGGTTCTCACAATAATGGCGGAATTGTTTTATTCCTGCCTGTCATTTTGTGGAATCATGGATTAGAAATTTTTTCTTCATCTAAATTATCATGTGAAAAAGTGTTTAAAGGAAAATATGGATATTATAAAATGTTTCAGGGTAAAATATATAATACTAATTCAATTGGAAGATTTCATTTCGATTCAAAAGGAATTCCAATTAATGATAAACCTTGGGATTTTTCTATTACAAAAAATGTGGTTGCTCTTTTAATTTCTTTTTTTCTGTTATGTTATCTCTTTATGCGAATGAAACAGAATTATAAAAATTATCAAATTAAATGGAGTTTAGGTATTTTTTTAGAATTTTTGATTTTGTTTATACGTGATGAAATAGTGATTCCTAATATTGGAGAAAAAAAATACAAAACTTATCTACCTTTTTTGTTAACATCTTTTTTCTTTATATTATTTAATAATTTGATGGGTCTTATTCCAGGATTTCCAAACGTTACTGGAAACATAAATATTACATTTGTTTTGGCTATAAGTACATTTATCATTACCAATATAAATGCAAGCAAAAGTTATTGGAAACATACTTTTTGGATGCCCGGAGTTCCAATAGGAATTCGATTTTTATTAGCTCCTATAGAGTTTATTGGAATTTTCATTAGACCATTAACTTTGTGTATTCGTTTGTTTGCTAATATAACTGCTGGACATATAATTATTTTAAGTTTTATTTGTCTTATTTTTATTTTTAAAAATTTTTTCATAGCCGGTTTTTCCATAATTTTCGGTTTTTTCATTTCTATGTTAGAAATTATGGTAGCCTTTTTGCAAGCTTTTATTTTTACTACTTTATCTTCTTTGCTTATAGGAATGGCTGTCAAAAATTATGAAAGTGAAACGCATTAAAATATTAATCATATGGATATAGATTTAACTTACTCTGGATTAGCAGCTTTAGGATCGGGGCTTGCAGTAGTTGGAGCAGGACTGGGAATTGGAAAAATAGGTAGTTCTGCAATGGATGCTATTGCTAGACAACCTGAAGCTTCAGGAAAAATACAGAATGCAATGATTATTGCAGCTGCACTGATTGAAGGAGCAGCCCTTTTTGGAATAGTTACTACATTGTTAGCCGTATTTAAATAATTTTTTTTAAAGATGGATCTGGTTACACCTTCTGTTGGATTGATTGTTTGGCATACTATAATATTTGTAATCCTCATATTGTTCCTTTCTAAATTTGCTTGGAAGCCGATCATGAATTTTATTGATCAAAGAGAAGAAAAAATTAGAATGTCTATTGAAAAGGCGGATCAAGTGAAAAATGAATTGAAAGATATAGAAAATCAGAAAGAAAAAATATTAAAAGAAACTCGTGTGAAAAGAGATATGATTTTGAAAGAGGCTATTCAAATTAGAGAAAAAATCAAACTAAAAGCAAAAGAAGAAAGTTTGATAGAAAAGAAAAAGATTCTAGAAGAATCAAAAAAAAGTATTCAAATAGAAAGAGAAGCTGCTATTTATAAATTAAAAAATCAAATAGGAGACATTTCTATCCAAATAGCTGAAAAAATATTAATAAAAGAGCTAAATCAAACAAACCAACAAGATAAGTTGATTAAAGAATTAACAGATAAATTATTATATTGATTGATATCAAAATGTTTTCAAGCAAAATAATTAAACATTACGCTAGAGTTTTTTTTGAATTTTCTAATAAAAATGATTTTTTTTATCATAAAGTCAAAAAGGTATTTTCTTTATTGTATCAAAATGTGGATTTAAGTAAGATTCTTTCTACCCCATTATTAAGTTCTAAAAAAAAAATAATAATTTTCAAAAAAATTCTTTATCCTTTTGATATTTTCCTTTTTCAATTTGTAAAACTTTTAATCATACGAAAAAGAGAATCTCTTTTAAGAGAAATTTTTTTAGAATATCAAGAAATATATAAAAAAGAAAAAAAAGGACTTATAAAATGTATTGTTATTTCCGCATTTCCTTTAAGTATAGATATGCAAAAAATAATTACACATAAAATTAAAATGAGTCCTAAGTATCAGAAAAAAAAAATTCACATAATTAATAAAGCTGATCCATCTATCATTGGAGGTTTTTTGTTTCGTATAGGATACGAAGAATGGAATTTTAGCGTTAAAGAGCATTTATTTTGTATTAAAAAATATTTAAAAATTCTTAAATAAAGATTTTATTTTCATGTCAGATTTAAAATATTCTGAAATATCATCGATTCTTAAAGAACAATTATCAAATTTTCAATTTGAATCAAAATTATCTGAATCTGGTATTATTATTCAAGTAGGAGATGGAGTAGCTAGATCTTTTGGTCTCAATTCCGCTTTTTATGGAGAATTAGTAGAATTTCAGACCGGAATTAAAGGCATAGTTTTGAATCTTGAAGAAGATCACGTGAGTATTGTTCTGCTTAGTCCATCAAAAAATATCAAAGAAGGAGATTTAGTTAAAAGAACAGGAAAGATTTTTTCTATAAAAGTCGGTGAAGGCATGTTAGGTCGTGTTATAGATACATTAGGAAATCCTATTGACGGAAAAGGACCTATAGGAGGAAAATTATTTGACATGCCTTTAGAAAGAAAAGCTCCAGGGGTCATTTACAGAGAGCCTGTCAAAGAACCCCTTCAAACTGGTATTAAATTTATAGATTCTATGATTCCCATAGGAAGAGGACAAAGAGAATTGATTATTGGAGACCGACAAACTGGAAAAACAACCATAGCTATTGATGCTATTATCAATCAGAAAAAATTTTATGAGAAAAATCAGACAGTTTATTGTATTTACGTAGCTGTTAGTCAAAAAGGATCTACAATAGCAAGAATTTACAATATATTGCAAGAAAAGGGAGCTATGCCTTACACAGTAATAGTTGCAGCTAAATCTTCTGATCCAGCTCCCATGCAAGTTTTTGCTCCTTTTTCAGGAACTGCTATCGGAGAATATTTTCGTGATACTGGTCGTTCTTCTTTGGTTATATATGATGATCTATCAAAGCAAGCTGTCTCTTATAGAGAAATTTCTTTGTTATTACGACGTCCTCCTGGTCGAGAAGCATATCCGGGAGATGTTTTTTATTTACATTCTCGTCTTTTAGAACGTTCAGCTAAAATCATAAAAGATCAGAAAATGGCTGAAAAAATGAATGACATTCCAGAGTCTATTAAAAAAGAGATCAAAGGAGGAGGATCTTTAACTGCTTTACCTATTATTGAAACTCAATCTGGGGATATATCTTCTTATATTCCGACTAATGTAATTTCCATAACAGATGGACAAATTTTTTTAGAAAAAGATTTATTTCATTCTGGAATTCGTCCCGCAATTAATGAAAGTATATCAGTCTCTCGTGTAGGAGGATCTGCTCAAATTCAATCTATGAGAAAAATATCTGGAACTTTAAAATTAGATCAAGCTCAATTTAGAGAATTGGAATCTTTTTCAAAATTTGGTTCTGAATTAGATCCATCTACTATGGAAATTCTAAAAAAAGGAAAAATCAACATAGAAATATTAAAACAATCTCCTCATTCTCCATATGATATAGCAGATCAAATAGCCATTATTTATGTTGGAACCAAAAATATATTAAAAAATATTCCTATTCATAAAATTTCAGATTTTGAAAAAGAATATCTTTTTTATTTGAAAGAAAAACATGAAGATTTATTAAATTCATTAAGAAATGGAATGCTTGATGATCAAATATCTGGAATTTTGGAAAAAATAGCTTTGGAATTAAGCAATAAATATGTATGCTAAATTTTTTTTATGTCTAATCCAAAAGAGATCAAAAGAAGAATATTATCTATAGAATCAGTTATTAAAACTACGGAGGCTATGAAAATGATCTCTATCGTAAAATTACGAAAAACCAAAGGTTTACTGACGCATATCAAAACTTATTTTGATCATATAGAATTACTTCTTTCAGATTTTTTGTTAACGGAAAAAAAGGAAAATTTTGAAAAAAATAAATATTTTTTAGAAGAAGGAAAAAATAAATTATTTATTGTATTCACTTCTAATCGTGGATTATGCGGTTCTTTTAACTCCCTAATTTTTGAAAAAATTAATTCTTTTTTTCAAAAAAAAAGTTATTCACATAATGAATGCATGTTTTTTTCTATTGGTAAAAAAGGATTCGATTTTTTAGTAAAAAAATATAACATGTATGACAAAAATAACAATTGGATTGATTGTGGGGATGATTTAACTAAAACGAATGAAAAAATCCAACTTTTAACAAAAAAATTAATTTCAAACTTTATTCAAAAAAGATTTTCTTCTATTTATTTGATATATAATAATCTTCTAAAAAAATCATTATTTCAAGAAATAGTTGTAGAAAAATTTCTTCCAATGTCTGTGGATTTGAAAAAAAAGAAAATAGGAATTGATTCTATTTTAGAACCTTCCCAAAAAGAAATATTTAATTATTTAATTCCAAAATTCCTACATGCAAAACTATTAAAAATTTTTTTGAAATCTTCTGCTTCAGAACATACAGCACGTATGATATCTATGCATCAAGCTACAGAAAACGCATCTGACATCAAAAATGATCTAGTATTAAATTATAATAAAGAAAGACAAACTACAATTACTAAAGAAATACTTGAAATCATCAGTGGGTTAGAATCTTTAAATGAAAAAAGATAATCAAGTTTTCGATTGAAAAGTCAATAAATCACTCATTTCAATTAGTTTAGTTGATTAAATTATACATTTGTTTACAACAAACAACTATGGAAAAAAATGTTAACAGGAATTAGAAGTACAGGAACTCCTCATTTAGGAAATATTTTAGGTGTTATAATTCCATCTGTAGACATTGCTAATAGAAATGAAAAAGATTCTTCATTTATATTTATAGCAGATTTACATTCTCTGATTCAAGTAAATAATATAAAAACAATAAGAAATAATACTTATCAAATTGCGGCAGCATGGTTAGCTTTTGGATTGAATACGGAAAATTGTCTTTTTTATAGACAATCTGATGTTTCTGAAGTAACTGAGTTAGCTTGGTATTTCAGTTGTTTTTTTCCTTATCAAAGACTGACATTAGCTCATTCATTTAAAAATGAAATAACAAGAATAGATAAAGGAAAAATTAGTATGGGATTATTTTCTTATCCTATTTTAATGGCTGCTGATATTCTGCTTTATAACGCTAAAATTGTTCCCGTAGGAAAAGATCAATTACAACATATAGAAATAGCTAGACGTATAGCTACTTCTTTTAATAAAAGAATAGGTAAAAAATTATTTGTATTGCCTCATGCTCTTTTGCAAAAAAAAACTATGTCTGTACCTGGAACGGATGGAGACAAAATGAGTAAATCTAAAAAAAATTGGATTAATATTTTTTCTTCAGATGAAATTTTGAAAAAACAAATTATGAGCATTCGTACGGATAGTAAGTCTCTGGAAGAAAAGAAAAATCCGGAAACAGATTATGTAATGTCCTTATACAAATTAATAGCTCCTTTAGACAAAATAGATAAAATGAAAGAGAAATATCTAAAAGGAGGATATGGATATGCTGAGGCCAAAATAGCGTTATATGATCTTATAATTCATAAGTTTTCAACAGAAAGAAAAAAGTTTTTTTCTTTCATGAAAAACAAATCTTTATTAGATCATATTCTTTCTTTGGGTGCTAAAAAAGCGAAAAAGATAGCTAATAATAGGTTGAATGATATCAGAAAATGTTTAAAATTCAACCCTATAAAATTGATTTAATTAAAAAATGTCATAATGACATAATTAAAATTTTGGCAAATCTTTTGCTTTTAGTCCATAGAATTATGTTGAAAATATTTTTATATTATGGATATTAACCTTTTATATTATGGATATTAATCAAAAAAACACTGAAAAACAGTCAGGTTCATCTAACGAAGTCTGTAATGTAGGATCTTGTCAAGAAGAGAAAAAGGATCCATTAAAGAAAGAAATAGAGGTTCTTCAGGAAGAATTAGAAAAAGAAAAAAACAAGTTTTTACGTCTCTTTGCAGAATTCGAAAATTATAAAAAACGTATTCAAAAAGAAAGATTTGATATTTTTAGAGTTGTTCATGAACAAATTTTGATAGATTTAATTCCGATTTTAGATGATTTTGAACGAGGACTTAAAGAGTTGAAAAAATCTAAAGATGAACTTATCGTTAAAGGAATTTCTTTAATACAAGAAAAACTTATTAAAATTTTAAAAGAAAAAGGATTAAATAAAATGAAAATAAAAAAAGGAGATGATTTTAATACAGATTTACACGAGGCTATTTCACAAATTCCGGCTGTTACAGAAGGGTTTAAAGGAAAAATCATAGAAATTATAGAAGCTGGATATATTCTGAAGGAAAAAGTCATACGACATGCTAAAGTCATAACCGGAAAATAAATTTTTATCTTCATGGTGAAAAAAGATTATTACGAAGTATTAGGAGTTTCTAGAAACGCCTCTTCAGAAGAAATTAAAAAAGCTTATCGAAAATTAGCAATAAAATATCATCCAGATAAGAATTTAGATGATAAAAAAAAAGCAGAAGAAAAATTTAAAGAGGCAGCCGAAGCTTACGAGATTTTAAGTAATTCAGAAAAAAGACAACGTTATGATAAATTCGGACATTCTGGGGTAAAAGGAAGCGGTTCTGATTCAGGAATGAATATGGAAGATATTTTTGCAAATTTTGGAGACATTTTCGCTGATGCATTTGGAGAAGGTTTTTCTAGTTTTGGATTTGGAAGATCAAATCGGCATAAAACTATTAAAGGAAGTGATTTGAGAATAAGAGTAAAACTTTCATTAGAAGAAATAGCTAATGGAGTGGAAAAAAAAGTTAAAGTAAGAAGGCTGAAAGTTGCTAAAGGAATCAAATTCAAAAATTGTTCATCTTGCAATGGAACTGGTCAAATTATACGAGTGACCAATACTATTTTAGGAAGAATGCAAACGACTTCTCAATGTTATACATGTTCTGGAACTGGAAAAAATGTTGATAATATCCCTTATGGAGCGAATAAACATGGATTAATTAAAGAAGAAGAATTAGTGAATATTAAAATTCCCGCAGGACTTACAGAAGGAATTCAACTTAAAGTTTCTGAAAAAGGGAATGAGGCTCCATTTGGAGGAATTCCTGGAGATTTAATTGTGTTAATTGAAGAAATTCCTCATCTTCAATTGAAGAGAGAGGGAAGTAATCTTCATTATGATTTATATATCTCTTTCCCAGATGCAATATTGGGAGCTTCAAAAGAAGTTCCGACTATTAATGGAAAAGCAAGAATTAAAATAGATCCAGGTACACAATCAGGAAAAACTCTTAGACTAAAAAACAAAGGATTACCTAATATTGAAGGATATGGACATGGAAGTCTTTTGATTCATGTTAATGTTTGGACTCCAAAGAAAATTAATGAGGAACAAAAAAAATTTTTCGAAAAAATGAGAAAAAATGAAAATTTTCTTCCTCATCCTGATAACTCAGAAAAGTCGTTTTTTGATCGTGTAAGAGAAATGTTTTCTTAAAAAAATTTTTTCTATCTATATTCTGATGTTTTATCTTTATAAGATAAAAACGTTTGTTAACGTTGTTGTAAAAAGTTGTAAAAAAGAATATCAATTCAAGAAAACCATTTCAAAGAAATGGAACTCTCTTCGCAATGCCAAGATAAGGAAGGTTTTTCTCATAATTAGTGTACACGTTTTTTTTCAGAACGAATTTACCGTAAATCGATAACAATAATATCATAATGCAAAAAGTGGTAGTTGGACTTTCAGGAGGTGTTGATTCAAGTGTTGCTGCATTAATTCTTAAAAAGAAAGGTTATGAAGTTATTGGTTTATTTATGGATAATTGGGAAGAGGAAGATTCGGTTTTCAATAAATGTACTACTTGGAAGGAAGATAGAATTGATGCTATGTTAGTGTCCCAACAATTAAATATTCCTTTTCAAGTAATTGAAATGAAAAAGGAATACAAAAAATATGTCATTAATTACATGTTTAATGAGTATAAATCAGGGAAGACTCCTAATCCAGATATCTTGTGTAACAAAGAAATTAAGTTCAATATTTTCTTAAAAAAGGCTATTGATTTAGGAGCAGATTTTATTGCTACAGGTCATTATGTGAATAAAGAAAAAATTATAAAAAATAAAAAAATAATTTATCGTCTTTTAATAGGAAAAGATCTTAATAAAGATCAATCGTATTTTTTATGTCAATTAACACAATATCAATTGAAAAAATCACTATTTCCATTAGGTTTATTGACGAAAAATCAAGTTCGAAAAATTGCCAAAATAAATGGATTACGCAATGCTCATAAAAAAGAATCACAAGGTCTTTGTTTTGTAGGCAAAATTAAATTACCCAGATTTTTACAAAAAAAAATTGTTCCAAAAAAAGGAGAAGTAGTTTACATTAATTCTAATGCTTTAGTTTATCAAGAAAAAAAATTTTTTTCTTCTAAGGAAGAAGAGTTATTTTTTTCATCTAGAAAAAAAAAGTATAAAAAATCAGATGGAAAAATAATTGGATACCATCAAGGTGCTCATTATTTTACTAAGGGACAACGTAAAGGAATAGCTGTAGGAGGTTACAAAGAGGCTCTTTTTGTTCTTGAAACCGATGTAAAAGAAAATATTGTTTATACTGGAATGGGGAAAAAACATCCCGGTTTATATAGAAAGTCTTTGTTTGTTCAGGAAGAAAACATTCATTGGATCAGACAGGATCTTAGTCTTAGCGAAGGAGAAAAAATGGATGTTTTTTGTAGAATTCGTTATAGACAACCATTGCAAAAATCAAAATTATACAAAATAAAAAAAGGAATGTTCATTGAATTTGAAACAATGCAATGTGCTATAACAGAAGGACAGTTTGCGGCTTGGTATATCGGAAAAGAATTAGTAGGATCAGGAGTTATTTATTAAATAATATTATTTTATATTTTACAAATGTAAAATTTTATTTTTTTCAAAAAAAACCATTTTTTTTTTATTATTAATAATAATACGTTGCAGAGAGATTTTTTGATTATAAACTTTACAATATATTCATAAATCAATCAAAAAAATGATAATATTATAAAAATAAATCACTAAAAATTGCTTTTATATAATCTATATTTTTCATATTTTTGCATATTATATAATTCATTTTTTGGATAGTTTTTATAAAAAATCTATTCAGATTAAGTGTTATTTTTTTATCCCTACTAACCGGTAGGGGTTTTTGATTTATAAAACATCTCATGGAAAAAAGAATTAACGATTTTAGCAAAAAGATAACAAAAGAGCCTAATTTACCAGCAGCACATGCTATGTTGTATGCTACAGGAATGAAAGAATCCGATTTTTGTAAAGCTCAGATAGGAATAGTTAGCAATTGGTACGAGGGAAATCCTTGCAATATGCATTTGGATAAATTAGCAAAAAAAATAAAATCATCGGTTATAACTAAAGATTTAGTAGGATTTCAATTTACTACTATTGGAGTGAGTGATGGAATTACTATGGGGACTTCAGGAATGAGATACTCTTTACCTTCTAGAGAATTAATAGCGGATAGCATAGAAACAGTAGTTGATTCACACCATTATGATGGAATAATTGCTATTCCCGGATGCGATAAAAATATGCCGGGAGTTATGATTGCTTTACTTAGATTGAATCGTCCATCTATCATAGTGTATGGAGGAAGTATTTCTTCAGGTTATTATAATGGTCAAAAATTAGATATAGTTTCTTCTTTTGAAGCTCTAGGAAAAAAAAATACTTGCAAAATTTCAGAAACAGAGTACAAAAATATTGTCAAAAATTCTTGTCCAGGGCCAGGAGCTTGTGGAGGGATGTATACTGCAAATACCATGGCTTCTGCTTTAGAAGCTATGGGAATGATGCTTCCTTATTCTTCTTCATCTCCTTCAACAAGTGAAAATAAACAAATAGAGTGTGAAGAAGTTTCTACATACATTCAAAAACTTCTGGAAAGAAGGATCAAACCGAAAGATATAGTCACAAAGTCTTCTATAGAAAATGGAGTAAAATTAGCTATGTGTTTAGGAGGTTCTACCAATTTGGTGTTACACTTTTTAGCTATTGCCAAATCTGCAAATATTGATTTTTCTTTAAAAGATTTTCAAAGGATAAGCAATCAAGTTCCTCTTATTGGAAATTTAAAACCAAGTGGAATTTTCTTAATGGAGGATATTCATATGTATATAGGAGGCATCCCTGTTATTATAAAATATTTATTAAATGAAGGAATATTATCAGGAGATTGTCTAACAGTTACTGGAAGAACATTATCTGAAAATATGAAAAATGTTCCTAATATAACTTTTAATCAAAAAATTATTCATTCTTTAGATAAACCTATTAAAAAAAACGGACATATCAGAATTTTATATGGGAATCTTTCTCCAGAAGGAGCCATAGCTAAAATAACTGGAAAGGAAGGAACTATTTTTCGTGGGAAAGCTAATGTTTTTAATTCAGAAGAAGAAGCCAATCAAGCAATTTTAAATAATCAAGTTTTTCCTGGAATTGTAATTGTCATCAGATATGTAGGTCCGAAAGGAGGTCCTGGAATGCCAGAAATGTTAAAACCAACGTCTTATATTATGGGATCAGGACTAGGAAAAAAAGTAGCTCTTATTACAGATGGAAGATTTTCAGGAGGATCACACGGTTTTGTAGTAGGACATATTACTCCAGAAGCACAATCTGGAGGCTTAATAGCTTTGGTTCAAAATGGAGATTTTATTAAAATAGATTCGGAAAATAATACCATTACTCTTGAAGTGGAAAATGATGAAATACAAAGAAGAAAAAAATCATGGATCCCTCCTTCATTGAAAGTCAAAAAAGGATACTTATACAAGTATACAAAAATAGTATCTCCAGCTTCTGAAGGGTGCATTACAGATCAATTTTAATTGTATGGAAAAAAAGTTATTCTCCGGTTCAGAAATAGTAATAAAAGCACTCTTACATGAAGAGGTAGAATACATATTCGGTTATCCAGGTGGAGCGATTATGCCTATTTATGATTCTTTACACGACTATTTAAATTTAGTTTCGCATATTTTGATGCGTCACGAACAAGGATCTATTCATGCAGCACAAGGATATGCTAGAGCAACTGGAAAAATAGGTGTATGTTTCACTACTTCAGGTCCAGGAGCTACTAATTTGATTACTGGATTAGCAGATGCCTTGATAGATAGTACTCCTCTTGTTTGTATTACTGGACAAGTATCTTCTCATTTATTGGGAACCGATGCGTTTCAAGAAACAAATATTATAGATATTTCTATTCCTGTAACTAAATGGAATACTCAAGTATTAAAAGCTCAAGATATTTGTCAATCAATTCAAAAAGGATTTTTTATAGCTAAAAAAGGAAGACCAGGACCTGTATTGATAGATATCACTAAAGATGCTCAATTTCAAAAAGCTGAATTTCATTATCAACGTTGTAAATACATAAAAAATTTTCATCCATATCCTTGTATAGAGGAAAAAAGAATAATAGAAGCTGCGAATTTAATCAACACAGCTAAAAGACCTTTGATTCTTGTAGGTCAAGGAGTCATTTTAGCTGAAGCAGAAGAAGAATTTAAAAAATTTGTTGAAAAAACAGGAATTCCAGTAGCTAGTACTTTATTAGGATTAGGGGCTTTGGATAGTGATCACCATCTATATGTAGGAATGTTAGGTATGCATGGAAATTATGCTCCAAATATTTTAACCAATCAATGTGATATTCTTATTGCAATAGGGATGCGTTTTGATGATCGTGTCACAGGAGATGTCAAAAAATATGCAAAACAAGCTAAAATCATTCATTTAGAAATTGATTCTTCAGAAGTTAATAAGAATATATTATGTCATATTCCGATTTTAGGAGATTGCAAATCTTCTTTAAAAAAATTAATGAACTATGTGAATGGATCGACTCATGAAGAATGGATCGAAAAGTTTTGTAGTCTAAAAGAAAAAGAAAAAAATGTAGTCATACAAGGTGATCTTAACCCAAAAAAAAAAGGAATGACTATGGGTGAGGTAATTAAGTGGATTAATCAATATAAACAAAAAAATGCTATTCTTGTAACTGATGTAGGACAACATCAAATGATAGCTTCAAGATATTTCAATTTTACCTACAAAAAAAGTCAAATAACTTCTGGAGGATTGGGGACAATGGGTTTTGCTTTACCTGCTTCAATAGGAGCTAAATTAGGAGCGAAAAATAGACAAGTTATTTGTATTGTAGGAGACGGAGGGATTCAAATGACAATACAAGAGATGGGGGCCATTTTACAAAATGATATTCCTGTAAAAATTATATTGCTGAATAATAATTTTTTGGGAATGGTACGTCAATGGCAACAACTTTTTTTTGATAAACGTTATTCGTGTACAGAATTAATTAATCCAGATTTCATAAAGTTAGCTAATGCTTATAAAATAAAAGCAAAAAAAGTAGGCAAAAGAGAAGAATTAAAAGAATCTATAAAAAAAGCATTGAATAATGAAAAAGCTTTTTTGTTAGAAGTTGTAATAGAAAGAGAAGACAATGTTTTTCCTATGATTCCTGCAGGAGCAGCTGTAGATGAAATTCGTTTAACATAATTAAAAAATATTTATATACTATGAAGCATCAATTCAGAGTAATAATTTTAGGAGAAAGAGAAACAAGATTATTGAGTAGAATCCTTATTTTATTGAATAGAAGAAATTTGAAAACTAATCATATCAACGTATCTAGTAATGAAACTATTGGAAATGTTCAATATGTTCTAGATTTAGAATGTCAAGAAGAACAGTTGATTAAAGTTAAAAAATTAATTGAAAAATTAATTGGGATCATTCATGTTTATTCTTCTAGAATAGAAGAAAAAAATTCTAGAAAAAATTCATGGAAAAAAATAGATTTACCGCTAGCAACATATTAAATTAAATAAAAATCATGAAAATTAAATTTGGATCTGTAGAAGAAACTATTGTAACAAGAGAAGAATTTCCATTATCAAAAGCTAGAGAAATATTAAAAAAAGAAACTATTTCTATACTAGGATATGGTGTTCAAGGTCCTGGACAATCTCTCAATTTGAAAGACAATGGATTTCAAGTTATTGTAGGACAAAGAAAAAATTCTATTTCTTGGGAAAAAGCACTAAAAGATGGATGGATAGAAGGAAAAGATCTTTTTTCTTTAGAAGAAGCTTCTGAAAAAGGGACTATACTCATGTATCTATTATCAGATGCAGGTCAAATCTCTTTTTGGCCAACTCTTTCTAGATATCTCACTAAAGGAAAATCTTTATATTTTTCGCATGGATTTGGATTAACTTTTTGTGAAAAAACAAAAATATATCCATCTAAAGATATAGATATTTTTTTAGTAGCTCCTAAAGGATCAGGAACTAGTTTAAGAAGACTTTTTTTACAAGGAAAAGGAATTAATTCTAGTTATGCTATTTATCAAGATTTTAGTGGTAAAAGTTTAGAAAAAGCTTTATCCATTGGGATAGGAATAGGATCTGGATATTTGTTTGAAACCAGTTTTAAAAATGAAGTATACTCTGATTTAGTGGGAGAAAGAGGGACTTTAATGGGAGCTATACAAGGAATTTTTTCTGCACAATATCAAATGTTAAGAGAAAAAGGTCATTCCCCTTCAGAATCTTTTAACGAAACTGTAGAAGAACTAACTCAAAGTCTAATGCCATTAGTAGCGGAAAAAGGAATGGATTGGATGTATGATAATTGTTCTACAACGGCACAAAGAGGAGCTTTAGATTGGTGGAAAAAATTTAGAGATGTTACATACCCAATATTTAAAGAACTATATCATGAAGTTTCTTCTGGAAATGAGGCTGAAAGAATTATTAAAGCTAATAGTGATATAGATTACAGAATAAAGTTAAAAAAAGAGTTGCAAGATCTTAAAAAAAGTGAATTATGGGAAGTAGGATCAATTATTCGTGATCTTAGACCAGAGAATAAACATAAAAAATAGTTGGTTTTTTAAATTAACTAATCAAAAATTACACTTTTTATTATTTTTAAAGGATTTTTAAAAGATTGAAAAATAGATTAAAAGGTTACTTTCCTTCTTATAAAGAAGTAATCAGAGCTAAAAATGTATTAAAAGATATCATTTATGAAACTCCGTTACAGAGAAATTCTCTTTTATCAGAAAAATATAAAGCTAATGTTTTTTTAAAAAGAGAAGATTTACAAATTATACGTTCATATAAAATTAGAGGAGCCTATAACAAAATAAAAAGTCTCTCTCACACAGAGTTAAAAAAAGGAATAATGTGCGCTAGTGCAGGAAATCATGCACAAGGTGTAGCCTATTCTTGTCATATATTAAAGATACCAGGAAAAATTTATATGCCTAGTACTACCCCCAAACAAAAAATAGAAAGAGTAAAAATGTTTGGAAAAGAATATATTGAGATTATTTTGATTGGAGATACTTTTGATGCGGTTAGTTATGAAGCGATGAAGGATTGCAAAAAGAATGCAAAAATTTTTATTCATCCTTTTGATGATATTAAAATTATTGAAGGACAAGCTACTGTGGGATTAGAGATTTTACAACAATCCATTTCAAATATAGATTATGTTTTTATTCCTATTGGAGGAGGAGGTTTAGCTTCTGGTGTAGGAAGTCATTTTAAAGAATTTAGTCCAAAAACTAAAATTATAGGAGTAGAACCTCAAGGAGCTCCATCTATGAGTTTTTCTTTAAAAAAAGGAAAAGTCGTAGAGTTAGAAACAATAGATAGATTTATTGATGGAGCATCAGTAAAAAAAGTAGGAGAATTAAATTTTAATATATGTAATCAAATATTATATGATATCAAAACAGTTCCAGAAGGAAAAGTTTGTACAACTATTCTAGATTTATATAATTTAGAAGCCATTGTCGCAGAACCAGCTGGAGCTCTTTCAATAGCAGCTTTAGATTTTTATTCTGAAAAAATCAAAGGAAAAACTATTGTTTGTATTTTAAGTGGGGGGAATAATGATATTACTAGAACGGAAGAAATACGAGAAAGATCTCTTTTGTATGAAGAGAGAAAGCATTATTTTATAGTTAAATTTCCACAAAGAGCTGGAGCTTTAAAAGAATTTGTTAATAATATTTTAGGCCCAAAAGACGATATTGCCTATTTCGAATATTCCAAAAAAACTTCCAAAGAAGAAGGACCTGCTGTAATAGGAATAGAATTATCTGATAAAAATGAGTTTTCAGCATTATTAGGAAGAATGAAAAGGTATAAAGTTCATTTTCAATATTTAAATCAGAATCCTGATTTATTTCGTGTTCTGATATAAATTAATTGTACCCACGACTGGATTTGAACCAGCACATCCTAATTTAATTGGATACCACCCCCTCAAAGTGGCGTGTCTACCATTTTCACCACGTGGGCTGAAAACAAGGTTAGGAAAATAAAGAACAAGAAAAAATTGTTTCTTTACATTCCAAATATATAATAAATTATTGGAATTTTATCAAAAAAAAATATGATCTATCTTTGAATGAATTTTAAAAAAATAAATAATTCTATGAATATAGCAATAATAGGGTATGGAAAAATGGGAAAAGCTATAGAAAAAATAGCAAAGATTAGAAATCATAAAATTTCATTGTGTTATGATGAAACTCCTTCTCCATTTTTATTGAAAGATTCAGATGTAGCAATAGAGTTTAGTCAACCTGATTCTGCTTTTAATAATGTAAAAATTTGCATAGAAAATAATGTTCCCACAGTATGTGGAACTACAGGGTGGATGGAAAAATTTGAACTTATTAAAAAAATATGTCTAGAAAAAAATGGCTCTTTCTTGTATTCTTCCAATTTTAGTATTGGAATGAATATTTTTTTTGAAATTAATAAAAAATTATCAAAACTGTTATCTCCATTTTCTGAAAATTATGAAGTAAAAATTGAGGAAATTCATCATAAAGAAAAAATAGATAGACCTAGTGGAACTGCTATATCCTTGGCAAAGGATATCATTAAGAACAGGATGAAAAAAACATGGGTTTTAGATGAAAAAAAAACAAAAAATCAAATTTTAATTTTTTCAAAAAGACTCGAAAACGTAGCAGGAACACATGTTGTGAAATATGAATCTCAAATAGAAGATATCAAAATACAACACAACGCTCATAGCAGAGAAGGGTTTGCTATTGGAGCTGTCATTGCCGCAGAATGGATTAAAAACAAAAATGGTATTTTTTCTATGAAAGAAGTATTAGAAATATAAAAATATTTTTATTTTATGCACCAATATTTTGTTTTTAGTGGTGTTTTTTTGTTTTTTGAATATCTTATTCATATTTTAGGAACATGGAGATTTTATCAAAAATCCGGAATTAACTCCTGGAAAATTTTTATTCCTATATATAATATTTTCATTCTTTTAAAAACTTACAATCGATCTAGATGGTATCTATTTCTCTTATTAACTCCATTAACAAGTATTATTTTGCTTTTTATTTTGTGGATGGATTTGATTCGTTTTTTTGGAAGAGGAAGAAAAAAAGACATTCTTTTACTCTTTTTTTCTGCCGGTTTATATATTTTTTACATCAATTTTTTTGAAAAAATTCAAAAAATAGAAAAAATAAAAAAAAAAGAAGATCACACAGGAATATTATTGGCTATCATTTTTTCTTTTATCACACATACTTATATAATTCAACCTTTTGTAATCCCTACTTCTTCTATGGAAAGGACCTTATTAGTAGGAGATTTCATACTAGTCAGTAAAATTCATTATGGGTTACGAATGCCAATGTCTCCTATTTCCATTCCTTTTACACATAATAACATTATTGGAAATGTAAAATCTTATATATCTATTTTACAATGGCCTTATTTTCGTTTCCATTCCGTACAATCTATACAAAGAAATGATATAGTTGTCTTTAATTTTCCTAAAGATTCTAATCATCAAGTTATAGATAGAAAAGATCATTATATTAAACGTTGTATAGGTTTGCCAGGTGATTTAATTTCTATTAAAAAAGGAGTTTTATTTGTCAATCATAGAAAAGAAAATTTTTTTCCAGAAAAGCAACAAGCTTATTTGATTAAAACGGAAAACGTTCCTTTAAATATAGAATATCTTAAAAATGAAATGGATATTGAAGATATTGAATTGATTGAAGAAAAAAATGATGAATATTTTTATCAAATTATGTTAACCAAAAAAAAAGCAATTCAAATAAAGAATTTGTTTGACAATGTAGTTTTTATAAAAAAGAATATTTTTCCAACTTACTTTCAAGAAGATTATATATTTCATTCTGGTTGGAATAGAGATTTTTTTGGTCCATTACATATTCCTAAAAAAGGAGAATTAATTAAATTAAATTTAAAAAATCTTCATATTTATAATGAAATTATTACTTATGAAAAAGGAAAAATAATCAATGATCCTTCAGAAAAGTACTATAAAATAAAAAATAATTACTATTTCATGATGGGAGACAATAGACACAATTCATATGACTCTCGTTATTGGGGTTTTGTTCCAGAAGATCATGTAGTAGGAAAACCCATATTGATATGGATGAGTATCGATTGGGATAGAAAAAATCCTTTTAATTTTTTCAGTTGGAAATTACGTTGGAATCGTATTATGAAAACAATAAACTGACTTAGTTTTAAACATTAAATTTTAAAAAAAAACTTCCTATAAAATAACCAGATAAAATCCCCCCAATATGGGCAAAATGAGCGACTCCAGGTGCTAAATTGAAAATGGATGAGGTCAAACTTCCAAAAATAAAAATTATAAGAGCTTTTCTAACTGCAATTGGAAAAGGAAAAGGAAGGATAAAAATTTTATGTTCTGGAAAAAATTTAGCAAAAGCTCCCACTATTCCACTTACGGCACCAGAAGCTCCCATCATAGGAGAATACATGGAACTATAAAGATTAATTTTTTGTTCTTCATTTAGATAATCCAATGTTCTTCTGGCTAGTGAAAAGTCTAAGGTTTGAACAAAATAATACATTACGCTAGTATTGAAAATTATTTGGAAAAATGCGGCAAAAATTCCTGATAAAAAATATATTATTAGGAATTTTTTGATTCCTAATAAAGTTTCTATTTGCCCTCCAAACATAAACAAAGCTAACATATTGAAAATTATATGTAAAAATAGACGTTTGGAATGTATAAACATATGAGTTAAAATTTGATATAATTCAAATCGTTCATCCAAAGGATGATACAAAGAAAGTATATCTTCTATTTTATATTGTGAAAAAACAAAAACAGCTGTATATACAAGAATATTAATACTAATTAAATGTTTTACAGCATCTGACTTGAAATTCGTATAAAAATTCACTTTTTAAAAAAAATTTTTTCTTAAAACAAAAAATATAAGATCTCCTGAATCCGTATAATTTGGATTATGGCAAGAAAATAAATCTCTAATTAAACATTCCATTTTATCAGGGTATAACTCTGTTCCGTATTTGATAGATGCGGATTTAGATATTGATTGAATAAGTATTTTTTTGTTCTTTTTTTCTCCTTTAATGAAATTATATTTTAAAATATTTTGAAAGATTTCAATCAAAATATTTTGATGTATATTTTCAGGAATAGAATACAAATAAGCTGACTCATTACAGAAATATAAATGAAATCCAAAATTAATCAAATCATCTTTTATATTTTTTAAAGAAATGAATTCTTTTTTCAAAAGTCTTACTTTTATAGGAAAAAGAAACTGTTGACTTATTAAGTTTTTTTTTCTTAAAAAAAATTCAAATAAGATGTTCTGATGAGCTCTGTGTTGATCTACTAATATGATATATTCATTATTCAATGCAAAAATTATGTATTTTCTATTAATCTGAAGAGTTTTTATTCTTTTTTCATTAGAAATATAACTAGATAATTGATTTGTTAAATGAACATTTCTGTTAAAAATAGAAAAATCATTTAATCGTAACCAATTTTCTAATTGAATTACTTTTTCTTTATAAGAAAGTTCTTCAAAATAAAAATCATTCAAAAAAGAGTCTTTAGAATTGCCATATAACAGAACATCAGAATTTTTCAATTTTTTGTTTTTAACTTCATATTGACAAAACAAAATATTTTTGATTTCCTGTTGAATCATACAACCAATAACCTCTTCTTCCTCTAATTTAACTTCTTTTTTTGCAGGGTGTATATTCCAATTTATTAAACTTGAATCTATATGAATAAAAATAAAATAAGAAACTGTTTTCAAATTTTTCAAAAAACCATCATAAGCATGAATAATTTTTTTGTGCAAAAGTAAATGTGTAACACAACGTTGATTAACCAATATAAACTGGTTCCCTTTTTTTATAGAAGGATCTGGAACACTCACAAATCCTTCGACTATCATTCTGTTTTTTTTTATTAAAATAGGTGTTAATATTTTATTTTTGTTTTTAAAAATTTCTTTAATTCTTTCTCTTAAAGAAACTTCTTGAAAAGAAAAAACAATTTTGTCATTATGATAAAAACGATAAATAATATTTCTATGTGCTAAAACTATTTTATAAAATTCATGAACAATATGTTTAAATTCTATTCGTGAAGATTTTAAAAATTGCCTTCTAGCAGGAAGTTTATAGAAAATATTTTTGACCGAAATCCTTGTTCCTTTAAGCATATTTATAGGAATTTCTTCTTTTATTTTCCCTTCTTCTACAAAAAGGTGAATTCCCACTACATCCTCTTTATTTTTAGTTTGTATTTCTAATTGAGAAATAAGAGCAATGGAAGCCAAGGCTTCTCCTCTAAATCCTTTTGTGCTAATTTGAAAAATATCATCAGCTTTTTTTATTTTTGAAGTAGCATATCTCTGAATACTCATTTTTGCATCATTTATACTCATTCCGTCTCCATCATCTATTAACTGAATTAACGTTTTTCCTGAATCTTTTATAAAAATATCGATCATTTTTGCATTTGCATCTATTGCATTTTCTAAAAGTTCTCTTAAAACAGAAGAAGGACGTTGTATAACTTCTCCTGCAGCTATTTGACTGATCACATTTACAGGCAAAAATTGAATAATATCTTTCATTTGATAGATTTTCTAAATAAAGACATATATATAGCTGTTTTAGCACATTCAATTCCCTTATTCCCATTTATTCCACCTGATCGGTCTAAAGATTGTTGTTGATTTCTATCAGTAAGAACACCAAATATAACAGGAACATCATATTTTATATTAATATCTTTAATTCCTTGCGAAATAGCTAGACATAGATATTCGAAATGATAAGTTTCTCCTTGTATCAGAGACCCAATTGTAATGATTGAATCAAAATTGTAGCACTGTGCTATTTTTTTAGCAGAATAGATTAATTCATAACTTCCAGGAACTTCCCAAGTTTGTATTTTTTCTTTCGAAATTCCTGATTGAATTAAAGTTTCATAAGCTCCTTTATATAATCTGCTAGTAATTTCTTTATTCCATAGAGAAACAATAATTGCAAATTTTAAATTTGCATCTTTTATTTTTTTTTTATCTAATGAATAAATAGGA
>NZ_CP059190.1:108918-143341 GCF_014251555.1 Blattabacterium cuenoti
TAATTTATTTTCAATAAACATGAGATATTTTTCTACGTTTTTTCTATACAAAAAAAAAGGATATTTATTTTCTATTTTTTTTAAAAAATGTTTAGAATTTTTGTATTGATTCATAGAAAAACTTAATAATGCAGCTTTATAATAATAAAGAGGAGTAGTGATTTCATTTTCTCTGATATTTGCCGCAATAATATAATTTTTTAAGGCTTCTTTTTTATTTTTCATTTGTGTAAAAGCATCACCTATCATTCCATATTTTATAGCAGGTAAAATTTCATCTTTTGCAGAAAAATTTTTCATCATTTTGATAGATTCTTTATAATAACCCAATTTATAATAACAAATCCCTGCATAAAATTTAGAAATATTTCCTGCTTTTGTAAAAGGATATTTGGAAGCGATACCAGAAAATCCTAAATAATTAATTTTATCCTTTTTTCTATTTAAAGCTTTATTTATAAAACCTTGGTAAAGATATTGTTGAGCATAATTCAATTCTTTCATAGCTTTTTTTTCTGAAGAGAATAAAAATAATTTTTTGAAAAAAAAAGATATCCCAATTCCTATTATTAATAGAAATATGACCGAAAAAAAAATTGTATTCTTTTTTGTTAAACGTTTTTTTATTTCATTCATTATACATAATAAAGTAGAACTACTATAAATTTAATTAATTCTAATTAGTTTTTTTTCTTATTACTTCTATGGTTTTTATTCTTTTATTATCTATACTTCTTATAAGAAAAGAATAATTTATAAAATTTATCTTCTGTTTTTTTTTTGGAAATTCTTTATTTATTTCCATGATGAAACCACCTAAAGTATCTGCTTCTCCTTTTTTTTTCTCAAAAAAAACTTCTTCTTTAATTTCCATAATTCGATAGAAATTAATTAAGGAAGTTTTTCCATCAAATAAATAATTATTTTGATTTAATTTAGAATAAGACATATCTTCTTCATCAAATTCATCAACAATATCTCCTACTATTTCCTCAATCACATCTTCAAGAGTAATTAAGCCACAAGTTCCTCCATATTCATCTACTACAATGGCTAAATGAATTTTTCTTTTTTTAAAATCATTTAAAAGATCATCTATCTTTTTTTTTTCTGGAACAAAAAAAGGGGGATGAATTAATCGAGTCCATTTAAAATTTTTATCATAAATAAATGGAAGAAGATCTTTAGCAAAAAGAACTCCTTCTATATCATCAATGCTATCTTTATAAACAGGTATACGAGAATATCCTTGATAACGAACTAATTCTAAAACATTAGAAAAAATTGTGTTACTATTTATAGCAAACATATCTATTCTTGGAGTCATAATTTGATGTGTTTCTGTATTTCCAAAATCAACAATTCTTTGCAAGAATTGACATTCTTTAACATTTTTTTGATTTGATGATGTGATTTTCAATGCTTTTGAAAGTTGATCAACAGAAATTAGATTCTTTTTTTTAATCACCTTTTTTTCTATAAACTTTGAAATAAAAATTATTGTCCTGCTAATAGGATCTAGAATATTACTAAGAAATATCAATGGTTTTGACATAAAAATTGCAAAACGAAAATTATTTTTACTAGCATATATTTTAGGGATTATTTCTCCGAATAAAAGCAAAATAAAAGTAAGAAGCCCCACTTCTAAAAAAAAATTAATAGGAATATGAAACTGATTATAAACAATCAAACATTCATTTTTTAAGAACTCTGTTATTAAATAGGAACTTAATATCACGATTCCAATATTAGAAAAATTGTTGGATATTAATATTGTTGCCAAGAGTTTTTTTCTATTTCTAAGAATTTTTAATACAAGATTTCCTTTATGAGAGTTTTTTTTTCTCTCTCTGTCAATAGTTTTTTTTTCAAGACAAAAAAAAGCAGTTTCTGATCCAGATATTAGTGCAGAAAATAATAGAAGTATTATTATTAATGCAAAATAAAAAACTAAATATAAAGTACTTTCTAAAAAAACATTCGTCGAAGATTCTTTTTTCAATAGATTAAATTTTGATGATAATTTTTAGAAAAAAAAAATTGCGAAAATAAAATTGTATATATAATCCATTTGATGAGTTCATCATTAAATCATTTTCTCATGTTTTAAAAAAAAGATAATAGGACTAGGAAAAGGATACTTTCCTATTTCATCATGTGGGACAAAAAAAAAATTATCAAAAAATATCTTTTTTCGTAAAATTTCACAATTCAAAAATTGAATAGATAAAATTTGATGAGTTATTTGATGTTTGATTTCATAAGTAATCATAAGATTAGAAAAAACAATTTTAAATCTTTTCCAAACTTTATCTTTAATTTCATGAACAGTCAGATTTTTTTTTGATTCTATCAAAGGAAAATCATAAAGTCCTTTCCATATATCTTTGGAAGATCTTTTATTGAGACAAATATTTTTATTTTGATCATATATGAAAATATAATAAAAAAATCTATGTTTTAGAACGGATTTTTTTATTCTTTTTACAGGAAGTTTGTATACAGTATCATTTTTAATGGAAAAACAAGAATCTTTTACTGGACATAATAGACATTTTGTATTTTTTGGAGTACATAAAATAGAACCTATATCCATAATTGCTTGATTAAAAATCCCCGGATATTCAGAATCCATCATTTTTAAAATGATAATTCTAAACAGATTTTTTGTAGCAGCAGATGTTATATCATCGTATATTCCCAAATATCTGGAAAATACTCTGTAGGCATTTCCGTCAACAGCTGGAATCATTTCATTAAAACATATAGATGCAATAGCGGCTCCTGTATATGGACCTATTCCTTTATATTTTATTAGCTCTTCATATTTTTTTGGAAAAAGATTGTCTTTTTTTAAACTTTTAGCAAAAGAATGTAAATTTCTTGCTCTGGAATAATAACCTAATCCTTCCCATTCTTTTAACACATTCTTTTCCTCGGCTTGAGCTAATTTTTCTAAATTTGGAAATTTTTTTATAAAATTTGAATAATATTTTACGATTTTCGAAACTCTTGTTTGTTGCAACATAAATTCTGAAACTAATATATAATATGGATTTTTAGTTTCTCTCCAAGGAAGTTTTCTATAATTTTTTTCGTACCAATTTATTATTTTTTTAGAAAAATCCATACATGTTTAATTTTAGAGCAATTTTATAAAAAATTGGTATATTTAGGAAACCGAATTTTGTTATTCGATATAATGATTTAACATGACAAAAGCAGATATAATAACAGAAATCATATCAGAAACTGGATCTGAGAGGATTGATACGCAAAAGGTGATAGAAGCATTTATGAAAAAAATAAAACAAAGCCTCACTTCGGGAGAAAATGTTTATTTAAGAGGATTCGGATCATTTATTATTAAATATCGAGCAAGAAAACTGGGACGTCATATTTCAAAGGATGAATCTATTGTAATTCCTGCGCATAACATTCCAGCATTTAAGCCTGCAAAATCTTTTACCGAATTAGTAAAGAAAAATGTTCCTATAAAAAAATGATTATCAATGTATAATGTAGAAAGATGAATCAATAACGATCTAAAATTATGCCCAACGGAAAAAAAAGAAAAAGACGTAAAATAGCTACCCATAAAAGAAAAAAAAGAAATAGAAAAAATAGACATAAAAAAAAATAAAATTTCATTAAATTATTGTCATTTCTAAAACTTTTTTTCCTTGTTTTTGTGTATGATGAATATATGAATAAAGAGTTAATTATAAATGCAGAAAAACAAGAAGTAAAGATCGCTCTTTTAGAAGAAGGTAAATTACTAGAGCTTCATCGAGATGTTTTCAATCAAAAATTCTCTGTAGGAGATATCTATTTAGGAATAGTAAAAAAGATTTTGTATGGATTAAATGCTGCCATTATCGACATAGGACATTCAAAAGGTGCTTTTTTACATTATAACGATATTGGATTTCAAATAAATAAAATGTTAGAGTTAATTTCTATGAAAAAAAAATTTTTATCTAACAATTTTGAAAAATTTGAAAAAAAAGAAAGTATAAATTCTATAGATAAGATATTACATCCTGGCCAAAAAATTTTAGTTCAAATTTCTAAAGAACCGATTTCTAATAAAGGACCAAAATTAACTGCAAAAATCTGTATACCAGGAAGGTATTTAGTTCTTGTTCCTTTTTCAGAAAAAATTTCTATTTCTAAAAAAATAAAAAATGCAAAAGAAAAAAGTAGGTTGCTTTCCTACATAAAGAAGATAAAACCTAATGAATTTGGTCTTATCATTCGTACAGCATCCTATAATAAAATAGGAAAATTTTTGAATGAAGAACTGATTTTCTTAATCACAAAATGGAAAAAAACATTAAAAAATTTGATCAAATTACCTCCAGTTAGGGTTTTAAGTGAAATGAGCAAAACTTCTTGTTTATTAAGAGATACATTCAACGATGATTTAAAATCTATTGATTGTAATAATAGTTTTATTTGTCAAGAAATTCATTCATATTTATCTTTAATTGCTCCGGAAAAAACTAACATAATTAAATATTATAAAGGAAATATTCCCATATTTGAAAAATATGGAATAGAAAAACAAATACAAATTTTTTTGGGTCAAAATGTTCCTCTTGAAAATGGAGCTTATCTTATTATAGAACACACTGAAGCTCTGCATGTTATAGATGTTAATAGTGGAATGAATAATCATATGAAAAAAAATTGTACAGAATCGGAGAGAATTGATAATATATTAAAAGTTAATCTATTAGCAGCAACCGAAATAGCCAGACAACTTAGATTAAGAGACATGGGAGGTATAATTGTAGTGGATTTTATAGATATGTCTGAACCTATTCAGAGGAAACAGTTATATGAACATTTAAAGGAAAAAATGAAAAATGACAGAGCAAAACACAAAATTTTACCACCAAACAAATTTGGTTTAGTTCAATTTACTCGTCATAGAGTAAGACCTGAATTGAAAGTCAATAATGAAAAATCTGAAGATTCTCCTGTAAATTATATTCATCGTTTAGAATTTGTTATAGAATCTATTATAAGAAATAAAAATCATCAGGGAATACAATTGCATATACATTCTTTCGTTTCAGCCTATTTGAAAAAAGGATTTCCTTCTATTCAACAAAAATGGTTGTTAAAATATAAAAAATGGATTAAAATCATTCCAAGAGACACGTTTGGATATACGGAATATCAAGTAATCAATAAAAATCATGAAATTATATCCTCTTCTTTTCATTGATTTTATCAACAAAAAAAATTATTATTTGTTGTGGGCGTGGTGAAAATGGTAGACACGTCAGACTTAGGATCTGATGCCTATTAGGCGTAAGGGTTCGAATCCCTTCGCCCGCATTTATATTATATTCCTTTTTTTGTATCCTATATAAATTTGTCTGGGTCTTACTATGGGATCTCTATTCAATTTCATTTCTTTCCAATGAGCCATCCATCCTGGTAATCTTCCTAAGGCAAACATCACAGTGAACATATCATTTGGAATGCCTATAGCTTTATAAATAATTCCAGAATAAAAATCAATATTAGGATAAAGTTTTTTTTCCACAAAATAAGAATCTTGAAGGGCTTTTTCTTCAAGACTTTTTGCCAATTCTAAAATTGGATCAAAAATTTCTAATTTTTTGATAAGATTTTCAGCTACTTTTTTTGCTATTTCCGCTCTAGGATCAAAATTTTTATAAATTCTGTGTCCAAATCCCATTAATCGAAATGGATCTTTCTTATTTTTTGCTTTTTCTACCCATTTCTTTATATTCCCTCCACTTCTTAAAATAGTTTCTAACATTTCAATTACAGCTTGATTAGCTCCTCCATGCAATCTTCCCCAAAGAGCGCTAATTCCTGCAGATACAGATGAAAATAGTCCTGAATGAGCAGAACTCAATAAACGGACAGTGGTTGTTGAGCAATTTTGCTCATGATCAGCATGCAATATTAATAATTTATCCAAAGCATCCGTAATAATCGGATTTTGTTGATAAGATTTATTGGGAACAGAAAAAAACATTTTTAATAAATTGGAAGTATAATCAAGATTATGATCTGCATAAGAAGGAGGAAGTCCGACTTTTTTTCTATAAGTTAAAGCAGCCAATATGGGAAGTTTAGCTAAAAGATGAAGATACTGATCTTCTTCTTGTAGACAATTTGTAAATGCAGTTAAAACATAGGTTAAAGAAGATAATATTCCCATTGGATGATAATTATCAGGTACTTTATCAAGTATTTGATAGATTTTATGATTAATATAATTGAATTTTTTTATTTTTTCAGAGAAAGATTTTAATTGTGCAGTATTGGGGAGTTCTCCATTTAAAATTAGATAACTCGTTTCCATAAACGAACACTTATTAATAATTTGTTCAATAGGATATCCTCTATATAAAAGCTCTCCTTTTTCGCCATCTATAAAACTGATAGAGCTTTTGGCAATTCCCGTATTTTTTAATCCTGGATCAAATGTGATAAAATCTGTATTTTCTCTTAGATTAGAAATATTAATGGCTTTTTCGTAAAAAGTTCCTTTAACTACAGGAAGCTTATAATGACATCCATTGATCTCGAAATGAACAACACTACACATAGAAAATAAATTTTAAATATATAATATAAATAAAATGTAGCTCAATTAGATAATCATCTCATCAAATGAAATTAGAGTGTGAAATCCCTTCTTAGAAAAATAATTTTTCATTCCTTTCCTAAAGCTTATCAAAACAAAATCTCCACCCCAAGCTCCTAAACTTTTAACTAATCCTAAATAATCTGGAAAATATGTTTCTTTTATAGTAGGAATATTCAATATTTTTGATATAATCATCTCATGTTTCAGTAATAATTCTTCAAATTCTTCTAATGTTTTACAAAAAGTAATTTTTTGAGTAATAGAAGATATAGACTCAATACTTTGACTGGATATATTTTTTTTGGAACGAAAAAATTGTATTCCATCACAAGTATTTTGTTTTTTATTGAGATGCAGAAAAAAAAGTTGATCTTTAAATGGAGGATTAAAATTTATAGGAATAATATGAGGTTTTTTGTTATGTAATTTATAAATTATTGGTTTTGAATTTGAAACACAAGCTATATCATAACCACTTCCTGGAAAATTATTTCCTAATAACATATATGGATCTATTTTAGCCCACTTCGCTATGTTATGAATTAAAGTAGAACTACTTCCCAATCCCCAATTTCTAGGAAATTCTAGTTTTGTTTCGACATGTATTCCCAATGAATTATGAAGAAAATTTTTTTGAATTTTTTTGGATCTTAATAATAAATCTCTTAAATTTTTTGCTATCTTTTTTTCTGTTTCATAACAAATTTCTAAAGAAGGAAGTTTGAAAATGACTTCAAACCAAGGTCTATTAATTTCATCATAACTCTTCCAATGCAAAACAGAAGATATATTCCGTAATATAGTTAATGATTGTCCTTTAATTGTAGGTAAAGCTAAACCACAAGCACCACATAAAATAAAATATTCTCCTGTTAACAAAAGTTTTCCATGACTATAAAAAAAGTTATCATGTTGATGCATGATCACATGGTTTTATATTTTTTTTTGCAAAATTTCTTGAAATTTTTCTAATTAAACCTTGTAATATTTTTCCTGGACCTATTTCTGTAAATGAAATAGCTCCATGAGCAATCATGTTTTCTATAGATTGTTTCCATTTTACAGGAGAAGTCAATTGTTTGATCAGATTTTTTTTTATATCGTTAGATTTTATAACTGATTGAGCTGTTACATTTTGATATATTGGACATTTAGAATCTTGAAAAGAAATTTTGTTTATAAATTTTTTTAATTTTTTCCTGGCTGGTTCCATGATGGGAGAATGAAATGCTCCATGAACAGGAAGAATGAATATTCTTTTAGCTCCTATTTTTTCTAAAGAAGAACAAACTCTTTTAAGAGCTTTATATTCTCCAGAAATGACTAACTGTTCAGGTGCATTATAATTAGACGGAACAATAATTCCACTATCCTTTTTGCAAATTTCTTCTATAATGGAATCTTCCAAACCAAACACCACAGCCATACCTCCATGGATAGATTCACAGATTTCTTGCATTATTGAAGCTCTTAGATTGACTAATCTCAAACCATTTTCAAAAGAGAATACATCAATTGCAGCTAAAGCAGAAAATTCACCAAGAGAATGACCAGCTACCATATCAGGTTCAAAATTATTTGATATTTTTGCTTTTATAACTGAATATATATAAATTGCAAGTTGTGTGTATTTTGTTTGTTTTAAAATATTCATAGTTCCTTCAAACATTATAGATGTGATTCTAAATCCTAAAACTTCATCAGATAATTGGAATAATTTTCTTGCCAAATGAGAATTTTTGTATAAGTTTTTTCCCATTCCTATAAATTGAGATCCTTGACCAGGAAATAGATAAGCTTTCATAAAGAATAAAAAATTTTATTAAAATTAATAATTATATGAAAATTACTGATACCCATACTCATCTGTATATGAAAGATTTTAATGAAGACATTGATTTTGTAATTAAAAATGCCTTGAATCAAGGAATACACAGATTTTTTATTCCTTCTATAGATTCTTCAGACATTCCCAATATATTAAAATTAGAAAAAAAATATCCTAATATATGTTATCCTATGATAGGACTTCATCCTAATAGAGTTTTTCCAGATTCTTTAGAAAAAGAATTAAATAGTATTAAAAAATGGTTATGGAAACATTCCTTTATTTCTGTAGGAGAAATTGGAATGGATTTTTATTCAGAAAATAAATTTTTTTCAGAACAAGAATACGCTTTTCAAATTCAAATAAAATGGGCAAAAAAAAAAAAACTACCCATAGTTCTACACTGTAGAAAAGCTTTTGATCATATTTTTAACATTTTATCAAAAGAATCTTCTATTCAAGGAGTATTTCATTGTTTTTCTGGAACTTTAGAACAAGCAAAAAAAATTATTGATTTTGGAATGAAAATAGGGATTGGAGGCATGATTACTTTCAAAAACAATCATGTCAGTCAATTTTTGCATAAAATAAGTCTAGATCATATCGTTTTGGAAACTGATTCCCCCTATCTTTCTCCACATCCTTTTAGAGGAAAAAGAAATGAACCAATGAATTTAAGAATAATTTTAAAAAAACTTTCTCAAATTTATTCAACATCAGAAGAAAGAATAGCCGACATTATTCATCTAAATGTAGAAAACTTATTTTTTTCATCATGTTGATTCATACCATTTTTGATGGATTAACTAATTCTTCAAATTTTTCTACAGTTAAGTATCCTAATCGAATTGCTTCTTCTTTTAAAGTACTATTATTTGCATAAGCAGATTTTGCTATTTCTGCTGATTTTTCGTATCCAATATGAGTATTCAATGCTGTGACCAACATCAAAGATTTATCCAAAAATTCTTTAATTTTTTGATAATTTGGTTTGATTCCTTTCACACAAAAAGAAGAAAAAGAAGTGCAAGCATCTGCAAGAAGTTGGGAAGATTGTAAAAAATTGTACACTATTAATGGTTTAGCTACATTTAATTCGTAGTTTCCTGAAGATCCTGCTATGGATATGGACACATCATTTCCTATAATTTGTGTACAAACCATAATAACCGCTTCACATTGAGTAGGATTTATTTTTCCAGGCATAATAGAAGATCCTGGTTCATTTTCAGGAATAAAAATTTCTCCAATTCCTGAACGTGGTCCAGAAGCTAAAAAACGAATATCATTTGATATTTTTATTAAAGAAACGGCTATTTGTTTCAGAGTTCCGTGAGACTCTACCATTGCATTATGAGATGATAAAGCTTCAAATTTATTCTTTGCGACTTTGAAAGGGTGATCTGTATATTTACATATGTATTCAGTCACTTTTCTATCATACCCCTTGGGGGCGTTTAATCCCGTTCCTACAGCAGTTCCTCCTATAGCTAATTCAGAAAGATGATCTAAAGTTTTTTCAATAGAATCTAATCCATGATCTATTTGAGAAACATAACCGGAAAATTCTTGTCCTAAAGTGATGGGAGTAGCATCCATCAGATGGGTTCTCCCTATTTTAATCACATCTTGAAATGATTTTGATTTTTTTTTCAAAGTTTCTCTTAATTTTTTAATAGAAGGAATAGTTTTTTCTCTTAACTTTTTATAAGAAGCAATATGCATTGCTGTAGGAAAAGTATCATTAGATGATTGAGACATATTGACATCATCATTTGGGTGGATAAAAGATTTGTTTTGACCAAGGACTCCTCCCATTAAAACATGAGCTCTATTGGAAATCACTTCATTAATATTCATATTGGTATGAGTTCCAGACCCTGTTTGCCATATAACTAAAGGAAATTGATCATTTAATTTTCCTTCTATAATTTCATCACAAACCAAAGAGATAATATCTCTTTTTTTTTTAGATAAAAGACCAAATTCATAATTTGCATGTGCAGCAGCTTTTTTTAAAAAACCAAAGGAATGAATAATTTCTATAGGCATAGAAGCTTCTGAACCTATTCTAAAATTTTTCCTAGATCTTTCTGTTTGTGCTCCCCAGTATTTGTTTACAGGAACTTTTACTACTCCCAAAGTATCTTTTTCTGTTCTATAAATCATTGTCCTATTTTTTTACTAAATTATAGTAAAAATTATAATTTTTTGTTATATTAAAAAATGAAGATAATTAAATTTAGATGATAATTAAATTTATAGGATTTTTACTTTTTTTGGTTGTAATTATATGTGGTTTTTGGTGTGTTTTTTTTCTATCTTTTTTTAGTATTTACTGGATTTTTATAAGTGTTTTCATTAACTTCTTTATGAATTTTATAAAAAAAAGAAAGAAAATATTATAAAATGTTGAAAAACAAATATTTTTGGATAAGTTTTTTTTTCTTTATATGGATGTCCTTTTTTGATTCCAATTCTTTAATATTACATTATAAGTTTAATAAAAGCATCAAAAAAATGACATTAGACAGAGATTTTTTAAAAAATAAAATTTCATCAGAAGAAAATCATTTAAAAAAATTGACGACAGACCCTAAATATCTAGAAAAATTAGCAAGAGAAAAATTTTACATGAAAAAAGAAGATGAAGATTTATTTGTGATATCCAACAAAAGTGACAAAAAAAACCAACCTGTTAACGTACCATATGAATGAGCAAAATACTTAAATCAGAAGGAGAGACCCCACTAATTCTTGATGCTTGCGCTAATGATACTGGACGATAATAATCCAATTTTTCTCTTGCTTCTAAAGAAAGAGATTGAATTGTTTTATAATCAAAATTATTTGGAATTTTTAGATTTTCTAATTTTAATAATTTTTTTGCATTTTCTTTTTCTCTATCTATATATCCTTTATATTTTATTTGAATAGAAACTTGTTCCAATATTTCTTGATTAAAATCATTTTTTCTAATTTCTTCCATTAAAAACGGAATGGATATAATATCTTTTATATCAATCTCAGAACGAGATAAAATAGTTTCTATTTTTTTATCATGATATATTCTAGGAGATTTTTTATCATCTAAAATGGGATTTATAACTTTTGGTTCAAAATTTCTGTTTTGAAATAAATACATGCATTTTTCTATTTTAGATTTTTTTTTATCTAAAATTATCATCTTTTCTTCTGAAATTAAACCAATATTGTATCCCATAGGTGTTAATCTAATATCTGCATTATCTTGCCGTAACAACATCCTATATTCAGCTCTTGAAGTAAACATTCTATAAGGTTCTTCTGTTCCTTTTGTAATTAAATCATCAATTAAAACTCCAATATAAGCTTGATTTCTTTTAAGAATAAACGGTTCTTCTTGACGAATTTTTAAATGAGCATTAATTCCTGCCATTAATCCTTGAGCAGCAGCTTCTTCATATCCAGTTGTTCCATTAATTTGTCCAGCAAAAAAAAGATTTTTTATAACTTTGCTCTCCAAAGTAGATTTTAATTGCTCGGGAGGAAAATAATCATATTCAATTGCATATCCAGGTCTTAATATTTTTACTTTTTCAAATCCATAAATTTTTTTTAATGACTGATATTGGACTTCTTCTGGAAAAGAAGTGGAAAAACCATTGACATATACTTCTACAGTATTCCAACCTTCAGGTTCTACAAAAATAGGATGTTCCTCTTTATCAGAAAATCTAAAAATCTTTTCTTCTATGGAAGGACAGTATCTGGGACTGACACCTTGAATAGATCCTGTAAAAATTGGAGAATAATTGAAATTTTGACGGATTAAATCATGTACTTTTTGATTTGTATAAGTTATATAACATTTTCGTTGTCTAGTTAATTTTTTTGTATCATAAGAAAAAGAAAATTTTTTTGGATGAAAATCTCCATCTTGAGATTTCATTTTCTCATAATTTAAGGAACGCCCATCTACCCTTGGAGATGTTCCCGTTTTCATTCTACCATATTTTAATCCAAAATATTTGGTTAATTGTTCCGTGATCCCCCGAACTTCTTGTTCTGCTATTCTTCCTCCATCAATTCTTTTTTTTCCAATATGTATTTTTCCATTTAAAAAAGTACCATTTGTAAGTATAACTGATTTCCCTTTAATTTTTAATCCCAAAAAAGTTCTTACCCCTTTCACTTCATCTTTTTCTATAATTAAAGATGTCACTGTGTCTTGATACAGATCTAATTGAACATTTTTTTCTAAAAAAAATCTCCAATAATAGGAGAATAATTTTCTGTCACATTGAGCTCTAGGACTCCACATGGCAGGCCCTTTAGATTTATTTAACATCCTAAATTGAATCATGCTATAATCAGCAATGATTCCAGAATAACCCCCCAAAGCATCTATTTCTCTAATCATTTGTCCTTTTGCTATTCCACCTATAGCTGGATTACATGACATTTGACCTATAGTTTGTAAATTAGTAGTAATAAGTAAAGTTTTGGATCCCATATTAGAAGATGCGGAAGCTGCTTCTGCTCCAGCATGCCCACCCCCAACCACTATAATATCATATGTATCTAAAAACATGATTATTTTTTAAAAATTGATTTTAAAATTGAAATAAATTTAAATAAAACTCTTCTTTTTTTTTCATGATCTTTTTATCCATTTTTTTTTTATCGTCATATCCTATAAGATGTAATACAGCATGTATCATCACACGTTTCAACTCAACCAAAAAAGACTGATTCCATTGTTTAGAATTATCCCAAACACGATCTACACTAATAAATATATCTCCAGATATCCATTTATCGATAGAATAATTAAATGAAAGCACATCTGTATAAAAATTTTTTTGCAAATATTTTTCATTAATGTCTAAAAGAAAATTATCATTACAAAAAACATAATTAATATTACCGATATACATTCCTTCATTATTTAACAAAATACAGATTTCTTTAATAAAGAAAGATTCGTTTTGAATTTGAAAATCAGAAATTTCATAAAATAATTTAATCATTATTTATTATTTTAAAGGATAATTAAGGATAATTAAGGATAAATTTTACATGTTTTGACAAAAATTAAAAAAATCATTCCAAACGTTTTGACTTTATTGAATTTGTTTTGTGGATGCATATCCATAATTTTTTTACAGTCAAAAAATTTTGAAGTTTCTGCTATTGCTACTTTATTTTCAATAGTTTTTGATTTTTTAGATGGTTTTGTGTCTAGATTTATAAAAAACGAAAATCAATTCGGAAAAGAATTAGATTCTCTCGCGGACATGGTTTCTTTTGGAATAGTGCCATCCATAATAGTTTTCCTTTTATTGAAAACAATGAAAAAAAAAATACCATTTATTGAATGGTTTTCTTTTTTTATTTCCATTTTTTCCGCATGTCGTTTAGCTAAATTTAATATGAATCCTTCTAATTATAGAGGATTAACAACACCTGTCAATACTTTATTTTTTTCTTCTTTATCTATTGTAGCTACTTCTCCTACAGTCCCTGTTTTCATAAAAAATATCATAATGTCTCCTATCATAATATTTTTTCTGATATTCTTTTCTTGTTATTTTTTGGTTTCTAAAATACCAATGATTTCGTTTACTTTTCAAGGTTTTTCTTGGAAAAAGAATAAAATCCGTTATGTTTTCTTATTGATTAGTACATTTCTTTTATTAACTTTGCATGTAGTCGCTTTACCATGCATTATTATTTTTTACATAATAATTTCAACCTACTTTCATAGATTGAAAATCTAATAATAAATATCTAAATATGAAATTAAAACTTCATCGTCCCATTTGTTTTTTTGATATAGAAGCAACAGGAATCAATATCGGAAAAGATAGAATCATAGAAATATCCATATTAAAAATATTTCCTAATAGGAATCAAGAAGATAAAACTTGGTTAGTTGACCCTGTAATTCCTATTCCTCCACAATCAACAGCTATTCATGGAATTAAAGATGAAGATGTTGCAGGAAAACTTAGATTTAAAGATGTGGCTTTTTCCATTTTTAAAATGATTGAAAATACAGACCTAGCAGGATATAATTCTAATAGATTTGATATCCCAATTTTAGCAGAAGAAATGCTTCGTGCAGGAATATCTTTCGATATTAAAAAACACAAAACTATAGACGTGCAAGTTATATTCCATAAAATGGAACCTAGAACACTTTCTGCCGCTTATAAATATTATTGCAGAAAAGTCCTTATGAAAGCTCATAGTTCAAAAGCAGATGCATTTGCTACATATGAAATATTACTGTCACAATTGGAAAAATATGAAAATTTAAAAAAAGATGTTAAAAGTCTAAATCAATTTTCTCATCAAAAAAATATAGCAGATCTTGCTGGATTCGTCAAAATAGATGAAGAAGGAAACGAAATATTTAATTTTGGAAAATATAAAGGAGAAAAGGTTTTTGAAATTTTTGAAAAAGATCCCAATTATTATGGATGGATACAAAATTCAGATTTCCCCTTATACACAAAGAAAATATTAACAGGAATTAAATTAAGAAGATTCAATAAATCTTAAAAAATTATGACCTAACAAGATCTTCTAATTTCTTTGAGATAAAAGCAGTGAGATTTTTTCCGTGAAGCAAATTTTTGGACAAAAGAGTTAAATTCAAAGCTTCTTGAATCATTTCTTTTCTTTTTTCTTCAGATGTATCTTGCAATATTTTTTTCATCAAAATATGATTTGTATTTACTATCAATTGATAATATTTTTTTTGATCTTTTTCTTCTACAATTTCTTTTCCTATAGAATTCATTTCTTTGATTCTTCTTAAAAACTCCGGAACGATAATTAAAAAAGGATAATCTTTTTTGGATAAATTTTCTAATTGTATGGAAAATTTATAGTCATCCACTAAATGAGTATTAATAAAATTTTTCAAATCTTGTTTCTCTTTTTCCGAAAGTTCTGAATCATATTTTTTCTCTTTATCAATTAATTTGTCAATATGATCTGAATCTACTCTAACAAAAGAAATTTCCTTGTCATAAAATTCCAACTTTTGCATTAAATGAACTGAAAGAGGGCTATCCAAAATTAAAACTTCATAATTCCTATCTATTGCTTCTTTAATGTAACTATGTTGTTCTTCTTTATCTGAAGAATAAAGAAAAACAATTTTTCCTTCTTTATTTTTTTGGGTTTGACTTATTTTTTTTTTAAACTCTTCTAAAGTAAAATAAATGTGATTGACAGTAGAGAAAATTAAAAATTGAATAGCTTTATCAAAAAAGTTTTGTGTACTAATCATTCCATATTCTACTATAACTTTTATATCTTCCCATTTTTTTTGAAAATCTTCTCTATTTATTTTAAATAGAGAATTTAGCTTATCAGCGACTTTTCTTGTTATGTATCTGGATATGTTTTTTACAGACGTGTCAGATTGTAAATGAGAACGTGAGACATTAAGAGGAATATCTGGAGAGTCTATAACTCCTCTTAACAAGCTAAGAAAATCCGGAACAATTCCCTCTAAATTATCCGTAATATAAACTTGATTTTGATACAAATGAATTTTTTCTTTCTGTATGTCAATTCTTTTTTCTATTTTAGGAAAAAATAAAATTCCTGTCAGATGAAAAGGATGATCTATATTTAAATGGACCCAAAATAAAGGATCTTCTAACTGATTAGGATATAATTCATGATAAAAATTTAAATAATTTTTATCAATCAGTTGAAGTGGATTTTGATTCCAAGCAGGATGAATATTATTGACAATAGTTTCTTTATCATTCTTTTCTTTGGAATCTTTGGAAGATAAATGAATTGCTACAGGCATAAATTTGCAATATTTTTGTAGCGATTTTAAAATACGATTATATTCTAAAAATTCCTTACTTTCTTCATTAAGAAATAAAATAATTTCTGTACCTCTATCTCTTTTTTCAATTTCTTTCATAATAAAATTAGGAGATCCTTCGCAAGACCAAAATATAGATGATGCTTCTTTTTGATAAGATTGAGTGAATATCATGACTTTATTAGCTACCATAAAAGAAGAATAAAAACCCAAACCAAAATGACCAATAATATGACTCTCTTTTGTTGATGTCTTATATTTTTGAATAAATTCTTCTGCTCCAGAAAAAGCTATTTGATTAATATATTTTTTTACTTCTTCTTTGGTCATTCCAATCCCATTATCTATGATATGAATAGTTTTATTTTTTTGATCTATTAGAACATTAACTTTCAAATCATCTCCAATATCATCTAAATTTTCCAATTTGGCTATAGTTTTCAATTTAATAATAGCATCTGTTGAATTAGAAACAAGTTCACGTAAAAAGACTTCTTGATCAGAATAAAGAAATCTTTTGATGATAGGGAAAATATTATCTGAAGTAACACTAATTTTATTATCCTCCATGAAACTGAATTATTGAAAAAAAAAATATGAACAAAGATCATACCAGAATGAATGAATAAGACGGAATGTCATCTTTCATTATTTTTCTCTTCAAAAAAACAATCTATAAATTTTTTTCCATCAAATTCTTTCAAATCTTGTATTTTTTCACCTGTTCCTATATATTGGATGGGAATTTTGAATTGATCCATAATTCCTATTACGACTCCACCTTTAGCTGTTCCTTCTATTTTTGTCAATACAATAGAAGAAATTTTAACAAAATCAGTGAACTTTTTGACTTGTTCAAAGGCGTTTTGACCTGTGCTTGCATCTAAAACAAGCATAATTTCATGAGGAGATTCAGGTATAATTTTTTTCATTACTCTACTTATTTTAGAAAGCTCTTCCATCAGACCAATACGATTTTGTAATCGACCAGCTGTATCAATTAAAACCACATCTTTTTTTCTTGATTTAGCAGATTGTAAAGTATCATATGCTACAGATGCTGGATCTGCATGCATATGTTGTTTTATTAAAGGAACTTGTGCTTTATTTGCCCATATTTCAAGTTGATCAATGGCTGCTGCCCGAAATGTATCAGAAGCTCCTATAATTAAATCAAAACCTTTTTTCCTTAAAAAAAAAGCTAATTTTCCAATTGTAGTTGTTTTTCCTACTCCATTAACTCCTACCATCATAATTACATATGGTTTTTTATGATATTTTATTTTTTTTTCTAAACATTCATTTTGAATATCTATAAAAAGATTTTCTATCTCCTTTTTAAGATGATCATATAGATCTTGTGTAGTTTTATATTTTTCTTTTTGAATTCTTTTTTCTAAATTATTTAGAATTTTTATAGTAGTTGTTGTCCCTATATCTGCAGATAGCAATAGGTCTTCCATATGATCGATGACATTTGTTTCTATTTTCGATTTTCTCAAAAAAAGATTTTTGATTTTAGAAAAAAAGGATTCTCTAGTTTTTTTCAATTCATGATGAAATGTTTTTTCTGATTCCTTTTCCTTTTTTAGAAAGAACATTAACTACTTTTTTATAAAAAAAATTTTGACTTTCTCATCAGAAAGCATTTTATTCTCAAAGGTATAAAAACCAGATTTTTTAGATTTAACTATTTTTATAGCCAAAGTCATTTTTTTTGATACTTTTTTTTTTTTGTTTTCTACCATCTTTTTAGACATATTATTTTTATTTTATTTCTTTATGAATTGTATATTTTCTTAGCACTGGATTATATTTTTTTAATTCAATTCTATTCGGAGTCTTTTTTTTATTTTTTGTTGTAACATACCTAGAACAACCAGGAATTCCACTTTTTTTTTGTTCAATACATTCTAATATAACTTGTATTCTATTTCCTTTTTTAGCCATTTTTATTAATATTTTTTTTATAACGTTTTAATGCATTTTCAATCCCTATTTTATTAATAAGTTTCACCGCATAAGCACAAATTTTTAAAGTAATCCATTTTTTTTCTTTTGTTAAAAAAAATCGTTTTCTACATAAGTTAATATTAAAATGACGTTTTTTTTTATTATTTGCATGAGAAACTTTATTTCCTATCATTGCTTTTTTTCCTGTCAATTCACAAACTTTTGACATAATAGTTTTTTTTTTGCTAAATTGCTAATTTAGAAAAAAAAGAAAGACACTTCATGTCAGGACATAGTAAGTGGGCAAATATACAACATAGAAAATCTAATCAAGATTTCAGAAAATCTAGAAAATTTTCAAAAATTATAAAAGAAATAACTATTGCTGTCAAAGAATCAGGGACTAACAATTTTCGTTTCAGAAATGCGATGATGAATGCAAAATCAGTTAATGTTCCTAAAAGCACTATAGAAAAAGCCATAAAAAAAGCTTTACAAATAAAAACAGACGATTACAAAAATTTAAATTTAGAAGGACAGATTTACGGAGTGAGTTTGATTATAGAATGTGTGACGAATAATAGTATTCGTACAATTTCTAATATCAGAACATTTTTTAAGAAAAATGGAGGAAGACTATGTCATAATGGAGAGTTAACTCACCTATTTCATAGAATAGGTGTCTTTTATATAAAAAAAAAAGATATTCATTATTCAATGGAAGATTTTGAACTAATGACAATAGATTTTGGAGCTAAAGATTTTGTACAAAAAAAAGATATAGTTTCTATATCCACAGATTTTGAATACTTTGGATCTATGAAAAGCAATTTAGAAAAATTAGAAATATTCCATGAATATCAAGTAATACGTGTACCTAAACAAGTGATGAAATGGATTTCAGAAGAAAAGAAAGAAAAAGTTTTGAATTTAATTGAAAAACTTGAAAAAGATGAAGATGTAGAAAACACTTACTCTAATTTAGAAATAAATTAAAATTAAGTAGGACGACCTATCGCATTGAATAAATGAGGAAAGTCCGGACACTATAGAGCAACACAGTGGGTAACACCCATCCATCGTGAGATGAGGAATAGTGCAACAGAAAGAAAGTACAGATAAATTGCTGTAGTGAAATCATGTAAACTCTGTGTGGTGAAATGCCATGTACACCGGAAAACTGGCTCGGTTGATACCGGGGGGTAGGCAGATAGAGATCATGGGTAACCTAAATCCTAGATAAATGATAGGTATAAATACAGAACCCGGCTTATAGTCCTACTTATTTTGTTGGAGAGATGGCCGAGAGGATTAAGGCGCACGTCTGGAAAGCGTGTTCACAGAAAAGTGTCAAGGGTTCGAATCCCTTTCTCTCCGCTTTAACAGCTTTCTATGTCTTTCAATTTTTTTTCAATTAAATTAGTTCTAACTCCCAATAATTTATCTATATCCTTTGAAGCTCCTTCTAATTTATTTTGAGCTTGATGAAGCAATAATCCAAATTTTGTGAATTCTTGTTTGACAGTTTCCAAAATTTTCCATACTTCAGAACTTCTTTTTTGAATAGCTAAAGTTCTGAAACCTATCTGCAAACTGTTTAATACAGCTGCTAATGTGGATGGTCCTGTTATTACGGTTTTGTATTTTCTTAATAATTCTTCTAATAAACTAGAATTTCTTGCTATTTCAGCATAGATCCCTTCAAAGGGTAAGAAAAGAATAGCGAAATCAGTAGTATGTGGAGGATCTATGTACTTATCTTGAATATCTTTGGACATTTTTTTAAGTACAGATTCCATATTTTTTATAGCTATTTCTATATTCTTTTTTTCTCCTTCACGATAAGCTTTTTGTACTTTTTCATAAGTTTCTTTTGGAAATTTTACATCAATAGGTAGCCATATAATATTTCCGTCCCCAAGTCCTGGAAGTTTGATTGCAAATTCTACCACAAAATTTGTACTAGATTTGGTAATAACATTAGAAGCATACTGCTCTGGAGACAATATTTGTTGTAAAAGCATTGAAAGTTGCATCTCGCTAAAACTGCCACATATTTTTACATGATTTAGGGTTCTTTTTAGAGAAGTTACATCTTTTGCCAAAATTTTCATTTCTCCCAAACCTTCTTGTAAAAACAATAATTGATTCCCAATAATTTCGAATGATTTTCCAAGATGAATATTCAAAGAGGTTTGAAGTTTTTCATTAACATTTTCTTTTATTTCTTCAAGTTTTTTTTCTATAATTTTAATTAATTTCTCTTGTTCATTATAAACGGAGTCTAATTTTTTGGATTGATTATCAATGTAAAATTGAATTTTTTTGTCTAGATATTCCTGAGAATCTCTTACAGTTTCTCTCAATCCATTTTTGACTTCTATCAAAGAATCACTAAGCTCTTTTTTACTATATTGAGACAATTTATGAATTTCATCTTTTTGATCCTTGAATTCTTTTCTGAAAAACAATTCCAATTTTCTAAAAAAATATATGCATATGAAAAAAAAGAAAAAACAAAAAATAATAAAAAAATAATACATGAAATAGAAAAAAATCATTTGATGAGGTAAAGAGTAGCGGGAATAGGACTCGAACCTATGACCTTCGGGTTATGAGCCCGACGAGCTACCAACTGCTCCATCCCGCGATACTCAATAATATAATATTTTTCATCTACAAAATCAAATATTGATAAAAATATATTACAAATTTATCCATTCATAGATATTAAAAACTCTTCGTTATTTTGAGTTCTAGCCATTCTGGATCTTAAGAATTCCATAGCTTCCACTGGATTCATATCAGAAAGATGTTTTCGCAAAATCCACATTCTTTGTAATGTATTTTGATCAAGCAAAAGATCATCTTTTCTTGTACTAGAAGAAACCAAATCAATAGCTGGATAAATTCGTTTGTTAGCTATTTTTCTATCTAATTGAAGTTCTTTATTTCCTGTTCCTTTAAATTCTTCAAAAATAACTTCATCCATTTTTGATCCTGTATCAATCATAGCTGTAGCAATAATAGATAAAGAACCTCCATTCTCTATATTTCTGGCAGCTCCAAAAAATCGTTTTGGTCTATGTAATGCATTAGCATCCACTCCTCCTGACAAAACTTTTCCAGATGCAGGAGCTACAGTATTGTATGCACGTGCTAAACGTGTGATAGAATCCAACAAAATGACTACATCATGAGAACATTCAACCATTCTTTTTGCTTTTTGTAAAACAATATTAGCCACTTTGACATGTCTGTCTGCAGGCTCATCAAAAGTAGATGCTATCACTTCTCCTTTGACATTTCTTTGCATGTCTGTGACTTCTTCTGGACGTTCATCAATCAGTAATATAATTAAATAAACTTCAGGATGATTGGCTGCAATAGCATTAGCTATTTCTTTTAATAAAGTCGTTTTACCTGTTTTAGGAGGAGCGACAATCATTCCTCTTTGCCCTTTTCCTATGGGAGTGAAAAGATCTACTATTCTTGTAGAAAGAGTTGCATTTTTTTCAGCTAATTTGAATTTTTCATTAGGAAATAATGGAGTTAAATGTTCAAAAGAATCTCTTTCTCTTACAAAAGAAGGAGGTCTCCCATTGATTTCAAGAATTTTAATTAAGGGAAAATATTTTTCTCCATCTTTAGGAGGACGAACTTCTCCTCTTATTGTATCTCCTGTTTTCATTCCGAAAAGTCTAATTTGAGATTGAGAAACATAAATATCATCAGGTGATGATAAATAGTTAAAATCGGAAGATCTTAAAAAACCGTAATTTTCTGGCATGATTTCCAATACTCCTTCACTGATTATAATACCTTCGAATTCATATTCAGGAGTTCTATATTTATTAGGAGAAATTTTTTGTGAGATTCCTTCTAGACCGTGACTATGAGATGATAGTTGAGATTCAGATTTATCATTTTTTTTCCAATAATTTTGATATTTTTTTTGATGTTTTATATCTTCTGATAGTTTAGGATTGGAATTTTTTAAATTTTCTTGAGAAACTAATTTTTTTTTCCCATTATTTTTTTTTTCCGAGAATGAATTTTTGGATTCGGAGTTTTTTCGCACTTTAAATCCTTTTTTTAAAGGATTTTCTTTTTTTGATGAAGAATAAGTGGAAGTATTTTTGTTATTAAAAATGGAAATGATTTTCTCTAGGAGTTCGTTTTTTCGTAATTGTGTACATTTTTTTAATCCTGAAGAACGAGCGATCTCCTGTAATTCAAAAAGTTTTTTACTTTTTAATTCAGTAATATCAAACATAAAGTGATTGGGTTAGATTTTATATAATATGCTTGGCAAATAATATACTTTTTTAGTATAATTATTTTAGAAACGATAAATACAATTATACAAAAAATTAATTTGAACTTAAATAACAAATAATAATAAACAATTTAATTCATATGTTATATAGGATACAAACATTATATCTATTTATTTCCATTTTGATTTATTCCGTTTTTCTATATTATTTTTGTTCCATTTTTTTTAAAGAAAAAAAAATGATTTTTGTTTTTCTAATTATATGTTTCATTCTATCTGTTTCAAGTCTTCTTTTTTTCAAAAAAAAGAAATTGCAAATATTTATGAATAAAATAAATATGCTTGCAAATAGTGTTTATTTGATTCTTTTTTTCTATCAATCTAACATTCTTCTTAAAAGAGAAATGTCCCTTTTTTTTGTATTATTATGTTTTTGTAGCATATGGATTTTGTATATGGCTAATAAAGCAATAAAAAAAGATATAGAATTAATTGATTCTATGAGTAGAATAAGATGAATACTATTCAATGAATTTTAAACTTCTTATTAGAAAAACTGAAAAAAAATGAAAAAATCTTCATTAATTCAAAAATTAGAAGGATTTAAAAAGGAATTTCATGAAATTTCAAAATCAATCATTCAACCTAATATTATATCTGATCAAAAAAAATATAAAATACTATTAAAAAAATATATAAAACTGGAAAAAATAGTTCTTCTTTATGAAGAATACAACAAAAAACTAGCTTTGCTTCAAGAAGCAAATTTTATATTGAAAAACGATTCAGATGCGGATTTAAAAGAATTAGCTTCCATAGAAAAATACAAAATTTTAGAAAATTTGTCTTCTATTGAAAAGGAATCTTATGATCTTATTTTCTCAGAAGAAACAACAGAAGATCATAGAAATGCTATTGTAGAACTTCGTTCTGGAACAGGAGGAGATGAAGCATGTCTTTTTGTAGAAGATATATTAAGAATGTATACAATGTATTTTAAAAAATCAGGTTGGAAATATAAAATTATACATGCTCAAAAAGGAGGAATAAAAGGATACAAAGAAATCATTTTGGATGTAAATGGAAAAGAGGGAGTTTATGGAAATTTAAAATTCGAATCTGGAGTACATAGAGTGCAAAGGATTCCGGAAACAGAATCCCAAGGGAGAGTGCATACATCTGCTATAACAGTAGCCGTTCTTCCTCAAGTCAAAGAGATAGAGGTAAACATTAATTTATCTGATATAAAAAAAGATACTTTTAGATCTAGTGGATCTGGAGGACAACACGTCAACAAAACAGAATCTGCTGTTCGATTAACCCATATACCAAGTAAAATTACAGTAGAATGCCAAGAAGAGCGTTCTCAACACAAAAATTTTGAAAAAGCCATAAATGTTTTACGGTCAAGAATTTATCAAATTGAAAAGGAAAAAAGATCAAAGGAAATATCCATAAAAAGAAAATCTTTAGTCTCTACAGGAGATCGTTCTGTCAAAATACGAACCTATAATTATCCAAAAAGCAGAGTCACTGATCATAGAATCCATAAATCTATTTATGATCTAGTAGGATTCATGAATGGAAACATTCAAGAAATGATTAATCTTTTAAAACGTTTTGAAGAAAAAAAATAATATTATCTGAACGTTTTAAAAGATTAATCATTTAAGAGTAGATTAAAATCTATTTTATCTAAAAAATTTGTATTATAATTTCCTTTCAAAAAATCATCGTTTTCCATAAGTTTTCTATGAAAAGGAATAGTAGTTTGGATTCCTTCTATCACAAATTCTTCTAAAGAACGACGCATTTTTTCAATGGTTTCTTTTCTATTTTTTGCTGTAGTGATAATTTTAGCAATCATAGAATCATAATGATGTGTAACAAAATATCCTGCATAAATATGTGTATCTACACGGACTCCTTTTCCTCCTGGTAAATGCATCTGAGTAATTTTTCCGGGAACTGGTCTAAAATTATGATATGGTTCTTCTGCATTAATTCTGCATTCTATTGAATACATTTTTGGATAATAATTTTTCTTTCTGGAAAGTTTTTTACCATCAGCTAAAAATATTTGCTCTTGAATTAAATCTAATCCTGTAATCTCTTCGGTTATAGGATGCTCTACTTGTATTCTTGGATTCATTTCCATGAAATAAAAATTTTTTTTTTGATCTACCAAAAATTCTATAGTTCCTACTCCTTCATAATGAATAAATTCAGCAGCTTTAACTGCTTCTTCTCCCATTTTTTTTCTAAGAGAAGGAGTTAAAAATGGAGAAGGAGCTTCTTCTACTAATTTTTGATTTCTTCTTTGAATAGAACAATCTCTTTCGGATAAATGACATGCTTTTCCATATCGATCTCCTATAATTTGGATTTCTATATGTCTTGGATCTAAAATTAATTTTTCTATATACATATCTTTTTTTCCAAAACATGACCAAGCTTCTTTTTTAGCTTCTTCCCAAGAATTTCTTAAATGATTCTTATCAAAAACAGATCGTATCCCTTTTCCTCCCCCTCCAGAAACAGCTTTAATAATAATAGGATATCCTATTTTGTCTGCAATATATTCTATCTCTTTATAAGAAGATTCCGAAAAACAATCAGATCCAGGTAAACAAGAAATTCCAGCTTTTTTCATAGTTTTTTTAGCTGAAATTTTATTCCCCATTTGAATCATATGATTTGGTTTAGCTCCTATAAATTTAATTCCATGTTTATGACACATGGATGAAAAATATGCGTTCTCAGACAAAAAACCATATCCAGGATGAATAGCGTCTGCATTTGTAATTTCTGCTGCAGAAATTAAATTTGGAACATTAAGGTAGGATTGATATGGAGGAGCAGGTCCTATACATACAGCTTCATCCGCAAAATAAACATGAAGACTATGCTTGTCTGCAGTCGAATAAACAGCTACAGTTTTTATTCCCATTTCTTTGGCTGTTCGTATAATTCTTAAAGCAATTTCACCACGATTAGCTATTAATATTTTCTTAAACATAAAAAGATTAATAATAAAGATTAATAATTTGGATCTAAAAGAAATAAAGGTTGATCATAATCAACTGGAGTAGAGTCTTCTACAAGAATTTTAACAAGTTTTCCATTGACTTCAGATTCAATATCATTAAATAATTTCATGGCTTCTATCACACAAACTTTTGTTCCTATTTTTATTTTATCTCCTATTTTAACGAAAGGTTCTTGATCTGGATGAGGTTTTCTATAAAATGTTCCTATCATAGGAGATTTTATTGTTAAATATTGATTACTGTTTTCTTTTTCTATTTTGGAAAATCTATCAGAGAAATCAGAAATAGAAGAAGACATTTTAGGATAAGTAGAATCCCATAAATGTTTTTCATTTTTTCTTATAAATATCCTATTTTTTATATGAATTTTAGTGGTTCCTATTTTAATCCTTATTTCACTAATATTTGATTCTGAAACAAATTGAATAAGTGACTTAATTTTTTTGAAATCCATAATTTATTTATAAGGATCTTTATTCTTCTTTACTGTATACTATTTTTCCTCTATAATAGAGTTTTTTTTCATACCAATAAGCGTGGTGATATAAATGTTTTTGATTTGTTAAAGCACATTTCACTAATAAAGGCTCTTTGATTTTCAAGTGATTTCTTCTTTTATCTCTTCTGGATTTAGATTGTCTTCTTTTAGGATGTGCCATAAAGCATATTAGATTAGTTTGTTTAATAAATCACTAATTTAGAAATAAAATTAAATGTGTTAATAAAAATAATTTTTATATCTTTATTTTCAAACAGGTATTTCTGTTTTTTTGATCTTTAATGCTTATGAACCAATTAACTAAACGAAGTAAGAATTATTCTAAATGGTATAATGAAATAGTCGTAAAGTCTGGTTTGGCAGAATTTTCCGGTGTACGTGGTTTTATGGTTATAAAACCATATGGATACTCTTTATGGGAAATCATGAAACAAAAACTAGATAAAATGCTCAAAAATACAGGACATCAAAATGTTTATTTTCCTTTACTAATTCCTAAATCCGCTTTTTCAAAAGAAAAAGAACACTCTGAGATATTTTCTGAAGGATGTGCTGTAGTTACACATTCTAGATTAAAAAAAAATAAAAATGAATTGATCATTGACCCTGAATCTAGATTACAAGAAGAATTAGTAATTAGACCTACCTCTGAAAGTATCATATGGAAAACCTATAAACGTTGGATTCAATCTTATAGAGATCTCCCTATTTTATTAAATCAATGGGGAAATGCATTGAGGTGGGAAATGCGTACCCGTTTATTTCTTAGAACCACCGAATTTCTGTGGCAAGAAGGACATACTGCTCATTCTACGGAAAAAGAAGCTATAAAAGAAGCTAAAAAAATATTAAACATTTATACAGATTTTTCTGAAAATTTTATGGCCATTCCTGTATTACAAGGAATCAAACCATACATGGATAAATTTTATGGATCAGAGAAAACATATTGTATAGAAGCCCTCATGCAAGATGGAAAAGCTTTACAAATTGGGACTTCACATTTTCTAGGACAAAATTTTTCAAAAGCTTTTGATGTTCAATTCACTAATTCTAATGGAAAAAAAGAATATGTATGGTCTACTTCTTGGGGTGTATCTACCAGATTAATAGGTGGATTGATTATGTCCCATTCGGATGATAAAGGTTTAATTATCCCTCCAAAAATAGCTCCTATACAAATTGTTATTATTCCTATATATAAAGAGAAAGAAAAATTTGGGATTATAAATGATATGGTTAAAAAAATTATAAATCTTTTAGAACAAGAAAGAATACGAGTGAAATATGACAATAGAATAACATTTACTCCTGGATGGAAATTTCATGAATATGAAATGAAAGGTGTGCCTATCCGAATCAGTATAGGACCAAACGAAATTAAAAATGAAAAAGTGGAAATTTTCAGGAGAGATACACATGAAAAAATATATATATCCTGGATCAATTTAAATAAATTGATTCCTAAATTACTTAATGAGATACAAAAAAATATTTACCAAAAAGCCTTAGATAGAACAAATAAATTAATCATAAAATCAGATAATTACGAAGATTTTAAACAAAAAATCAATGATAATGGAGGTTTCATTTTTGCTCATTGGGATGGAACAAAAAATACAGGAAATAAAATTCAAGAAGAAACAGAAGCGACTATACGTTGTATTCCCTTATCTACTGAAAAAGAGAAAGGAAAATGTATTTATTCCGGAAATCCCTCTTTTCAAAGAGTTGTTTTTTCTAAATCTTATTGAAAATTTTTCAGTTTTCCTTTAAAACTGTTTATCGATGAGTAATTTTTTTTCCGTAAAAAAAGGGTGAACTCTTTTTTCAATCTATCAAATACTGTAACTCCTTCTTTCATCAATTGTGTTCCGATTTGAACAACTGAAGCTCCACATAGTATGTGTTCGAAAATATCTTTTCCAGAATAAATTCCTCCACATCCTATGATGGAAATATCTTTTCGAAGATAAGTGTAAAATTTACGAATATTAGCTAGAGCAAATGGTTTGATAATTGATCCACCGATCCCGCCAAATCCATTTTTTGGTCGTATGACAGCTGTTTCATTATTTGTATCAACAAAAATTCCGTTGGGTAAGCTATTAATACAAGTGACAAAAATAATAGGAAATTGATTCAAAATTAAAGACATATTTTTGATCGATCCATCCTTGAAATAAGGAGGGAGTTTAATTCCTAAAGGTTTTTCATTGAATTTAAATACATTTTCTAAAAAATCAGAAATTTTGTGTAAATCATCTCCTACTAATACTTCTTCTTGGAGATTTGGACAAGATAGATTCAACTCTATAGCCGTAATTTTTGAAGAAGAATTAGCTTTTTTAATGAGAAAAAAATTTTCTTCTATAGATAATCCGGATATAGAAAGAAAAACAGGTTTTTTTGTTTTTTTTTCTTCTAAAAAATTAAGATAAAAATCTATTCCAAGATTAGGTAATCCCATGGAATTAATGCTTCCCATATTCCATTCAAAATATCTGGGTTTTACATTTCCTTTTCTTGGTTGTATCGTACAACTTTTTGTTACAACAGCACCAGAAGAACTATCTAAAAGATCAGATAATTCTTGATCTGTAGTACAAAGAACTCCTGAAGCATTCATAATACATGATGAAAGTTTAATCTCATTTATATGAGAAGAAATATCTATTTTTTTCATATCAATTATAATAATATCCAAGTATAAAATTTTTAACTTTACCAAAACAGTTTTTTTTATGAAAGAAAAAGAACAGTTCTTTTTAAAAATTTACAATTTAGGAATCATTAAATTTGGAAATTTCACTTTGAAAAGTGGAATGAATTCTCCCATATATATAGATTTTCGTCCAATAGCTTCTAGACCAGATTTATTAATCAAATTATCGGATTTGCTTCTTCATGAAGTTTCATCTACTAATTTTGAACTAATTTGTGGAGTTCCTTATGCAGCTTTGCCTATAGCTACAACTTTGTCTTTGAGGTCGAATATTCCGTTAATTATTAAAAGAAAAGAAAATAAAGGTTATGGAACCAAGCGAGTGATTGAAGGAATTTACAAAAAAGGACAAAATTGTCTTATCATAGAAGATGTCATCACAAGTGGAGATAGTTTATTAAAAACTGTAATAGATCTTGAAAAAGAAGGATTAATTATAAAAGATATTATGTCCATTCTTGATAGAGAACAAGGAGGTACGGAAAATATAAAAAAAAGAGGATATAATATACGAACTTTATTTCGTATAGGAGAAGTTTTAAAAATGTTAGAAAAGAAACATTTTTTAAAAAAAAAAAAAATACATATGATTCAATTTTTTTTTAGCAAAAAAAATATAAAAAATCTTCAACGTATTTCTTATGAAGAAAAAAAAGAGAAAATTTCTCATCCTATAGGAAAAAAACTTATTGATATTACATTGAAAAAAAAAACCAATCTGATTGTTTCTGCGGATTTAGTTCATTCTAAAAATATATTGAAATTAGTTGATTTAATTGGAGATAGAATTTGTGGATTAAAACTTCATGTAGACATTATTAATGATTTTTCATTTTCATTTATAAATTCTCTTAAAAATATTTCTATAGAAAAAAAATTCTTATTACTTGAAGATAGAAAATTGTGTGATATAGGTCCTACTAATTATCTTCAACTACATTATGGAATATATAAAATCTCATCTTGGGCGGATATTATCACTGCGCACGTACTTGCGGGCAGTGGGAGTATACAAAACTTGAATATACCTTCTAGTATGGGTTTAATTACGATATCTGAAATGTCTTCTTGTGGAAGATTGTCCGATGACAATTATATAAGAAGAGCATTGAATATTTCTTTGAAAAATCCGAAAGTCATTGGAACTGTGGCACAAAGAAAAGTAGACGATAGATTATTACTATTTACACCTGGTGTTCATTTTTCTCATGAAAAAAACTTATCCTCCTATATTCATCCCACTCAAGCTTTTGAAAAGAATGGAAGTGATTTTATCATTGTAGGAAGAGCTATTTACCAATCTAACAATCCAAAAATAGCAGCAGAAGAATATAGTAACGCAGGATGGAAAGCGTATGAAAATGGGCTTTGAATGAAATTGAACAGTTCAATTAAATCCACATTGTGTGAGTTTTTTTAAAAAAAATTAATGATACTGATTATATTTTTATTTAATTTGGTATGTATTATGCAATTTTTTCTATTAAATAAATAAGAAAACTCGTTGCAAATGTGTCATTTATTTTTATCAAAAAACTATAATTCGTAACAAAGTAAAAATTCTTTAGAATAAATTTTGAATATGGAATGGATAAATTCATTAATCAGTTGTTTTATGATCCTTTTTAGCATTATCGACATATTAGGAAATGCTCCCATTATTATGGGATTCAAATCAAAAGGAAATATTATAGATACTAAAAAAGTTATAATCACTTCTCTTGTTATATTCTTATCTTTCCTCTTTTTAGGACAACCTATGCTCAAAATTATTGGAGTGGATGTTCACTCTTTCTCTGTAGCAGGATCTATAGTATTGTTTCTAATCGGTTTAGAAATGATATTAGGGGTGGACCTTCATAAGGTAACAGAAAACGCTCAAACTTCTATTGTTCCAATAGCTTTTCCTCTTATAGCTGGACCAGGATCTTTAACTACCTTGATTTCATTAAGAACAACTTATGATGTAAATATTATCCTTTTATCTCTGATTCTTAATATGATTGTTGTCTATTTCGTGATAGACAGATGTGATTTTATAGCTGAAAAAATAGGAAACAATGGGTTAGACATCCTAAAAAAAATATTTGGAATTGTTTTATTAGCTTTTGCCGTTAAAATTTTTGGAGCAAATGCAGGTCAATTATTTCAACCATAATCTCTTTTTATTTTATTAAAGATTTTTTTAATAGATTGATTTATATCCTCAAATTCAGGATAATATAAACTTTTGTAAATGAAAATTATATAAAAAATTTTGCTTCTTATATGTTTTTCCAAAATAAATTTATTCAATGAAAAACAAGCTCTCAATAAACGTTTTATTCTATTTCTATGAACCGATTTTTTAAAGTTTTTTTTTTACTAAAGTTCCAATTAAATTGATTAATGAATTTTTTTCATAATTTATTTTTTCTAATAGAAAAATAGAAGAAACAGGATCTACCAACAAATATTTTCCATTTTTTATGACTTTATCAAAAATTTTTTTACCTTTTGTTTTCATGTAATTATTCATTCATAAATTCTTCTAATTTAGATACCATTCCTATGGGGCCACATACAAATGGAGTTCTTTGATGTAATTTTGTAGGTTCTATATCTAGAATACGTTTTCTTCCATCAGAAGCCTTTCCTCCAGCTTGTTCTGCTAGAAAAGCGATTGGGTTGCATTCATAAAGCAATCTTAATTTACCTTCTGGAGAAGAAGCTGTTTTAGGATAGATATATATTCCTCCTTGGATCATGTTTCTGTGAAAATCTCCTACCAAAGATCCAATATATCTTGCCGTATAAGGACGATTTTCTTTTTTTTCTTGGCAATATTTTATAAATCTCCTAATACCATTAGAAAATTTTGCATAATTTCCTTCATTAATAGAATAAATTCTTTCTTTTTTAGGAAAAATAAGATTAAGATGAGATAAATAAAAAGTTCCAACTGAAGGATCTAAAGTGAATCCATGCACTCCATTTCCAGTACTATATACTAGGATAGTAGAGGATCCATAAATAATATATCCTGCAAGGATTTGTTGATTTCCTTTTTGCAAAAAATCTTCTATTGTTACATTCATTTGAATAGAAGATTTTCTCATATATACGGAAAATATAGTTCCGATAGATACATTTACGTCTATATTGGAAGATCCGTCAAGTGGATCTATTAAAACAATATATTGATTTTGTAAAAGATTTTCTTTTTTACTATTTATCACTATAAAATCTTTACTTTCTTCGGAAGCTATTCCACAAACTACATTTCTGCTTTTAAAAGATTCAATAAAAGCTCTGTGAGCAAAATCATCCAATTTTTGTTGATTTTCTCCTTGAATATTAGTTACTCCAGAACTCCCTATGATTTCTTCAGTTAAACCTGCTTTATTGACTTCTTTATGAATAGCCTTAGAAGCTAATTTAATAGAACTAAACAATCGCAACAAGGCCTCAGTTGAATATGAGAAACGATCTCTATTTTCTATAATAAACTCCCCTAATGTATACATGTATAAGGAAATACAATACTTTCTACAAAGTAGAAAGATCAGTTTTCATTTGTCTAGAGATTTAGAATATCTCAATAAACTTCATAAAGTTATTAAAAATTTTTTATATTTTTATTAAATTTTATTGTTTAATGAGAATTCTGCAAATATCATTTATATTATTATGGCGTGTTTGGTTTTTTATTATCAACATATTTTTAATTCCATTATGGGCAGGAGCTTCTATTCCATTTCTTTTTAAAGATAAATATTATCCCATTGCATATTGGTTTCATCAAATGTGGGCTAGAAGCAATCTATTTCTCATGGGTTTTTGGTATGTATTAGAAAAAGATGAAGAAAAATTAGACAAAAATAAACAATACGTGATTATCAGTAATCACACCTCTATCATGGATATTATGTTAATTTATTCTTTAATGAGAAATCATCCTCTAGTTTTTGTAGGAAAAGCCGAATTAGCTAAACTTCCATTTTTTGGTTTTGTTTACAAACAAAGCAATATTCTTATAGATAGAAAAAATATGTCTAGTTGTATACAAGTATTTAAAAAAATGCAGGATAAAGTAGATTCTGGAAAAAGTGTTTGCCTTTTCCCAGAAGGCGGGGTTCCTAAGCCGTCTGTTTTTTTGGATCATTTCAAGAGTGGTGCTTTTTTTATAGCTATAATCAATAAGATTCCCATTATTCCCTTTACCATAGCTGATATAAAAACAAAATTTCCTAGTTTTTCTGTTATGAAAGGAGGACCAGGAAAAATAAGAATCAAACAACATCATTCTATATCAACAAAAAATTTATCCTTAAAAAATAAAAATGATTTGAAAAAAAAATGTTTCAATTTAATAAAATATCAATTAGAAAAATTTGATCGTGAAAAAGCGTAAAAATTTTAATGTGAATTGTTCGTGAATAAAAAAATTCATATTTATACTGACGGTTCTTCAAAAGGAAATCCTGGACCAGGAGGATATGGAGTTTTTATAGAAACAATTGGAAATTCTTATAATAGAAAAATAATTTCCGAAGGATTCCGTTATACAACGAATAATAGAATGGAATTATTAGCAGTTATTGTAGGATTAGAAGAAATAAAAAAAAAAAAACAAAATATTGTCGTTTTTACCGATTCTAAATATGTAGTGAATCCGATTCAAAACAATTGGATTTATAAATGGAAAAAGAATAATTTTTTTAATAAAAAAAATGTAGATCTATGGAAAAAATTTTTAGATCTATTTTATGAACAATTTATTGTTTTTCAGTGGATAAAATCTCACAATAATCATTATATTAATGATTATTGTGATAAATTGTCAGTCGAAGCTTCTAAAAGAAAAATTCTAAAAATAGATTATGTGTATGAAAAGCAGAATCCGTTTTTATAATAAATGAACAGCGTAATTTCTTTGCCTAATCATCTCATATATTATTATAGACATAGCATGACTAACATTTAATGAATCCACATTTCCAAACATAGGAATAGTTATAATTTCATTTGCTTTTTCTAACCAAATATTAGATATTCCTTTATTTTCAGAACCGAAAACAATGGCTAAATTTGAATAAGTCAGTTTTGTTTTATATAAATTTTTAGCTTTTTTCTGATTATAAAATCCTGTTACTATAATTTTTACTTTATTTTCTTGTAACCAAGAAATGGTAGATTCTATTTTTTCTATAAAAATTATCCTTGTAAAAACACTTCCTAAACTGCATCTAATAACATTAGAATTATAAATATAAGTTTTCATATTACATAATATAATAATATGAATACCTGCAGCATCAGCTGTTCTTAATATGGCTCCTATATTACCAGGTTTTTCGATTCCATCTAATATAAGGATTAAAGAATTATCAGTTATTTTTTCGTTTTTTAGTTTTTTATTATCTATAGATTCTTCTCTAAATAAAGCAATAATTCCACCTGAATTCTTTCTATATGCTAATTTTTTAAAGATTTTCATACTGATCAAAAAAGTAATAGAATGGTATGATTGAATCATCCCATATTCGTGGAATATTTTTTCGCATACAAATATTTTTTTTGGAAAAAAATTGCCTTTTATAGCCATTTCAAATTCTTTTATTCCT
>NZ_CP059190.1:143376-332354 GCF_014251555.1 Blattabacterium cuenoti
GTTTATGAAATTTTATAATAAATACGATGATATAGCGTATATGAAACTGGCTATAGAACGATCAAAATTGTCTTTTTGTAAAAAAAAAAAGTAGGAGCTATTATAGTTAAAAATAATCAAATCATATCTTATGGATATAATAGAACTCCAAGCGGCTTTGAGAATATGTGTGAAGAAAAAAATGGAAAAACTAAATGGTATGTTATACATGCAGAAGCAAATGCAATATTAAAACTTTCTTATTCATCCTTATCTTGTGAAGGAGCTTCTATATATATTACACATTTTCCATGTCAAGAATGTTGTAAATTGATTTATCAATCTAGGATCAGAAAAGTCATATATTTACACAATTATACGAATAATGATAAAGAAATGATTTTTTTGAACAGATTAAATATAAGAATAAAAAAATTGTAATAAAACCCAGGTGGCGAAATCGGTAGACGCGCTGGACTCAAAATCCAGTGATTTTACATCATGCGGGTTCGAATCCCGCCCTGGGTACTTTATCAAAAATATTTTAGAATAAAAAATATCTTTGAGCAAGTGGCAAAATATCAGAAGGATTAGATTTAATCTTTTCTCCATTTATGTAAACATTATAGGTTTTTGGATCCACTTCTAAATTTGGAGTTTCTCCATTTAATACCATATCTTTTTTGGATAAAGAACGACATCCTTTGATTATTTTTATTTGTTTTTTGATTTCATTTTTTTCAAAAAAACCATGATTGATAGCAGTTTTTGAAACAAAAAGACTGCTCAGCTTGGGGTCAAAATAACCAAACATTTTACGATACATGAATGGTTGAGGCGTAGGAATGGTAGCATTAGGATCTCCCATACTGGCGTATACAATCATTCCACTTTTTATGACTAATTCCGGTTTGACTCCAAAAAAAGAGGGTTTCCATAATACTAAATCTGCCATTTTCCCAACATTTACAGATCCTACATATTCTGATATTCCATGAGTAATAGCAGGATTGATGGTATATTTAGAAATATATCTTTTCACTCTGAAATTATCATTTTTTTGATTGTCCTCATTAAGAGATCCTCTTTGTTTTTTCATTTGATCAGCTGTTTGCCAAGTTCTTTTCACTATTTCTCCGATTCTTCCCATAGCTTGTGAATCAGAACTAGTCATACTAATAGCTCCCATATCATGTAATACCCCTTCTGCACTAATAGTTTCAGACCTAATTCTCGATTTAGCAAAAGCAATATCTTCCGGTAAATTAGAATCTAAATGATGGCAAATCATTAACATATCCAAATGTTCATCTATGGTATTGCAAGTATAAGGCATGGTAGGGCTTGTAGATGAAGGTAAAATATTAGAAAAAGATATGACTTTCAATAAATCAGGAGCATGTCCACCTCCAGCTCCTTCTGTATGATAAGTATGAATGGTTCGACCTTTAAAAGTTTTTAAAGTATCCTCGACATAACCCGATTCATTTAGTGAATCAGTATGAATATTGACTTGTACATCCAATTGCTCAGAAACATTTAAACATTGATCTATAACATAAGGGGTACTCCCCCAATCTTCATGTATTTTTAGTCCTCCAGCACCTGCTTCTACTTGTTCAATTAAAGCTTCAGGATGAGAACTATTTCCACTGGCAAGAAAAATAAAATTGATAGGAATATGATCTGTACTTTTTAACATTCTTTGAATATTCCATACACCAGAAGTACAATTTGTGGCTATTGTTCCAGTAGCAGGACCTGATCCTCCTCCGATAATAGTAGTGGTTCCATTTTCTAATGCCACTTCAAATAATTGTGGGCATATATAATGAACATGACTATCTACACTTCCAGCTGTTACAATTAGATTTTCAGAAGAGATAACTTCTGTCCCTGCTCCAATATACATATTTGGAGTTACTCCATCCATAAAGTATGGATTTCCTGCTTTTCCTATCCCTATTATAACTCCATCTTTAATCCCAATATCCGCTTTCATAATCCCCCAATGATCAACAATGATAGCGTTGGTTAACACTAAATCTAAAATTCCTTCATTTTTTGTAGCAAATGGATGTTGTCCCATTCCATCTCTAATGACTTTACCTCCTCCAAAAACACATTCATCTCCATAAATAGTATAATCTCTTTCTATTTCAATCCATAAAGATGTATCTCCCAAACGAATTCGATCTCCTTTTGTAGGACCATACATACTGGCATAAGATCCTCTGTCAATTTTTTTCATATTGTTGTATTTTCTTTTCCTGAAAATCCATAAATTTTTTTTCTTCCTCCTATTTCTACTAATATGACTTCTTTTGTTTCTCCTGGTTCAAAACGAACAGATCTTCCAGAAGGAATATCCAGTCTATATCCTTTAGACCCTTCTCTATCAAAAAGAAGAGCAGTATTTGTTTCATAAAAATGAAAATGAGATCCTACTTGAATAGGACGAGTTCCAGTATTAGATACAACTCTCTTTATACGAGTTCTTCCAGGTAATAAAACAATATCTTCTTTAAGAAGATCATATTGTCCTGGAATGATATTAGAGTTTTCTTTTCTATTTTTTTTAATAGGATTGTGTATAGTGACTAATTTTGTTCCATCAGGAAAAGTAGCCTCTATTTGAACATTATTGAGTAATTCATATACTCCATCCATAACTTGTTCATCATTCAGAATATTTCCAGCTTCATACATAAGTTCTTTTACCGTTTTTCCATCACGTGCTCCTTCCATGACATAATGAGCAATTAAAGCTAAAGATTCAGGATAATTTAATTTTAATCCTCTTTTTAAACGTTTTTTTGCCAATTCTCCAGCCATGTGCAGAAGAATTTTTTCCTTTTCATAAGAAGTTAAATGCATACTTTCTTTATTTGATTCATAAACATAATATCCATAATATCGTTGCAACAACAGTTCTATAAGTTTAAAGTTATGAAATATTATAATAATCTTTTCCTGATCATGAAATTTTAAGAATTAAGAAAAATGAATGAAATTATATTGCATTCAATATTTTCAATTTTTGATTGAATGATTTTTCATTCATCATAATTCACATGGATCCCAATCAACTCATTCATTCTCTTGTACAAAAAATAAAAAGAAGCACGTCTCCGTAAATTATCATTATTTTTGTTATCATCTTTGAATAATGGGAAAATTGTTTTAAAAAATAATTAAGAAATGCAAGTTTTAAAATTTGGGGGAAGTTCCGTAGCTCATTCTGATGCCATCAAACGTATTTGTTCTTTATTAGAAAAAAAACCAAAAGGAAGATATGCCATTGTTGTATCTGCATTAGGAAATATCACCGACCAATTAATACAATGTGGTCAATTAGCTTCTGAAAGAAAAAATGTTTATAAAAATATACTAGAAAAAATAGAAATTCGTCATCTAAATATTATCAGAGAACTGTTTCCAATTACTTATCAAAGCCATTTAATTAGTTGGATTAAAAAAAATATAAATGATCTAGAAAGTTTATGTGATGGAGTTTTTCAGGTGGAAGAACTTTCAAAACGTTCTTTAGATAAAATCATGAGTTTCGGAGAACTCAGTTCTTCTTTTCTTATTGCGGAAAAATTAAAACAATCTGGATTAGATGCAATTTGTAAAGATAGTAGGGATTTAATTATTACTGATTCTCAATTTGGATGTGCACAAGTGGACTTTATCACAAGTAATCACCATATCATTCAATTCTTTAGAGAAAGAATATCAGAATATATTGTATTACCAGGTTTTATAGGTTCTACTTTAGAAAATGAAACAACGACTCTTGGAAGAGGAGGGTCTGATTATACTGCTGCTATCTTAGCTGCAGCAATATCGGCTAGTTTGCTTGAAATATGGACTGATGTAAGTGGAATGATGACTGCTAATCCAAAAATTGTGAATCAAGCTTTTCCTATTAAGGAAATTTCTTATGAAGAAGCAATGGAATTGTCTCATTTTGGAGCAAAAGTAATTTATCCACCAACGATACAACCTGCCATGAAAAAACATATTCCTATACAAATTAAAAATACTTTTTCTCCTTTAGATCCAGGAACGTTGATTTATATTAGTAAAAGCACAAATATAAGTCAACCCGTTACTGGAATATCTGGGATTCAGAATACGGCTTTACTCACTCTTGAAGGAAGTGGAATGGTCGGAATTCCAGGGTATTCCAAACGTTTATTCGAAGCATTATCACGTGAAAAAATAAATGTAATATTTATAACTCAAAGTTCTTCGGAACATTCAATTACCACAGGTATTCATGAAATGGATGTCATCAAAGCAAAAGCTGTAATAGATAGTGAATTTGCTCAAGAAATCCATCAGAGACATATTGATCCATTGAGAATAGAAAAAGATCTTTGCATTATTGCTGTAGTAGGAGATAATATGAAAAATCTTCATGGAACTAGTGGAAAAATGTTCGCTTCTTTAGGAAGAAACAGTATTAATGTTAGAGCTATAGCACAAGGCTCTACTGAAAAAAACATATCAGCTGTTATTAGAAAAACAGATTTTAAAAAGGCATTAAACACTTTGCATGAGGCTTTTTTTGAAAGTCCCCCAAAACAAATTAATCTTTTCATTTGTGGAGTGGGAAAAGTAGGAAGTAAATTACTTGAGCAGATTGATCAACAACAAAATTATCTATTGGAAGAATTAAAACTTCAAGTTCGAGTAATCGGATTAGCCAACAGCAAAAAAATGTATTTTAATGATCATGGAATAAATTTAGGTCATTGGGAAAAACATCTGAATCAAGATGGTCACAAAATGAATATATATTCTTTTATGGAGGAAGTTTGGAAATTTAATCTAAGAAATAGTTTATTTGTTGATAATACAGCTAGTGAAGAAATGGCCATGACCTATGATAAATTCTTAAAAAATGGAATCGGTGTTATTACCTGTAATAAGATAGCTTGTTCCTCTGATTATGAGCATTATAAAAGATTAAAAACACTTTCTAGACATTTTAAAGCTCCATTTCTATTTGAGACCAATGTAGGAGCAAGTCTTCCAGTCATTAGTACACTGAATGATCTTATCAATAGTGGAGATAAAATCAATAAGATAGAAGCTGTTTTATCAGGAAGTTTGAATTTTATATTCAATCATTTTACAGGAGAAAAATCCTTTTTAGAAGTTGTCAAAGAGGCTCAATTGAAAGGATATACAGAACCTGATCCTCGTATTGATTTAAGTGGATTAGATGTAATGCGAAAAATACTTATTTTGGCAAGGGAATGTGGTTCTTCATTAGAACTGAGTGATATTCTTCAGAAATCTTTTCTTCCTGAAACCTGTTCAAAGTCCACTTCTATAGAAAATTTTTATCAAGAATTAGATAAATACAGAGATTATTTTTTTAAAATTAGAAATGAAGCAGAAAAAGATAAAAAACGTTTGCGTTTTATTGCTCGTTATGAAAATGGAGTCCCTTCCGTAGGTTTAGAATCAATTAAACAAAGTCATCCATTTTTTCAACTAGAAGGAAAAGATAATATGGTTTTATATAACACATATCGTTATGCTGAACAACCTCTTATCATAAAAGGAGCAGGTGCTGGAGCAGAAGTGACTGCATCTGGAGTTTTTTCTGATATTATTAAAGCTACTAAATAAAAATCATGAAGGGGATTAAAATATTTTCACCAGCTACTGTTGCTAATCTAGCTTGTGGTTTTGATGTTATTGGATTAGCTTTGGATTTTCCAAAAGATGAAATTTTTTTATATAAATCCAATAACCCAGGAATACGTATTAATAGAATACATGGAACATCGTTACCGAACGATCCAAAAAAAAATGTCGCTTTTGTGGCTTTACAGTTTTTATTAAAAAAATATCAACAAAAATTTGAAAAAGAAGAAAAAATAGGATTCGAAATAGAATTAATTAAAAATATTCATCCTGGAAGTGGAATAGGATCTAGTGCCGCTAGTGCTGCAGGCGTCGTTTATGGAGCTAATATCCTATTAGGAAATCCTTTTAGTACCATACAGTTAATCCGTTTTGCTATGGAAGGAGAACGTGTAGCAAGTGGAACAGCTCATGCAGATAATGTAGCTCCTGCTATCATGGGTGGGGTCACTTTAGTAAGAAGTTATAAGCCGTTGGATATTACTAGATTGCATTCTCCAAATGAATTGTGGGTGAGCATTATACATCCACAAATTGAAATTAGAACATCGGATGCAAGAGAAATTTTAAAACAAAAAATATTAATGACAGATGCAATTCGACAATGGGGAAACATTGGTGCATTAGTTGCAGGTTTGTATCAAGAAGATTATGGATTAATAAGCAGATCTCTAGAAGATGTGATTGTTGAACCTATACGAGCAATGCTCATTCCCGCTTTTTATGAATTAAAAATTAGATGTAAAGAAATAGGAGCTTTAGGCGGAGGAATTTCTGGTTCAGGTCCCTCTGTTTTCATGTTAAGCAAAGGAAATCATACTGCAAAAAAAGTTACTGAAGTCATGAACCGTGTTTACTCTCCATTAAAAGTTGATTATAAAACTTATACTTCTCCCATTAATCAACAAGGAGTCAAGTGGTCTAAAATTCTTTGAAATAAGAATGGATAAATAAAAATAATTTTTATGTTATATCATAGTTTAAAAAATCATAGAGATTTAGTTTCTTTCGAAGATGCTGTTTTAAGAGGGTTAGCGTCAGATGGTGGATTGTACATACCTGAATGTATACCTAAACTAAAACCTCAATTTTTTCATAACCTTTCTAGGTATGATATTTATACAATTGCTATGACTGTAATCAAGCCTTATATCGGAAAATCAATTCCAGAAAAATCTATTTATAACATTATTCATGATACTTTAAATTTTCCTTTTCCATTGAAAAGAATTCATGATCATATTCATGTATTAGAGCTTTTCCATGGACCTACTTTAGCTTTTAAAGATGTTGGAGCTGAATTTATGGCAGGATGTTTAAGTTTTTTTTCAAAAAAAATAGAAAAAAATGTAACAGTTTTAGTAGCTACTTCAGGAGATACTGGAGGGGCAGTAGCTAAAGGGTTTCATAAAAAACCTGGAATAGAAGTCATCATTTTATATCCATATAATGGAATTAGTTCTTTGCAAAAAGAACAAATAACTTCTTTGGGGAACAATATTTTAGCTTTAGAAATTGATGGAAATTTTGATGATTGTCAAAAAATGGTTAAAAAAGCCTTTTTAGATAAAGAAGTGCAAAAAAAATATATATTAACTTCTGCTAATTCTATTAATGTAGCGAGATGGCTCCCTCAAATGTTCTATTATTTTTTAGCTTATCAACAAATAATAGAGGATCCTATAGAATTAATTTTTTCAGTTCCTAGTGGAAATTTTGGAAATATCTGTGCCGGAATGATGGCTGAAAAAATGGGATTACCAATCAAATTTTTTATTGCATCCACAAATGTTAATGATACCATTCCTAGATTTTTGAAAACGGGAAAATATAATCCGCTTCCAGTAAGAAAAACCATATCAAATGCTATGGATATATCTGACCCAAGCAACTTTTCTAGGATATGGAATTTATACGAAAAAAATATGTCTCAATTAAGAAAAAAACTTTATTCTTATCAATTTACGGACGAAGAGACCCTAGATATTATAGAGATGGTATGGAAAAAACACAAGTATATGCTTGATCCACATGGAGCTATTGGTTATTTAGGACTTCTACAATATTTACAAGAAGTTAAAAAGACTTCATCTATAGCGATTTTTTTAGAAACTGCTCATCCAATTAAATTTATAGATGACATGCCGCTTTTTTTACGAAAAAAAATTATTGTTCCTAAGGAACTGGAAATATTTTTAAGTGCAAAAAGAAAAAAACAAAAAATATCTCTGTCCAATGATTTTAATGTTTTTAAAAACTGGTTATTGGAAAGAAAATAAAATTTTTTAAATAGCAACATCTCCCTTAATATGAGGAAAAGGATTATAGTCTTTTAATTGAAAATCTTTAAAACGAAATTCAAAAATATTTTTTACTGAGGGATTGAGTATCATTTTTGGAAGTGGTCTTGGAGTTCTTTCTATTTGTAATTTTGCTTGTTTGATATGGTTATTATAGATATGAGCATCACCTATGGTGTGAATTAGTTCTTTTTCTTTTAAATTTAGAGTACTGGCTAACATAGTGAGTAGCAAAGCATAAGAAGCTATATTGAAAGGTAATCCTAGAAAAATATCTGCACTTCTCTGATATAATAGCAACGATAAATTTTTTTCAGATACATAGAATTGAAATAACAAATGGCAGGGAGGAAGCACCATATTTTGAATCATGCCCACATTCCAAGAAGAAACAACCAAACGTCGTGAATTGGGGTTCAATTTGATCTCTTCTATAAGAAAAGCAATTTGATCAATAAAATGTCCATCATATGTAGGCCATTTTCTCCATTGCAATCCATATATTGGTCCTAATTCTCCATTTTTATCTGCCCATTCATCCCATATAGAAACTTTATGATCTTTTAAATATTGTATATTTGTGTCTCCTTTCAGAAACCATAATAATTCATAAATAATAGATCGTAAATCTAATTTTTTTGTGGTCAAAAGAGGAAATCCTTTTTCTAAATCGAATCTCATTTGATATCCAAATAGACTTATTGTGCCTATTCCAGTACGATCTTTTCTTTTTATTCCGTTTTTTAATACGTTTTTTAATAGATTTAAGTATTGTTTCATAATCCCCAATATGAGTAAATTATTTCTTTTTTAATTTAATTTTAAGAGTATTTTTGCATAAAAAATATAACTATGAATCAAAAGGTTCTCTTCTTTTCTACAAGAAGTGGGTTAAAATTATCAGAAAATATAGCTTCTTATTATGGGACTTTTCTTGGCAAAGTACAATTTTTAGAATTTAGTGATGGAGAATATACTCCTTGTTTTGAACAATCTGTTCGTGGATCTCAAGTTTTTTTGATAGGGTCTACTTTTCCTCCAGTAGACAATTTAATGGAATTGCTATTGATGTGCGATGCCGCTCGTAGAGCTTCCGCTCATAACATTACACTTGTTATCCCTTATTTTGGATGGGCTAGACAAGATCATAAAGATCAACCTAGAACTCCTATTGCTGCAAAACTTATAGCCAATTTAATGGTTGCTTCAGGAGCGACTCGAGTTATGACCATGGATTTACATGCAGATCAAATTCAGGGTTTTTTTGATATACCTGTAGATCATTTGTATGCATCTAGAATATTCATTGATTATATTAAAAAATTAAACATAAATCAACTAACTATTGCCTCTCCAGATATGGGAGGAGCTAAAAGAGCTAGAAGTTATGCTGGTTATTTGGGAACAGATGTAGTCATTTGTTATAAAGAAAGAAAAAAAGCAAATGAAATTGAATTTATGAATCTTATAGGAAATGTTAAAGAAAAAAATATCATACTTATAGATGATATGGTAGATACCGCTGGGACTCTAACAGAAGCTGCCAACTTAATAAAAAAACAAGGTGCTAAAAGTGTACGTGCTATTGCTACTCATCCAGTTTTATCAGGAAATTCATATGAAAAAATAAATCAATCAGCACTTGAAGAATTGGTGGTGACAGATACTATTCCTATAAACAGAATCAAATTCAATGATAAAATAAAAGTTTTATCTTGCGCCCCACTTTTTGCTGAAGTAATGCAATCAGTACATAACGATGAATCCATCAGTAATAAATTCGTAATATGAAATATATAAATATATACGGTCAAAAAAGAAATGTTGGAAAAAAAGCTGTTCATTCTATTCGACTTTCTGGAAAAATACCATGTATTTTGTATGGAAAAAATATGAATATTCCATTTTTTACTTCATTAGAAAGTTTAAAAAAAATAGTGTATACAACGGAAAGATATGGAGTAATTATTCAAATAGATAATCAAAATATAAATGCAGTTCAAAAAGAAATACAATTTGATCCTATTAGTGACAAAATATTGCATGCAGATTTTTTTCAAATTGATGAATCAAAGCCTATTGTCTTAGAAATTCCTGTAAAATCTTTTGGAAGACCTATTGGAGTTTCTAAAGGAGGAGAATATTATTCTCCAATTAGAAAGCTAAAAGTTAAAGCTTTTCCATCTCATATTCCAGAATATATAAAATTAAATATTGGTTCTTTAGATATAGGAGATAGAATAACAGTTGAAGATCTATATAAGGATCAATATGTTATATTGCACCCATCACATACACTTATAGCAAGAGTGAAAAATTCCCGCATAAATATTAAAGATCAAAAAGAAAAAGAAGATCAAAAAGAAAAAGAAGATCAAAAAGAAAAAGAAGATCAAAAAGAAAAAAATAAATAATGTCTAAAGATCTTTATTTTATGAAAATAGCTTTAAAAGAAGCTTTTATTGCTTTTCATAAAAATGAAGTTCCTATAGGAGCAGCAATAATATATGAAGATGTGGTTATAGCAAAAGCTCATAATTTAACTGAAACTTTTAGTAACATAACCGCACATGCAGAAATGTTGGTAATTAACTTAGCTTCTAATTATTTGAAAAATAAATACATAAAAAAATGCACATTATATGTCACTCTAGAACCATGTATTATGTGTGCAGGAGCTTTATTTTGGTCCCAAATAGGAAGAGTAGTTTGTGGAGCTAATTCTAGAAGAGGATTTTTGTATTCTGGTATTAGATTACATCCAAAAACTAAATTTGTATCTGGAATTATGAAAAATCAATGTAGAGCTCTGATCCAAAAATTCTTCTTTTTTAAAAGAATTCATAAGCATAAAATTAGATAAGAGCCTTTTTCTTTATTTTAAGTTTCAGAATAATCGGTAAAGTTGTAGTAAATACGATTAACAAAATAATCCATTCAAGATGATTTTTTAATTCAGGAAAACTTTTATCTAGATAATGTCCAGCCAACATAATAGAAAAAGTCCAAGCAAGCGCTCCGATAATATTATATATCATAAATTTTTTGAAATCGATACGGATTGCTCCTGCTACAATAGGAGCAAAAGAACGAAACATTGGAAGAAAACGACTCATAATCAATGCTGTTGTTTTGTATTTATTATAAAATAATTTTGCCAGAATAAGATGTTTCTTCTTAAAAAAAAAGGAATCCTTTTTTTTATATAACAAATTACCGGATTTATATCCTAACCAATATCCTTGCACGTTTCCAAGAATAGCTACTCCCGCTACAATTAAAATGATGACAAAGAAAGGGACATCATAAAAATTTTTGCATAAATCTTCTCCAAAAATTCCAGCAGTAAACAACAAAGAATCTCCGGGCAAGAAAAATCCGATAAAAAATCCTGTTTCTGCAAAAACTATTGCTAAAAGAATAAACAAAGCTGTATTTCCAAAATATAAAAATATCCATCTAGGATTGAATAAATGCTGAAAAAAATCCCAAAAATCAGACATATTACAAATATGAGAAACAAAATTCAATATTTCCATTTTTTAGAAAGAAAAAAACCTAAAAAAATATTTATTTTCATACTCAAAAAATATGTTTTTATGGAGTATTTATTCAAATTTATTAATATTTTAGGATGGATTCCTAATATATTTTTTTTAATAGTAGGGTTTCTCTTTATGATTTTTTGGTTGTACAAAATATTTCATTTTATTGATTAATAAAAAATTAGTTAATTTTGTTCAGTAAAGCCAAATGCATGCGAATGAAAAATAGTGATAGAGGGGAGTTCATATACTTTCATGAAAAAGCTTATGAAATGCTAAAAAATTATCTACTGAACCAAGTAGATTCCATAAAAAATACATTCATTTTAGTGGATGACAGAACTCATCAACATTGTCTTCCTATTCTTTTATCTCATATAGATTTTTTAAAAGAATCTAATTTGATTCAAATAAAATCAGGAGAAGAAGAAAAAAATATTCATACATGCATTCAAATATGTAAAAATCTAGAAAAATTTAAAGCAAATAGAAAAAGTTTAATCCTCAATTTAGGAGGAGGAGTTATAACAGATATAGGTGGATTTGTAGCTTCTATATTTAAAAGAGGAATTCGTTTTGTGAATATTCCTACTACTTTGTTAGGAATGGTTGATGCCGCTGTGGGAAACAAAACAGGTGTTAATTTAGATTCAATTAAAAATGAAATAGGATCTTTTTATATTCCAGAATTTTTAATTATTGATACTTATTTTTTGAAAACTCTTCCTAAAAAAGAAATTATTTCTGGAATGGCTGAAATGTTTAAACATGGTTTAATAGCGAATAAAGATTTTTGGATGAAGATGAATCAAATAAAAGATTTAAATGATATAGATGTAAATCAATGGCATCATTTAATTTATCAATCTATATTGATCAAACAGAAAATTGTGGACCAAGATCCCAAAGAAAAAGGATTAAGAAAAATACTTAATTTCGGACATACCATTGGACATGCTTTAGAAAGTTATTTTCTGAATGCTGAAAAAATATTACATGGGATAGCTGTCATCATGGGAATGATTTGTGAATCTTGGATTTCATACAAAATTAATGGTTTACCTATTTCTGATTATGAAAACATTAAATCAACATTTTCTGAATTATATCCAATGCAAAAAAAAATTTATGGTTTATCTGATTCAGAAATCGAAAAAATATTGATGATCATGGAATATGATAAAAAAAATGAGAAGAACAAAATTCAATTTTCTTTATTAAAAGAAATAGGAAAATGTTCCTATAATTGTCAAGTTACACATTCCTTAATCAAGGAATGTTTTTTGAAATAAACATTTTTTTCTTAATTCATTAATATTCTTTATATTATTAAATAATCTCATAATTTCTATAAAAAATGAGTGAAGGAGAAAAAGAAGAAAAATTGGTTCCCATCAATATAGAAGATGAAATGAAATCATCTTATATAGATTATTCTATGTCTGTTATTGTGTCCAGAGCTCTTCCTGATGCAAGAGATGGATTAAAACCTGTACATAGAAGAGTCCTTTATGGGATGTATCAATTAGGAATTTTATCTAACAGTTCCTATAAAAAATCGGCTCGTATTGTTGGAGAAGTTTTAGGAAAGTATCATCCACATGGAGATATTTCTGTTTACGATACCATGGTTCGTCTGGCTCAAAAATGGACTCTTCGTTATCCATTAATAGATGGACAGGGAAATTTTGGTTCATTAGATGCAGATCCTCCTGCAGCTATGCGTTATACAGAAGTCAGAATGAAACAAATATCTGAAGAAATGTTGTTGGATATAAAAAAGAATACAGTAGATATGCAATTGAATTTTGATGATTCTTTAGAGGAGCCAACAGTTTTGCCTACACGGGTTCCTAATCTTTTGATCAATGGATCTTCTGGAATTGCAGTTGGAATGGCTACTAATATTCCTCCTCATAATTTAAAAGAGACTATAAATGCTATTTGTGCTTATATAGACAATAACAATAATTTATCTGTAGAACAGATTATGAAATACATTAAAGCTCCAGATTTTCCAACAGGCGGAATCATTTATGGATATGATGGAGTTAAAAATGCTTTTCACACCGGAAGAGGTCGTATTGTTTTGCGTGCAAAAGTTCATTTAGAAGAAATTCAGGGAAGACAATGTATTGTAGTAGATGAAATTCCTTATCAGGTGAATAAAGCTGATATGATCACTAAAACTGTAGGATTAATGAAAGAAGGAAAAATGGAAGGAATTTTTCAAATTCGTGATGAATCGGATAGAAATGGATTGCGTATTGTTTATATTCTTAAACAGAATACAAACCCCCACATTCTATTGAACAAATTATTTCAATATACTTCTCTACAAACTTATTTCAATGTCAATAATATAGCTCTAGTTAATGGAAAACCTGTTCAATTAAATATAAAGGATTTTATTCAACATTTTGTGGATCATAGACATGATGTTATTATTCGTCGTACTAAATACGAATTAGAAAAGTGTAAAAATCGTGTTCATATATTGATAGGTTTTTTTAAAATATTAGATCATTTGGATCTTATGATCCAACTGATTAAAAAATCTAAAAATCATCATGAAGCTTGTTCCACACTGATTAAAAAATTTAAAATATCAGAAGATCAATCTAAATCCGTTTTAGATATGCGTTTACAAAGTCTAACCTCTTTAGAACTAGATAAATTGAAAAAAGAATACGATGAACTTGTAAAAAAAATAGAGTTTTTTCAAAATGTTTTAGTCCAACATTCTATAAGAACTAAAATTATCAAAGAAGAACTTTTAGATATCAAAAAAAAATATCAAGATTCACGTCGAACACAGATCAATTATTCAGGGAGTCAAGTCCATATAGAAGATTTAATTGAAAACGAACAAGTGGTTTTAACTATTTCCCATGCTGGTTATATCAAGAGAACTTCTTTATCAGAATACAAACGTCAAGGAAGGGGAGGAGTAGGAAATAGAGGAGCCACAGCCAGAGAATCTGATTTTTTCAAACATTTACTTATAGCAACGAATCATCAGTATATGCTTTTTTTTACAGAAAAAGGAAAATGTTTTTGGTTAAGAGTATATGAAATTCCAGAAGGATCCAAAATTTCTAAAGGAAGAGCAATCCAAAATATTATTCATCTTCAACAAGATGATAAAGTTAATGCTTACATATTAACGGGAGATCTGACCAATAAAGAGTACGTTAAAGATTATTACGTTATGATGGTTACTCAAAAAGGTATTATTAAAAAAACATCTTTAGAAAATTACTCTCGTCCTCGAAAAGATGGAATTAACGCCATTATAATTCGTAAAGGAGATTCTTTATTAGAAGCTATTTTAACTAAAGGAGATAGTCATGTTTTTATTGCTGTAAAAAGTGGAAGAATTATTCGTTTTTCAGAAAATAAAGTACGCTCAACTGGAAGAACTTCTTCTGGAGTAATAGGAATTAATTTTACAGTTAAGAATGATATAGTGATTGGAATGATATGTGTGGATGGAGAAGATAAAGGAAATTTGTTGGCAGTTTCTGAAAAAGGATTTGGAAAAAGGTCCCATCTAAAAGATTATCGAATCACTAATCGTGGTGGAAAAGGAATAAAAACAATAAATATTACTCAAAAAACAGGTGATTTAATTGCTATCAAGTATGTTACAGATCAAGATGATCTGATGATTATTAAAAAATCAGGAATTATTATACGTATACCTATCTCAGACATAAGAGTTATGGGAAGAACGACTCAAGGTGTTAGATTAATTAACTTAAAAGAAAACGATGCTATAGCTGATGTAGCAAAAGTTTATAAACCTATTATTGGTTTTCATTAAAATCACGCAAGATGTTAACACATTCTGAGACAAAAAAATCTTTTATCAAATTTCTTTTCCATTCTTGTTGTTCTTTCAATTCTGATTTCTTTTCACTTAAAATAATTTTATAAGAAGGAGGAAAGGCACGTAATCCATATATATTTAAATAATTTTTTAGTTTATTAAAATTTTCGTTTCTTGTTTTTATTTTTTTATTCTCAGAATAGAATTTTTTCCAGTTTAAAGAAAATCGTTTTTTCTTTGAAAATTTTTTCTCTAATGATTGTATAGTTTTATAAATGGTCATTAAATCCTTATTTTTCTTCAAACGGTTAATACTTTTAATTTTAACATTTTCTAAATTATTTATTCTTATTTGATTCCAATAGTGAAAAGGAATGGGATTTATATTATCCCATTTCATAGAATTTGGTTGATTTTTTTCCATAAGTTTTAAAGATGTATTACTTATATTACTCGGAATAACTATATCTGAATTAACTCCTTTTAATTGAGTAGAACTTCCATTCACACGGTAAAATTTACTGATAGTAAATTTTAAAGTTCCAAATTCTTCATTGGAAAATAAAAATCGATTTAATGGATAAATAGTTTGAACTGTTCCTTTTCCATATGTTTGAGCGCTCCCAACAATAATTCCTCTCTTATAATCGGCTATAGCTGCAGCAAGAATTTCAGAGGCAGACGCTGATAGTTCATTAACAAGAACTACAAGTGGACCTGTCCATAGTATTTTTTCATGATTGTTTTTTAATATCTTTTTTTTCTTATGATATTGACCTATTTGGACAATGGGAACTTTTCCTAAAAAAAAACCAGCAATTTCTATTACAGTCTCTAAAGAACCTCCTCCATTATTTCTTATGTCTAGAATGAGACCTTTTATATTTTCTTTTTTTAATTCTTGAATAATTTTTTTTATATCTTTAGCTGCATTTCTTCCATTCTTGTTTTCCGGATTAAAATAAAATTCAGGCAAACAGATCAAACCATATTTATTTTTATTTTTATCCAATATCATAGCACTTTTTGCAAAAATTTCTTTTTTTTCTATGACATCTCTGGTTAAGATAACTTCTTCTATAGAACCATTCTTCTTTTGAATAGTTAGTTTGACTTTGCTACCTTTTTTTCCTCTAATCAAACGAATGGAATTTTCCAATAACATCCCTACAATATTTTCAGATTCTGAATTGAAATCTTTTGCTACTCGTATAATTTTATCTCCTATTTCTATTTTTTTGCTTTTCCATGCGGGAGAACCTACAATAAGTTTGACAACTGTGGGATATCCTTTATCATCTTGTAAATCTATCCCTATTCCTTCTGTTTGTCCAGATATGTTTAAATCAAAAATTTCTTTTTCTTTAGGAGATAAATAACTAGTATGAGGATCATATTGGGAAGTTATAGTATTTACATACATAGAAAACCAGTCAAATTTTTTTTTCCTTTTTAATTTTCTTAAATATTCCCGAATATATTCTTCTACTTTTTTTCTAGAGATTTTTTCTTCATTAAGAAATGCTTTTTTCCCAATTTTTTGTTTCGAAATATTTAAATTTTTTTGATTAATAGAAGTTATGATTTCTAGTAAAGTCAAATATTTTAAATATTTTCTCCATTTTTCAATCCATTCTTGATAATTTTTTGGATAATAAATTTCTTTTTCAATAAAATACATTTCTTCTTTATTAAAATCAAAAGGTTTTTTTAAGATTTGAAAACATATGGATTCCACTTTTTTTATTCTTTGATAAAAACGTTTGATAATAATATTGAAAAACGTAGAATTTCCATGAATCCAAAAATCATCTATTTTGTTTTTATATAAAGACAAATCTTCTATATCTTTTTGCAGAAAAAAACGTTTTTGATTGTCTAATTTTTCAAAATATTTATTATATACTTTTTGTGAAAAATCATTATTAATAGAAATGGGATTTGGATGCAAAAAGTGAAGTGTTTTATATATTGTTTTGAGTATTAAATGATTCTTTTCTTGTTCTCCTAATGGAGAACAAAAACTCAATAAAAAAATGAAATTGAAACCAATTATTATGTACTTAAGTTGTTTGATTTTAGGAATCACAATTATGTTTTTGTTTGAAAAATAGTAGTAAAATTATTATATAAATAGTTTTTTTCTGTAAAAAAATGAATAAAAAACCAATTATTTTAGTCACAAATGATGACGGAATTATAGCTCCAGGTATTAGAGCACTTGTTCATGCTATGAATCCTTTAGGAGACGTGTATGTTGTTGCTCCAAATAAGCCTCAGTCTGGAGTAGGACATGCCATAACTATGAATACTGTGTTGTATTGCGATTCTGTTAAAATAGATAATGGGAATCAAAAAGAATGGGAATGTTCAGGAACACCGGTAGATTGTGTGAAATTAGCTATTAATAAAATTCTTCCAAGAAAGCCTGATATTTGTGTATCAGGAATTAACCATGGATCAAATTCTTCTATAAATATCATGTATTCTGGAACAGTTTCCGCTGTTATTGAAGCTAGTATAGAAGGAATTCCATCTGTAGGATTTTCTCTATTGGATTTTGATTGGAATGCTGATTTTGAACCATCAAAAAAATATGTTTATAGAATTGTTAAAAAAATACTTTATAATCCTATTCCAGAAAAAATAATTAGTCTGAATGTTAATATTCCAAAATTGAAAAAAGAACAAATCAAAGGAATTAAAATATGTAGACAAGCAGGGTCTAAATGGAAAGAAAGTTTTGATAAACGATCCAATCCGAAAGGAAGAACTTATTATTGGTTAGTAGGTGATTTTGTTAATTTTGATGAAAAAATAGATACAGACGAATGGGCATTAAAAAACGGATATGTGTCTATTGTTCCTATTCAATTTGATTTAACAAATTATCCTATATTAAATGTTTTAAAATCCTGGAATTTTGTATTATTTATTTTCTTTTGGATCCATTTTCTGATTTTGAATATGAATATTAAAATATATAGCCAGTGTCATCTTTTTTAGAAGGATCTTTAAACCCAAAAAAAATTAAAGATTTTGTTGGACAACATGATATATTAGAAAATTTAAAAATTTTTATTCTAGCCGCTAAAAAAAGAAAAGACGCCTTAGATCATATTTTGTTTCATGGGCCTCCAGGATTAGGAAAAACAACACTTGCTCATATTGTAGCTAATGAATTATGTGTTAATATTACTGTTACTTCAGGATCTGTTTTAGATAAACCAGGAGATTTAGCTGGATTACTAATTCATTTAAAATTAAATGATGTTATTTTTATTGATGAAATTCATCGACTTTCTCCAATCGTTGAAGAATATTTGTATTCGGCTATGGAAAATTACAAAATAGATATTATTATAGATTCTGGATCTAACGCTAAATCAGTACAAATAGATTTATCTCCTTTTACTTTAATAGGAGCAACTACCAGATCTGGATTGCTTACAGCTCCTATGCGATCTAGATTCGGGATCAATTTTCGTCTTGGTTATTATGAAAAGGAACTATTGAAAAATATTGTAAATCGAAGTGCAAAATTACTAAATATTCCAATTACGGAAGAAGCTTCTTATGAAATCGCTAATAGGAGTCGTGGTACTCCACGTATAGCTAATGCTTTACTTCGTAGAATTCGTGATTTTGCACAAATAAAAGGAAATGGGACTATTGATATCAATATATGTAATTTAGGATTACAAGCTCTTAATGTAGATAAAAATGGATTGGACGAAATGGATAACAGAATTCTTTTATCTATTATAGATCATTTTAAAGGTGGACCTGTGGGAATTAATACTATAGCGACAGCTGTTAGCGAAAATTCAGATACGATAGAAGAAGTTTATGAACCTTTTCTTATCAAAGAAGGATACTTAATTAGAACACCTAGAGGAAGAAAAGCTACAAAACTGGCGTATCAACATCTAAAACGAGATTTAAATCTAAAAAAAAAATGAAATATTTTTTATTATCTGTTTATAACAATTAACTTTGTTGAAAACTATCAAAATGTATAAATGTCATGCCTTCAAATGTTATTGTTGGTCTCCAATGGGGTGACGAGGGAAAAGGAAAAATCACAGATTTACTTTCTAAAAATTCAGATTATGTAATCCGTTATCAGGGAGGAAATAATTCAGGTCATTCTATTCATGTTAAGAATCATTATTTCATTCTTCATTTAATTCCTTCTGGAGTTATTTATTCTAATGTGAAATGCATAGTTGGACCTGGAGTGGTTGTTGACCCTAAATCTTTTCTTAAAGAAATACAGGATTTAGAATCAATGAATATTGACACATCCAAAGTCTTTTTAGCAAAGAGAGCACACGTAACTATGCCTTATCATCGTTTTCTTGATCAATATAAAGAAGAAGTATTAGCTGATCAGTCTATTGGGACCACACATCGTGGAATAGGTCCAACTTATGAAGATAAAACAGCTCGTATGGGAATACGTGTATTAGATTTTTTAAACTTAAAGAAATTTTACCAAAAACTGAAATATAATATAGATTTCAAAAATGAGATTATAACAAAAGTTTATAAAAAAAAACCTATTGTTTTTGAATCTGTTTATGAAGAATATATAGAATATGCAAAAGTTCTTTCTAATCGAATCATAGATGCAGTTCATGAAATTCATGATGCTTTTCATAATCAAAAAAAAATTCTGTTTGAAGGAGCTCAAGCTATGTTATTGGATATTAATTATGGAACATATCCATATGTCACTACTTCTTCTACTTCTACAGGAGGTGTATGCATAGGATCTGGAATTCCTCCTAATTTTTTAGGAAATTTTATAGGAATAGCAAAAGCATATTGTACACGTGTAGGATTTGGTCCTTTTCCGACAGAAATTAAGAGCAAAATAGGTGATATCATACGTCAAAAAGGAAATGAATATGGAGCAACAACAAAACGTCCAAGACGATGTGGATGGTTGGATTTGATAGCTCTTAAGTATTCTTGTATGATCAATGGAATTAATTGTCTAATTATCACAAAATTAGATATATTAAGTGAATTAAAAGTTATTAAAGTATGTGTAGAATACAAATATAATGGAAAAGAGATCAAACACTTTCCAGCAAATATAGAAAAAAATATGAAAGGTGTTTATATAGATTTTCCTGGTTGGAAAAAGAACATATCTCACATCCGTGAATATAAAGATTTGCCGGAAAATTGTAAGAAATACATTAAATTTATTGAAGATTATCTAAATTTAGAGGTGTTATTGATTTCTGTAGGTTCAGAAAGAAATCAGAACATTATTAAAAATAAAGATTCATTTTTTAAAATTTTTTCTTAAAAATATTTTTTTGTGAAAGAATATAAAAATCCTTTAGTAGAACGATATAGTAGCAAAGAAATGTTATATAATTTTTCTCCAAAAAAAAAATTTACTACTTGGAGAAAATTATGGTTGTATTTAGCAGAAATACAAAAAGAAATAGGATTAAATATTAGCGATGAACAAATTCATGATTTGAAAAATCATTTATGTGATATTGATTGGAATCGGGTTTCTTTTTATGAAAAAAAATTTCGTCATGATGTGATGGCACATTTGTACGCTTTTGGAGAGAAAGCTATTAAAGCAAAACCTATTATACATTTAGGCGTTACAAGTGCGTTTTTAGGAGATAATACAGATATTATTTTGATTCGTGATGGATTAGAAATTTTACTTAAAAAATTGATTAATGTCATTTTTCGCATTAGAAATTTTGCTTTAGAATATCATAATATTCCTACTTTAGCTTTCACACATTATCAACCTGCTCAGTTGACTACTGTAGGAAAACGTTCAGCTTTGTGGATACAAAGTTTACTTTTAGATCTAGAAGAATTAGAATTTAGGTTGGAAAATATTCATTTTAGAGGAGTGAAAGGAACTGTTGGATCGGCTGATAGCTTCAAAGAATTATTTCATGGAGATTTACAAAAAGTAAAATATTTAGAAAAAAAATTATCCAATAAATTTGGATTCCAAAATGTGTTTCCAATTACAGGACAAACTTACGACAGAAAAGTAGATGCTCAAGTATTGAACTTATTATCCAATATTTCTCAATCTTCTCACAAATTTAGTAATGATTTACGTTTACTACAAAATTTAAAAGAAATGGAAGAGCCTTTTGACAAAGATCAAATCGGATCTAGTGCTATGGCTTATAAACGGAATCCTATACGGAGTGAACGAATGGCTTCTTTAGCTAAATATGTTATTTCTTTATCCAATAGTTCAGCTATAGTTGCAGCTACTCAATGGTTAGAACGTACTTTAGATGATTCTGCTAACAGAAGACTAGTTATAGGACAATCATTTTTAGCGACAGATGCTATTTTGATGATTTGGAATAATATATTAGAAAACATTGTTGTATATCCTAAGATCATTGAAAAGCATATTCAAGATGAACTTCCATTTTTAATTACTGAATACATTATTGTAGAATGTGTGAAAAATGGGGCAGATAGACAAGAAATTCATGAGAGAATACGAATTCATTCTATGGAAACAAATTCTAAAATAAAATTAGAAGGAAAAGAAAATGATTTTGTTCAACGTATTTTGCATGACAAAAAAATACCAATTCATGAAAGAAAAATGAATCAAATACTCAACCCAAAAAATTTTATAGGATTTTCTTCAGATCAAACTTTGGAATTTATTGATACAAAAGTGAATCCCATATTGAATCGATTTCATCATTTAATTGATTCTGATATATCTAATATGGATAGACAAATTTAATACACATGTATATTGTTTCGTAAAACAATGAATTTCAGAATTTATATACAAAAAAAAATTCCTTTTGATATTGATTCTAGAAAATTATATCAGGAATTTAAAAATATGGATGTTTCATTATCTAAAGTAGTTGTTTATTATATATATGACATATTTAACATAAGTAAAGAACTTTTTTGGGAAAGTTTGTCAAAAATTTTTGTAGATCCTGTAACAGATATTTTACATGAAAGAATGGATTTTGAGAATCCATATATAGAAAAATTAACGGAAAAGTATTATGATGATCGTGCCAATGTTGCTATGCAATGCATAAAAATTTTAGATCCTAAATCGAATACTGTTTTTGTAAAAACTGGCCAATTGATTGAGTTAATTGGAATAAATCAAGATCAAGATTTTCACAAAATTAAAAAATATTATCTTAATCCAGATTTGATTTTTGATAAACCAGATAGAAAAAAAAATGATATTCAAATTGTGGATGATTTCATTGATTTTTCTATTGAAAAAATAAATAAATTTCATAAAACCTGTAATTTATCCATAGATATAAATGATTTATTGTTCATACAGAAATATTTCATTAAAGAAAAACGAAATCCTACAAAAGCAGAATTTAGGATATTGGATGTTTATTGGTCCGATCATTGTAGACATAAAACATTTTATACTAGCCTAGTCGATATATCTTTTGGAGGGTCATTAAAAAATACATATCAAAGTATTTTCAGAAAATATTTAAAGGATAGAGATACAATGGGAAAATCAAAAGATCCTATCAATTTCATGGACTTATCTAATCTTCCTGCTATAATTTTTTATAAAAAGGGTAAATTGAAAAATTACGTTTTATCTCATGAACATAATGCGTGTATCATTATGATAGATGTGGACATCATAGGCAGTAAAAAAAAGGAAAAATGGTATTTATTATTTAAAAATGAAACACACAATCATCCTACTGAAATTGATCCTTTCGGTGGAGCTTCTACTTGTATAGGAGGGGCAATTAGAGATCCATTATCTGGAAGAGCTTTCGTTTATCAAGGACTCAGGTTAAGTGGAGCCGCTGATCCTACAAATTCAAAAACTATTAATGGAAAGTTACCACAACATAAAATCTGTTTTGAATCAGCTCATGGTTATAGTTCTTATGGAAATCAAGTAGGATTAGCAACAACTCATGTCAATGAAATTTATCATGAAGGATATAGAGCCAAAAGAATGGAGATTGGAATGGTTATTGGAGCGGTCCCCGTTGGTTTTATAAAACAAAGAAAACCAAAAAAAGGAGATGTTATTTTATTAGTTGGTGGATTAACAGGAAAGGAAGGAATAGGAGGAGCTACTGACTCTTCTAAGGAATACGATACAAATTTCAAAAATAACATACAACGAGGACAAAAAGGAAATCCAATAATAGAAAGAAAAATTCAAAGATTTTTTAGAAAAAAAGAAGTCATATCTTTGATCAAAAAATGTAATGATTTTGGAGCGGGAGGAGCTGCAGTTGCTATAGGAGAATTAAGCGATAGTTTGATTCTTTATTTAGATAAAATTCCCACAAGAAATGAGGAAATGAATCCTATTGAAATTGCTCTTTCAGAATCTCAAGAACGGATGGCTGTAGTATTAGATCCTAAAGATGTTAAAAAATTCATTTATTTGGCTCTTGAAGAAAATATTATGTCTACGTTTATAGCTGAAATAACTGATAATCATAGAATTATATTTTGTTATAAAGGAAAAGAAATTTTCAATGTAAAAAGTTCTTTTATGAATACAAGAGGGGGGGATAAAGAGCAACCTGTTTATGTGAGTTCTCCTACTTCTATTTCTCCTTTTAAAAAATCAAAAGAATTTTTATTTAGTAAAAAAACATTTTTAGATACTCTTTCTAAATTAAATATAGCTTCTCAAAAAAATTTGGTAGAAATGTTTGATAGCACTGTGGGAGCTACTACAGTTTTAATGCCTTTTGGTGGAAAATACCAAATGACGCCTTCTGAAGGAAGTGTGCAAAAAATTCCTGTTTTGAAAGGAACTACAAATACAGTTAGTTTAGCTTCTTGGGGGTTTCATCCTGAAATTTCTTCTTGGAGTCCTCTTCATGGAGGGTCTTATGCAATTTTGGAATGTATTTCTAAAATTGTTTCTATGGGAGGAAATTATCGAAATGCCTATTTTAGTTTTCAAGAATATTATCAAAAATTAGAAAATGATCCCAAAAATTGGGGAGAACCATTCTCTGCTTTATTGGGAGCTTATCATGCTCAGATGTCTTTAGGATTAGCTTCTATTGGAGGAAAGGATTCCATGTCAGGAACATATAAAAATATACATGTCCCTCCAACATTCATTGCTTTTGGAGTCGCTACTGGTTCATGTTTAAATGTTATTTCTCCTGAATTAAAAAAAATAGGAAATAAAATTTATTTATATAATCATCATTCATTAAAAAATGAAATGCCAGATTTCGATTCTATTAAAAAGGCCTATGATCAGGTTTATGAGGGAATTTGTTCAGGAAAAATTGTTTCAGTAAAAACAGTGAAAGACGGAGGAATTTCTGTTGCCATTGCAAAAATGGCATTTGGAAATCGTTTAGGAGTAGTTATAAATTGTAAAGAGCATTTGCTTGAAATGAACATAGGTTCCTTAATTATAGAATCTTCATCACCCATTTCAGATTATTTTGTTCCAATAGGAGAAATCGTTTCCTCTAAATCATTAAATTTTAATGGAATTTCTATTGATCTCAATGAATCTATAAAAAATTGGTTAAAAACTTTTACTCCTATTTTTTCTTCTAGTGAAGTTAAAAAAAGTGAAGTTAAAAAAAATATTAAAAAAGTAGAAAAACCAACTCAACAAGAAAAAAAATGTAATCCTAGAGTGTGGAAATGTAAGTTTAAAAAAAAAGGAAAACCACGTGTATTTATTCCCATATTTCCTGGAACAAATAGTGAATTTGAATCTATTCGTGCATTTGAAAAAGAGGGATCTACAGTAAATACTTTTGTTTTTCAAAACTTGAATGACCAAGATCTTATTGAATCTATATTTCATATTAAAAAGCAGATAGAGTCTGTACAAATATTTATGCTTTGTGGTGGATTTAGTGCTGGAGATGAACCGGATGGTGCTGGTAAATTTATTGTATCTATATTACATAATCCATACATAAAGGATGCTATCAAACGTTTTCTTAATAGAGATGGATTGATATTAGGTATTTGTAACGGATTTCAGGGATTGATAAAATCTGGATTATTACCTTATGGAAAAGTTTGCTTGAGAAATTATAAATCTCCTACGCTGACTTATAATAAAATAGAAAAACATATATCTCAATGCGTTCATATAAAAGTGATTTCTGATCAATCTCCATGGTTAAATGGAATGAAAAATAAAATATACACTCTCCCCATATCTCATAGTGAAGGTAGATTTTATGCAAACAAAGAAACAACAAATATTTTATTTCAAAAAAATCAAATAGCCACACAGTATGTAGATTTGGAAGGGACCCCTAGTTTGGAAAGATTATATAATCCCAATGGATCTGTTTCCGCTGTAGAAGGATTATTAAGTGAAGATGGAAAAATTTATGGAAGGATGACTCATCCAGAACGTTATGATCATGGATTATTAAAAAATATACCTAATATTCATGAACATTCTATTTTTAAAAATGCAGTACAATATTTTTTATAAAAAAATTAAATCATATTATGAAAGTGGCTATACTTATTGGAAGTGTTTCCGATAAACCAACTATGAAAGCAGCTGCTGAAATACTGAAAAAATTTAATGTGAATTATACATCTTATGTTATTTCTGCACATAGACTGCCTGATATTTTATCAAATACCATAAAAAAAATAGAATCTGAAGGAACAGATTTGATTATTGCAGGAGCTGGCTTATCCGCTCATTTACCTGGATTTATATCTTCAAAAACTATATTACCCGTTATAGGAGTCCCTATTTATCATTGCAATAATGGGTCATTAGGAGGAATAGATGCTCTTTTTTCTATGGTGCAAATGCCCAAAGATGTACCTGTTGCTACAGTAGGAATAAATAATTCTTATAATGCAGCTTTATTGGCTATTCATATTTTGGCTATAAAAAATAAAGATCTCAAAAAATCATTGCTAAAATTTAGAATGGAAATCAGAAAAAAATTGGAAAATGAAATAGAGCAATACTTGTGATTATGAATTGCATAATTAGAAAAAATCTTTCATTAGAAGGAAAAACAAAAAAAGTATATACCACCAACAATCCACTTGAAGTACTAATTCATTATAAAGATAGTATAACGGCTTTGGATGGATTGAAGAATCAATTTTTGCAAGACAAAGGAATTTTAAATAATGAAATAAGTACATTAATATTTAAATTTATCAATTCCTGTGGAATTAAAACTCATTTTATACGAAAAATTAATAATCGGGAACAATTATGCCATAAGGTAAATATAATTCCTTTAGAATTTGTTGTTCGCAATATTGTAGCTGGAAGCATGGCTAAACGTTTAAATATTCAAGAAGGAATTCGTTTATTGAATCCTATTTTCGAGATATTTTATAAAAATGATAAATTAAAAGATCCATTTATTAATGATCATCACGCAGTATTCTTGGAAATTATTTCTTATAAAGAACTCGATGCTATTTATCGTATTATATCAAATGTTAATAATATTCTCAAAAAATATTTTTTGAATAAAAATATTATATTGGTAGATTTTAAAATAGAATTTGGTAAAGATCATAAGAATGAGATTCTACTTTCCGATGAAATTAGTCCTGATACCTGTCGATTTTGGGACAGAAAAACAATGAAAAAGTTAGATAAAGATCCATTTAGAATTGGATTAAAGGAAGAGGTGCTTGACATTTATATGGAAATATTAAAAAGGTTAAATGTAAGATAATCCATTAAAATAATGGGGCAAAGATATTCTTTTTCCAAAAAGATGATATCTCAATTATTCCCTTCAATTCTGAAAAATAGTTATACTGATAAGTTTCATGATGAATGTGGTGTTTTTGGGATTTATTCTCCTCATAAAGTAGACACCTTTTCTTTGATTCAATTTGGTTTATTTGCATTGCAACACAGAGGACAAGAGGCTTGTGGTTTTTCTGTCTTGCGAGATGGATTTATTATATCTCATAAAAGTGAAGGTCTGGTTTTAGATTTTTTTAGAAAAATTTCAAATTCTGAATGTTATCATGGAAATGCCGTTATTGGGCATACTCGTTATTCTACAGAAGGAGGGCAAAGTAAAAAAAATATTCAACCTTTTTTTGGGGAAAATTCCGATGGAAAGAGTACTATATCCATAGTACACAATGGAAATTTAGTCAATGCTCAAGACATACGTAAAAAATTGGAATTTGAAGGAGTCAATTTTATATCTGAATACTCTGATTCTGAAGTTATATTACGTCTCATTCAAAAGTATTTACTGGAATTTAATAATAGTTTAGAAAAAGCGATTCAAAAAACTACTCTAGATATTATAGGAGCTTATTCTGTCATAGTACTTATGGATAATAAAATGGCTGCATTTCGAGATCCAAACGGAATACGTCCTTTGTGTTATGGAATGCTGAATGAAAAAACTTATATTTTTAGTTCTGAAACTTGTGGAATAGATTCTGTGGGTGGATTCTATGTAAGAGATTTATTCCCAGGAGAAATTATTATCGTAGATCAAAAATCAATTCGATTTTCTATGCTAAAAGAAAAAAAATATACAAAAAAAAGAATATGTTCTTTTGAATATATTTATTTTTCTCGTCCTGATTCTTTAATTGAAAATATAAATGTGTATGAAATTCGTGAAAAAAGTGGAGAGAAACTTTATGAACAACACCCAGTAGAAGCAGATGTAGTGATTGGTGTTCCAGATTCCGGAGTTCCAGCTGCTATTGGTTACTCTAAAGCTTCTGGAATTCCTTTCAAACCTATTTTAGTGAAAAATAAATATATTGGCAGATCTTTTATTCTCCCTAAACAGGAAATGCGTGAAAAAATGGTGAACTTAAAATTAAATCCTATATTAGATGAAATAAAAGGAAAACGTATTGTCATTATTGATGATTCTATAGTTCGTGGAACCACTAGTCGAAGATTAGTTTATATATTAAGAAAAGCAGGAGCTAAAGAAATTCATTTCAGAAGCGCTTCTCCTCCTATTATAGCTCCATGCTATTTAGGAGTGGATACTCCGAGTAAAAAAGATCTCATTTCATACAATCATATTGATAAAAAAAGTATAGAAAAAATTCTAGATGTAGATAGTTTAGAATTCTTAAGCATGGCTAATTTGATAGCCATTCTTGGCAGCAGTCATTATTGTTTTGGTTGTTTTACGGGAAACTATCCGGTTAAAAAAAATGAATAAATTATGAAAGAAAGCGATCTCACTATATGCAAAATTAATAAAATTTTAAAAAAAACTTATAACAATAAAGTTATGAGTACATTAGATCATTTTTCTGGATTTTATAAAATATATGAATGTGGATATAAGGAACCTATTTTAGTATCTGGAGTTGATGGAGTTGGAACCAAATTGCGTTTAGCTATCGATTACAAAAGATATTCTTTAATTGGAGAAGATTGCTTTGCAATGTGCGCAAATGACGTTTTATGTCATGGAGCAGCTCCTTTATTTTTTTTAGATTATTTAGCTTGTGGAAAGCTAGATTCTTCTATTGTAGAAAAAATTATACAAGGAATAGCTATTTCTTGCAAAAAAACTAATACCTGCCTTATTGGAGGAGAAACTGCAGAAATGCCTGGAATTTATCAAGAAAATGATTATGATATTGCTGGATTCTGTGTAGGAATTGTAGAAAAAGATAATCTTATAGATGGTAAAAAACTGATTCAGGAGGGAGATATTTTAATAGGACTTTCTTCGTCTGGTGTGCATAGCAATGGTTTTTCTTTAATTAGAAATATCTTTTCTACAGAAGATTTTGTAAAATATTTTCAAGAAAAACCATTTTATGAAACCCTTTTAATTCCAACTAGAATTTATCATTTTACTATTCATATTTTATTAAAAGAATTTTCGAAAAATGTGATTCATGGATTAGCACATATTACTGGAGGAGGTATATCAGATAATTTATCTAGAATTCTTCCGGAAAACTTATCAGCTATAATCGAAAAAGAAAAAATTCCTATTCAACCTGTTTTCAATTATATTCGAAAAAAAGGAAATTTATCTGATCAAGAAATGTGGAATACTTTTAATATGGGAGTAGGGATGATTATAATAACTTCTTTGAACGAAGAATATTCGATTTTAGATAGACTCCGTTTTTTAGGGGAAAAACCTTTTGTTTTTGGCAGTGTTGTGAAAGGAAATAAAAAAGTATTTTTGAAATAAAAAACATTTTCATATACCATGAACATGAAAAAAATAGCTATTTTAGTTTCTGGAAGAGGAACCAATATGCAGCATATTTTACAAGCAATCGAAAACGGTATACTTTCTAATTTTAGAGTCAATTTAGTTATTTCTGATAGATGTTGTAGTGCGATTCAGTATGCGTTAAAAAAAAATATAACAGCCATATCTTTAGAAAAGACTAATAAAAAATTTCTTTCTAAAGAAATAGACAATTTACTTGTAAAAGATATTCCGTATATTATAGTTCTTTCTGGATTTCTTTCTATACTTGATGTAGAGTTTTGTGAAAAATGGATCGGAAAAGTGATCAATATTCATCCTTCTCTTTTACCAAAATATGGAGGAAAAGGAATGTACGGAATGAAAGTGCATCAAGCAGTTATTAAAAATAAGGAAAAAATATCAGGAGCTACAGTTCATTATGTGACGAAAGACGTGGATGCAGGAGATATAATTTTGAAAAAGTCATGTAAAATTTATTCAAAGGAAACTCCAATGTCTTTATCACAAAAAGTTTCTCTCATAGAAAGAGAAATATTAATTCAGTCTATCAAAAATCTTTGACGAAGAGATTAGAATCCACTATACTTATACTCAAAAATAAAATTAGTAGTATGTATTATGAAAAGAGCTTTAATTAGTGTTTATGAAAAAAATGAAAAACTATTTCAATTTTCTAGTTTTTTAGATCAAAAAGGATATCAAATAATTTCTACTGGTGGGACCTACCAATATTTAATAAAAAACGGGTTGTCTAATGTGATAGAAGTATCGAATGTTACTTCTTTTCCTGAAATTTTAGATGGTAGAGTAAAAACTATTCATCCTAATATATATGGAGGAATTTTAGCAAATCGTTCAATTGAAAAACATATCGAATCTATTCGTTTTCACAATATTCATCTGATTGATATTGTGTTGGTTAATTTTTATCCATTTTTTGAAAAAATTCATAAAGAATCTCATATCAATTCTTTGATTGAACTTATTGATATAGGAGGACCGTCTATGCTTCGTGCAGCTGCTAAAAATTTTTTATATGTCACTGCCATTACAGATGATAATGATTATGAATTAGTACAAAATGAAATTGAACATTATGGATTTCCTTCATTAAAATTGAGAAAAAAATTGGCGGGTAAAGTATTTAATTTTACTTCTGCTTATGATTCTGCTATTTCTCAATATCTTTTGATGGATGAAAAGGAAGATAAGTTTCCTCTTTATTTACATTCTTCTTACGAAAAAAAAATGAATCTCCGTTATGGAGAGAATCCTCATCAAAAAGCAGCTTATTACATTAATACGATTCACCATGGATCCATGCGAAATTTTCATCAATTGCATGGAAAAAAATTGTCATTTAATAACTTACGAGATATGGATATAGCTTGGAAAGTTGTTTCTCAATTTTCAGAACCTGCTTGTTGTACTGTTAAACATTCCACTCCTTGTGGAGTGGCGTTAGGAAAAAACATTATTGAAGCATTTCAAAAAACTTATTATGCTGATACTATTTCGTCTTTTGGAGGAATAATGGCTGTTAATGTTCCAATTACAAAAGAATTAGCAAAAGAGATTAATCATATTTTTCTAGAAGTAGTCCTTTCACACAGTTACGAAACAGACGTTTTGAACATTTTAAAAATAAAAAAAAATCTTAGAATTATTAGTATCAATGAACCGATTTCGGACAAACTAGAATCTGTTCAAATAGATGGAGGAATCTTAGTGCAAGAAGCAGATTCTTCTCATGATGAAAATTATAAAATAGTTACTAAAAAAAAATTAACTGATCAAGAATTGGAATCTTTATTTTTTGCTCAAAAAGTAGTAAAATATGTGAAATCCAATGCTATTGTAGTAGCTAAGGGTACACAAACTTTAGGTATTTCTGGAGGACAAACCAATAGAATTTGGGCAGCAACTCAAGCTATAGAGAGAGCTTTAGAAAAAAGTAAAGAAGGTCTAGTTCTAGTCTCTGATGCTTTTTTTCCTTTTCGTGATGTTGTAGATGAAGCGGCTCGTTCGGGTGGAATACGTGCTATTCTCCAACCAGGGGGATCTATACGAGACAAAGAATCTGTAAAAGCTTGTGATGATTATGGGATAGCTATGGCTTTTACTGGAAAAAGACATTTTAAACATTAAGAATGATGAAAATTTTAATCCTTGGAGGAGGTGGACGTGAACATGCTATTGGAAAAAAATTATTGGAAGATAATCATTCTGTAAATCTTTATTTCTACCCTGGAAATGGAGGAACGGAAATTATAGGAAAAAATATTGAAAATCATCAAACTCTATTAGAATTAGGTGTTTTTGCTAAAAAAAATGCAGTAGATATAACTATTGTCGGATCCGAAATTTTCCTAATAGAAGGAATTGTGGATATCTTCCAAAATTTTGGATTAAAAATAATAGGACCGAATCATTTAGCAGCTAAACTTGAAGGGGATCGTATTTTTGCTAAATCCTTTATGAAAAAATATGGAATTAGAACTCCTAAATATGACGTTTTTTATTGCTATAAAAAAGCTATCCATTTTTTAGATCAATGTATTGGTTCTGTGGTTATTAAAACAAATGGAATAGCTGCAGGAAAAGGAGTAATTTTAGCTCATAACAAAAATGAAGCTAAAAAAGCCTTAAAAACTATTATGATAGAAAAAAAATTTGGAAAATCTGGAAATCAAATTATCATAGAAGAATTCTTGCAAGGAAAAGAGGCTTCTATTATGTCTTTTTTCAATGAAAAACATATTATTCCTTTTTTATCTGCTCTAGATTATAAAAAAATTGGAGAAAATGAAACAGGAATAAATACAGGGGGAATGGGGGCTATTGTTCCGAATCCATATATGACTAATTCTATTTGGATAGATTTTCAAAAAAATATATTAGAACCTACTTTAGAAGGATTAATTTCAGAAAAATTAACTTTTTTTGGATTTCTATATTTTGGATTAATGATCACTTCTAATAAAGTTTATTTATTAGAATATAATACTCGTCTTGGAGATCCTGAAGCTCAAACTTTATTTCCATTAATGAAAAGTAATTTTTTAGATGTGATTCAATCTTCTTTTCTTAGTAAGAAAGTATCTATTTATTGGAAAAAATTATGTTCTTGTTGTGTTGTTTTATCTTCTAAAGGATATCCGGAAAAATACAAAAGTGGAAAAATAATAATAGGATTAAATTCATTACAAGATCCTTTTTATATTGCTGGAGCAAATAAAAAACAAGGAAATTGGATCACATCAAGTGGACGCGTCCTAAATATGGTAGGATTAGGAAATACGATTCAAGAAGCCAGAAAACAAGCTTATGATAAAGTGAAAAAAATACAATTCGAAAATTTGTATTTCCGAAAAGACATTGGTTCATAATAAAAAATAAATGTAAAAACCAAATGAAAAAATGAAAAAAGACTTTGTCTGCATATTAGATTTTGGCTCTCAATATAGTCATATGATTGCAAGAAGAATTCGAAATCTAGGAGTAGATACTTTATTATATGATTATGATACTTCCATATCCCATATTTTATCAAAAAAACCTAAGGGAATTATTTTATCAGGAGGACCTTTTTCTGTTTATGATAATGGATCTCCATTAATTTCTAAAAATATCTTTCAATTAGATATTCCTGTACTTGGAATTTGTTATGGGATGCAGCTTATTTCTTTTCTTTTTGGAGGAGAGATAGAAAAATCTAAATCTAAAGAATATGGTAAATCCTACTTTATTATAGATCATTCCAGTAACAATTTATTTTATGGAATCCCAAAAAAATCCATTGTTTGGATGAGTCATTTTGATGAAGTAAAAAATATTTCAAAAAAATTTCAAATTATTGGACATACTTCATCTTGTGCTATTGCAGCTTTCAGTCATATCAATAAAGAGATTTATGCTGTTCAATTTCATCCAGAAGTAAAAAATACAGAATTCGGAATATCTATATTGAAAAATTTTGTATTGAATATTTGTAAGTGTACTCCTAATTGGGAGTTGAACAATTTTATACAAAATACAATAGATAAAATAAAAAAACGTGTAGACAAAAAAAAAGTGATATTAGGTTTTTCTGGAGGAGTAGATTCTTTTGTAACCGCTTATATCATTCATCAAGCTATTGGAAATTCTTTGAATTGTATTTTTGTAGATACAGGATTACTTTTAAAAGAAGAAAAAAAAAGAATATCTCTCTTATGTCAAAAAATGAATTTACCTATTAAAATAATAGATGCTAAAAATCGTTTTTTATCTAGATTAACTGGTATTATTGATCCTGAAATGAAAAGAAAAATTATAGGTGAAGAATTTATTTCTGTCTTTCAAAAAGAATCAGAAAAAATTAAAAATGTTGAATTTTTAGCGCAAGGTACTATTTATTCGGATATTATTGAATCTTCTTCAAAGAAAAAGGAATTAAATTATTCTATAAAATCTCATCATAATGTAGGTGGATTACCTTCTTCAACATTCATGAAGTTGAAAATCATTGAGCCATTAAAAGAATTATTTAAAGATGAAGTCAGAAAAATAGGACAAAAACTAGGACTTCCAGAGGAAATTTTGTATCGTCATCCATTTCCTGGACCTGGATTAAGCATTCGAATTATTGGAGAAATAAATGAAAAAAAAATTTCCATTTTAAAAGAAGCAGAAAGTATTCTTCTGCAAGAATTAAAAAACTATAATATTTACAATTCTGTTAGTCAAGCTTTCATTATTTTATTACCTGTTAAATCTGTAGGAGTAATGGGAGATCGACGAACCTATGAATATGCAGCTGTATTGCGTGTCATTAACACAGAGGATTTCATGACTGGTACTTTCTCACATTTATCTTACGATTTTTTAGAAAAAGTTTCAAATAGAATCATTAATGAAGTTGATGGAATTAATAGAATGGTATATGATATAACCTCTAAACCCCCATCTACTATTGAATGGGAATGAATTTTTTTTACATCATCATAGAAACTAAGTTGTATATATTTTTTTTTAATTCAGTTCTAGATGAGATCAAATCTATAAATCCATGATCCATGAGAAACTCTGCTGTTTGAAATCCATCTGGAAGATCTTTTCCAATTGTTTCCCTGATTACTCTAGGACCAGCGAATCCAATAAGAGCTCCTGGTTCAGCTACATTTATATCTCCAAGTAAAGCGTAAGAAGCAGTCACTCCTCCTGTAGTTGGATCTGTTAAAACAGATATGTAAGGAATTCTAGCATCACGTAATTGAGTTAATCTAGCGATTGTTTTAGCCATTTGCATTAATGAAAAAGAAGATTCCATGATTCTTGCTCCACCAGATTTAGAGATTAAGATGTATGGAAATTTTTTTTCTATACAACATTTTATTGCTCTAGATATTTTTTCTCCTACTACTGATCCCATAGATCCTCCTATGAATGAAAAATCCATACAAGATATCACCACATCTATTCCTTTTATTTTTCCTACTCCTGTTCTAATAGCGTCATATAAATTTGTTTTTTTTCTAGTCTCTTGAATTCTATCTGTATATTTTTTATAATCTATCCATTTTATAGGATCTTTACTAATCATTTTGATATTCATTTCCAAAAAATCACCATTATCAAAAAGAATTTCAAAATATTCTTTGCTATGAATTCTTACATGGTATCCGTCTTCTGGACTGACATAAGCATTCTTCTTTAATACTTCTGTATCTATAATTTTTCCGCTAGGAGTTCTGTACCATAGCCCTTTCGGCAAATCTTTTCTATCGTCTATCGACGTTAGTATATTCTTTTTTTTTCTCAAAAACCAAGCCATGGTTGCTCTTTATAAAGTATTAATATTATTCATGAATTCAAAATATTTTTTTAGAAGAATTTTAAAAGATTTTTCTCCTTCTCTTAACCAAACTCTAGGATCATAATATTTTTTATTTGGAAGATGTTTTCCTTCTGGATTTCCTATTTGCTTTTTTAAATATTCCTCATTTTTTTTCATATAATCCCGAATTCCACAAGTAAAAGCATATTGTAAATCGGTGTCCACATTCATTTTCACAACTCCATAACTAATAGCTTGTTGTATTTCTTTTTTGGAAGATCCTGATCCACCATGAAAAACTAAAGAAACTGGTTTTTTTTTGGTACGAAATTTTTTCCGTATGTACTCTTGTGTTTTTTGTAATATCTCAGGACGAAGAATCACATTTCCAGGTCTATAAACACCGTGAACATTTCCGAAAGAAGCAGCTATGATAAAATTTTTGCTAATTTTAATTAATCTATCATAAGCATAACTAACTTCTTTTGGCTGAGTGTATAGTTTATTATTTTCTATGTTTGAATTATCTATTCCATCTTCTTCTCCTCCTGTTACACCCAATTCTATTTCAATAGTCATATTGCTTTTATTCATTCTTTCAAAATATTTTTCGCAAATACTAATGTTTTCTTTTAAAGGTTCTTGAGAAAGATCTAGCATATGTGAGCTGAACAATGTTTTTCCAAAACGATTATAATATTCTTCATTGGCTTCGATTAATCCATCTATCCATGGAAGAAAAGGTTTAGAACAATGATCTGTATGAAGAATGACTGTTGCTTTATAAGATGAGGCTAATTCATGAATATGCATAGCACAAGCTATAGCTCCTTTGATTGCCGCTTTTTGTACGTTATTATTTAAACCTTTTCCCGCATTGAAAATACCTCCACCATTAGACAATTGAATAATAACAGGAGAATTCACTTCTGCAGCGGTTTCCATTACTGCATTCATAGTATTAGATCCAATAACATTTACAGCAGGTATAGCAAAAATGTTTTCCTTAGCGTATTCGAATATCTCTCCAACAAGATTACCAGTGGCTACCCCAAAAGGAAATTTTCTAGACATGTATTTTAAATTTATTTAATTTAATAAGGATAAACAAATGTAAAAAAAGTATTAATAGGTTCGGTTATAATTCACAATAGTTTTCACTCTATAATTTCGTTTTAAAACGATTTTATATAAAATTATTCAAATTCAAATAACAAAATATATGCAAAAATTTTTTCGTAAATGATGCTTGTTCCATCTACATTAAAGATATACAACGCTTCAGCCGGTTCTGGAAAAACCTTTTTTTTAGTCAAAAACTATCTCTATGTTCTATTAAAAAGTCCTAATCCTGATGAATTTAGAAGAGTTTTAGCTTTGACTTTTACTAAAAAAGCTTCTGAAGAAATGAAAAAACGTATTCTACAATGTCTTAAAGAATTTTCAAATCAAGTAGTGAAAAAAGAATATTCTTCTTTATTTCATCATCTTGTAAAAGATTTGAAATTAACAAAACATCAATTGTATGAACGTTCTAAAAGAATATTATCTTCTATTTTGCATGATTTTTATTCTTTTTCCAAAAATACAAGTACAATAGATAAATTCACTTATAATATTATAAGATCTTTTATTTCAAATCGAGAAGTCACCTTAGAAATGGATCCCAAAAGGTTTTTATTGAAAATTGTAGAAAATCTACTATATAGATTAAAAAATTCAGAAGAATGGTCAAATATTTTGGTTCAATTTTCCTTGGAAAAATTAAAAAAAGGAAAAAACTGGGACGTCAGAAAAGAACTATTTAAAATAGCTCATCTTATGTTGGAAGAAAATAATTTTTTTCCTATAAAAAAAATTAAAAGTTATTCTTTAGAAGATTTAATTCAATTGAAAAATACTTTGATAAAAAGAACTAAAAAATTTGAAAAAGAGTGCGAAAGACAAGGAGAAAAATTTTTTCTATTTTTAAGAAAAACTTCTATTCAAAAAAATTCATTTATTCATTCAGATTTACCAAGACTTTTTCAAAAACTACAAATGAGGAATATATTTTTTAATCCTTTTAATGAACGTCTTGAAAAATATATTCAAAAAAGAGTATTTTACAAATGTGCTGTACAAATAAATCAAAAAATATTGATAGAAAAAAATAAAGATAAAATACTTTCATTATATGAAGAGACAAAATCTATATACAAAAAAAATGTATCATATTATCTTTTAGATAAATTTTTTTTAAAAAACATTAGTATTCTATCAATAATACATGAAGTAGAAAAAGAATTTCATTTCATAAAAAATGAAAAAAAAATTCTTCTAAATGCAGAATTGAACAAAATTCTTTATGAAAAAATTACTCAAGGAACATTCCCTAAAATCTATGAAAGAATTGGAATGCAATATAAATATTATTTTATAGATGAGTTTCAAGATATTTCATTTTTACAATGGAACAATATTAGAATTTTAGTTGAAAATGCATTATCTGAAAATGGATCAGCTATGATAGTAGGAGATCCTAAACAATCTATATATAGATGGAGGGGAGGAGATTCCGAACAGTTCATAAATATAGTTAATTCTAAATCAAAAAATTACAAAAAAGAATTAAAAACTTTAGAAACAAATTTTCGTAGCTATGAAGAAATTGTTAGATTTAATAATTTACTTTATCAATCCATATCTAAAATTTTTCATTCGACTATTTATCGAAATATATATCAAGATTCTAAACAAAAGATATTTAAAAAATCTGGAGGATATGTAGAAATAAATTTCATTAGTAGTTTAGAAAACGAAAATTACAAAGAATATATTTATTTTAAAATAAAAAATAAAATAAAAAAATTATTGAAACAGAAATATGTTTTATCAGACATTGCAATATTAGTTAGAAATAATCAAGAAGGCTATTTTTTATCTGAAAAACTTGTTGAAGATGGGATTAATGTAAATACTTCTGTTTCTCTGCTAATAAAAAATCATTTGGAAATACAAATAATCATAAATTTTTTTTATATCCTAGCTAATCCCCATTGTTATCAAAAAAGAGTTACTCTAATTTTTTTGTTATTAAAAAATAAATTTATTCGTACTAAAAAAAAAGATCATGATTTTATTATGAAAATTCTTTTTTACCCACTGGATCTATTTTTAAAAAAAATTCTATCAAAAAATTCATTAACATTAGATAAATTATACAATAAATCCATATACAATATATCAGAAGATATAATTGAAGCTTTTGGATTATTGAATAAACAGAACACTGCATCTATCTATTCTTTTTTGGACTTTGTTTATAGATCTATAAAAAGTGTAGGAAATTCTATTATAGATTTCCTAGATTACTGGGAATCTAAAAAGGAAAAAGAAAGCATTATTATTTCTGATCATAGAAATGCTATTCGTGTTATGACTATTCATAAATCTAAAGGGTTGCAATTTCCTGTAGTTCTTCTTCCTTTTACTGATTGGAATGTTGATTCTAAAAATCAAGAAGGAATATGGATGGATGTAAGTCCTCATTTATATCATGGATTGAACGCTGTTTATTTGGAAATCGGACCATATTTCAAACATATAAAACATGATGAAAATATCCGTAATCTTTATGAAGATTACTTATCAAATACAGTATTTGATAATATCAATCTATTATACGTAGCTACTACCCGTTCTATAGAACAATTGATTTTGTTTTCAAAACTAGAAAATGAAAAATCCGTATCATTTTACATTAAAAATTTTCTTCGTGAAAAGAAAATATGGGATGAAAAAAAATATAAGTATTTTTTTGGAAAAGAAGAAAAAAATTATTGATTTATCTCACATGTTTTTCTGCATGATAAGAAGACCGTACTAATGGTCCGCTTTCTACATATTTGAATCCCATTTCTAATCCAATTTCTTTCAATTCTTTGAATTGTTCTGGAAAAACAAAAAAACGAACAGGATAGTGTTTTAAAGAAGGTTGTAAATATTGTCCCATTGTTAGAATATCTACTTTAGATTTTCTTATATCTTTCATTGTTTCAATTATTTCTTCTTTTGTTTCTCCTAATCCTAACATAATTCCTGTTTTTGTGCGAATATTTCGATTTTTTTCTTTGATATATTGCAGGACTCCAAGACTACGATCATATTTAGCTTGAATACGGATTTTTTTTGTTAATCTGGAAACAGTTTCAAGATTGTGAGAAATCACTTCTGGTTTAACATCAATAATTTGATCTATTATTTTTTTTTCTCCTTTAAAATCAGGAATTAAAGCTTCTATTGTTATATTTGGATTTAAATATCGGACTTTTTGTATGGTTTTTACCCATATAGAAGATCCCATATCTTTTAAATCATCTCGATTGACAGAAGTTAATACGGCATGTTTGATCTTCAATATCTTTATAGACTCTGCTACTTTGTTGGGTTCCTTCCAATCCACTTTTTCAGGACGTCCTGTTTTGACTCCACAAAATCTACAAGATCTTGTACAAATATTTCCCAATATCATAAAAGTAGCTACACCTTTTCCCCAACATTCTCCTATATTCGGACAACTTGCACTTTGACAAATCGTATTCAATTTATGCAAAGAAACTAATTTTTGTAATTCATGATAATTTTTATTCATTGATAATTTTACTCTTATCCACTTTGGTTTTTTACGAATGATATTCATAATTATTTTTTTGTTTTTATTTTATCTTTATTTTATGCAATAATATTATAAAAATCAATTTTTTTTGATAAATTTGTTGGTGCAGGTATGTTTAAACATGGAAGTATTCGTAAGAGATATAGCTGATAAACTAGAAAATCTAGCACCTATAGAATATGCAGATTCCTATGATAATGTTGGATTGATAGTCGGATCTTTTCATCAAAAAGTAAGAAAAATACTAATTACTTTGGATCTCACTGAAGAAGTTTTTTATGAATCTATCAATAAAAAGTGTAATCTGATAATATCCTTTCATCCTATCATTTTTAAACCCATAAAAAATATAACTGGAAAAACATTTTCAGAAAGGGTTATAATTTCTGCATTAAAAAATGATGTATCTATTTATGTTATTCACACTAATTTGGATTTAGTATGGGAAGGAACTTCTGATTATGTATCCAAATTGTTAAAAATTAATAAAGAAAGAGTCCTTATTCCAAAAAAAGAAACTATAAAAAAAATGATCACTTATGTTCCAGTTCATTACGCAGAAAAAGTAAGAAATTCTTTATTTGAAGTAGGAGCTGGAAATATTTCTAATTATAGTCATTGTAGTTATAATTTTGATGGATTTGGAAGTTATATGGGAAACAAGAAAACCAAACCATTTTCTGGAAAAAAAGAAATTTTTCATATGGAAAAAGAGACTTGTATTGGTGTTATTTTTCCCTCTCATAAATTAAATCTTGTCAAAGAGGCTCTTTTTAAAAATCATCCTTATGAAGAAGTAGCTTACGAAATTTACAATATTGAAAATGTTAATCCTTATATAGGAATAGGCTTCATAGGAAATCTAGTGAAAGAGATGAATGAATATGATTTTCTTCTTTTTCTAAAAAATAGAATGAATTTTCCTTGTATTCGTCATTCTCATTTTACAGAAAAAAAAATTAAAAAAGTAGCTATGATAACAGGTTCAGGTCGTTTTGGAATAGAAACCGCTATCAAAGAAGAAGCTGACGTTTTTATATCCTCTGATTTAAAATATCATGATTTTTTTAAATCTGAAAATAGAATCTTGATTGTAGACGTCGGTCATTATGAATCCGAAAAAATCGCTAAAAAATTATTAAAATCTTTTTTAGACAAAAATTTTACTTCTATTTCTATTTCTGAATCAGAAGTTCAGACTAATCCAGTTAAATATATTTATTAATTTATGGTCCATAAAATACAAGAAGCTATCACTGTAGTAGATAAATTGAGGGCATTATATAATCTTCAATTAATCGATTCTCGTATAGATGAAATACGAAAATTTCGTGTAAATATTCCCATGGAAATCCAAAATTTGGAAGAAGAATTAGACCAAATGAAAAAAAATTTAAAAAACGTTCATGAGGACATTCTTTTCATAAAAGAAAATATAGATAAACAAAACAAAAATATTAAATCTTCAGAAACATTAATTAAAAAATATGAAAAACAAAAAGATAATGTAAAAAATCACAAGGAATTATATTCTCTTGATAAAGAAATTGATTATCAAAAACTGGAGATTCAGTTGTCCAAAAAAAGAATCAAAGAATTGAATGTTAAAATTGATAAAAAAGAAGATCTTCTAGGAAAAAAAGAAAATATTTTAAAAAATAAAGAAGAACATCTTTTTCACAAAAAAAAAGAATTGAATAAGATTCTCTTAAAAAACGATAAAGAAGAAAAAATTCTTTTGGAAAAATCTTTGTTTTTTTCCAAAAAAGTTGATAGTAGTTTATTAAAAACCTATAAAAAAATAAGGAATGGAGTGAAAAATGGAGTGGCTGTTGCTCCAGTCCAAAGAGGAGCTCCATTGGGTTCTTATCTAGCAATTACACCTCAAAAATATTCAGAACTGATACAACGTAATAAACTTTTAATAGATGAACACAGTGGAAGAATATTAATAGATGCTGAATTAGCTGAGGAAGAAAAGAAAAAATCTTTTGTTTTTTGTTCTAAAAAAAAGAAAAAATAATAAATTATGGTACGAACTTACTCTTCTAGTGAAATTAAAATTCAAATAAAAGATTTTAACTTATTAGAAGTTTCTTCAGGAAAGAAGAAATTTTTGAAAAATTTTTTTTCGGATAAAGCAACTGTAATTATGTTTATTTGTAATCACTGTCCATATGTGAAACATATTAATGCAGAATTAGTGCGTTTGTCTAACGATTTTATTCCGAAAGGAATTTCATTTTTAGCTATCAATTCTAATGATGCAAACAAGTATCCGGAAGACTCTCCGGAAAATATGAAAAAAGTACATTATTTGTTAGGTTATCCTTTTCCTTATTTTTTTGATGAAACACAAGAAGTAGCCAAATATTATTGCGCAAAATGTACTCCGGAATTTTTTATATTTTCCGGAAAAGGGAATTTATGTTATCATGGTCAACTAGATGATTCTAGACCTGGAAATAAAATACCAGTGACAGGTTGTGATGTGAGAAATGTATTAAAAAATATTTTGAAAGGAACAAATATAAATCCAATTTTCAAATTAAGTTACGGATGTAATATCAAATGGAAAACATAAGATTTATATGATAATTAGGAATAATATTTAAAAAATATTCAATGGATTCAGATAAACTTTTTTCTAATATACCTCCCGCTGCATTTTTATGACCACCTCCTCCGAAATGCTTTCTAGAAAACAGATTCACATCAAAATTTCCTTTAGAACGAAAAGAAATTTTAATTGGAAATTTTTCTCTTTCTTCAAAAAAGAAAACAGAAAAAACAATATTTTTTATACCTAATCCATAAGTAATAATTCCTTCAGTATCTCCTTGTTTGTATGAATCAAAATTTATATCCGAAGCATTTATACTTGTATAAGCTGTCCGATATTTTTTTATTACTTTTAATTTTTTCAAGGCTTTAGATAATAATTTCAATTTATTTTCATTATATTTTTCTTGCAAATGATCATAGATGTAATCTATGTCAATTCCTTTTTCTATTAATTTTCCGGCAATAAAATGAGTTTCTGAAGTAACGGAAGGAAAACGAAAAAAACCTGTATCAGTCATTAAACCAACGTATAAACAGGTAGCTATTTCTTTATCTATTTTATCTAAATGATTCATTTTAGATATAAATCTGAAAACCAAAACACTGGTAGCTGATACTGTTGAATCAGAAAACATAAAATCGAAGCAAAATGGAAAAGGATGGTGGTCTATTAGTATTTTTTTTGCTTTCGAATATAAAAAAAATTCTCTTAAGTTTTTTATTCTTGATAAATTATTAAAATCTACAAAAAAAACATAATCAGAATTTATAATTTTTTTTTTTACTAAAGATTTAGTTTTTTCTGAGAAAACAAGAATATTTTCAGTTCCTGGAAGCCATTGAAAAGATTCAGAATATTCTGTTGGAGAGATTAAATCCACATCATGTTTCAGTTTTCTCAAATAAAATAAAAGTGCTAAAGAGGACCCTAAAGCATCTCCGTCCGGATTATTGTGTGGTAATAAAACGATTTTTTTTTTATTTTTTCCATCAATACTAGAAAAAAACATATGTTCCTTATTTTTTTTTCAATCCTAATTCTTCTCCTTTTTTTAACATAAGAAGATAAGCAGAATGAAATTCATTAGATATTTTTCCTTCCAAAATAGAATCCTTAATAAAATTTTTTATAACCCCTATTTTTTTGCATGGATCAATCTGAAAAACCTTCATGATATCATTTCCTGATATAGGAGATTTCCAGTTTTGAATTCTATCTCTTTCTTCTAATTTTTTAATCCTTTCCATAAGAAGATAAATATTTTTTTGATATTGTTTTCTTTTTTCTATATTATTAGTGGTAATATCAGCGATACACAATTTCATTAAATCTTCTAGATCTTTACCAAGATCAAATAATAATCTTCGGATAGCAGAATCGCTCGTCTTATTTCCTATTAACGCTATGGGTTTATAACTATATTGAATCATCTTTTTCACATATTTCATAGGACCACCTTTTGGAAGTTTTAAACGTTGAAATATATTTGGAACCATTTTTGATCCTACAAATTCATGAGCATGAAAAGACCAACCTATTTTTGGTAAAAATTTTTTGGTATAGTATTTTCCTATATCGTGAAGTAATGCTGCCCATCTTAACCAAAGTGAATTGTTTTTTTCTTTACTGATATTATCTACTACTTGCAAAGTATGATAAAAATTATCTTTGTGTTTACATCCGTTTTTTTCTTCTATTCCTTTTAACAAAGTTAATTCTGGTAATATAATTGATAATAATCCAGATTTATATAATAACAACAATCCTATAGAAGGCTTTTCAGATAATAGGATCTTATTAAATTCTTCTATAATTCTTTCTGCAGAAACAATATTTATTCTATTTTTATTTTTTTGAATAGATTTAAATGAATATTCTTCAATCGTAAATTGAAGTTGAGTAGCAAATCGAATAGCTCGCATCATTCGTAATGGATCGTCAGAATAAGTAATATCTGAATCTAATGGAGTTCTTAATATTTTTTTTTTTAAATCTGACAATCCTCCAAATGGATCTATTAATTCTCCATAATTATCACGATTTAAACTAATAGCTAAAGCATTAATTGTAAAATCTCTTCTATTTTGGTCATCTTGTAATGATCCTAACTCTATAAAAGGTTTACGACTAGATAAATGATATGATTCTTTTCTGGATCCAACAAATTCGATTTTCTGATTATCATATTTTAACATAGCAGTTCCAAAACGTTTAAATATCTTTATTTTGGGATAAGGCTTAATATATTTAGAAACCTCTTCAGCTAATCTAATTCCCTCTCCTATAGTCAAAATATCTAAATCTTCCGATTTTATTTTTCCTAGCAAAAAATCTCTAACATAACCTCCCACTACATAACTATCTTGTTTTACTTTCTGAGCAGAAAGGCTTACTATACGAAATATTTTTTTACGAAGAGCAGATGATAAATTCATGGATGAGAAAACTAACTACAGACGTAATATTTTTACCTGATCTGAAACAATTTTTATAATAGAAGAGCTGCTATAATTAGCTATTTCTTTTCTACGAAAATTCACTGCATAATCTATTTTTTTTAAAATAGAAGGACTAATTTCAGAAAAGGATTTAGGAGCAGGAAATCCTGATACATTTGCAGAAGTAGAAATAATAGGTCTATTCAAATTTTGGATTAAACAAACGCAAAATGGATCATATGTCAAACGAACGGCTAAAGTATTGTCTTTTCTTCTCAAGAAAGAAGATGCTATTTGATTCACATGATCGTACACTATGGTTATAGGTTTATTTTTTTTTTCAATATTATCAACAATAATTTTTCTAGTAAAATCAGTAATCTCTCCTACCAATTGATATAAACGGTCTATGTTTTCTACCAAAACAATCATAGATTTAGAAAAAGTTCTATTTTTGATTTTACATATTTTTTTTATAGCCTGTATATTAAAAGCATCACATCCTACCCCCCACACAGTATCTGTAGGATATAATAAACTTTTACCTTTTTTTAATATTTCTACACTTTTTTCTATTTCTTCGACAAAAGACATCTAAGTCACTAAATTATGAGTTCTTAATGCTTCATTTAAAGATGTTTTTTTATCCGTGCTTTCTTTTCTTTTCCCTATAATCATAGCACATGGAACATAATATGTTCCTGAAGGAAACTTTTTGGGATAAGATCCAGGAATAACCACAGAATATCTAGGAACAATTCTTTTAAGTTCAATCGATTCATTATTAGTTACATCAAAAATTTTAGTAGAACCAGTTAAAACAACATTTGCTCCTAAAACAGCTCCTTTTTCTATCAAAACTCCTTCTACCAAAATACACCTAGATCCAACAAAAACATCATCCTCAATAATGACAGGATGAGCTTGTAAAGGTTCTAAAACTCCCCCTATTCCAACTCCACCGCTTATATGGACACGACGACCAACTTGAGCACAACTTCCCACTGTTGCCCATGTATCTATCATGGTTCCTTCTCCTATATATGCGCCTATATTAACGTAAGAAGGCATAAGAATAACTCCAGGCGATATATATGAACCATAACGTGCTATAGCATGAGGGACGACGCGTACCTTCTTTTCTTTAAACTTATTTTTTATAGGGATTTTGTCATAAAATTCTAATGGACCTAATTCTATAACATTCATTTCTTTAACAGAGAAATACATTATAATTGCTTTTTTTACCCATTCATTGAGGATCCACTTTCCATTTAAAAAATCTGAAACTCTGATTAATCCATTTTCTAAATGGTCAATAACCTGAATAACTATGTTCTTGATATTCTCGTTATCTGTGCACGAATTTTTTTGATTCCAAGCTTTTTCTATCTCTAATTTTAGTTTATTTACTTTCATATATAAAGGTTGATCAAAAACAAAAGTAGTAAAATAAAATAAGATAACAAGTATATATTTGTTTTAGAACAATTGCATTATAATAATGGCAAAAATATTGGGAATAGATTATGGAAAAGTGATAACAGGTTTATCTATAACAGATAATGAACAAATATTTGCATTTGGATTAGATGCTATTCCAACTAAAAAATTAATGAATTTTTTAAAATCGTTTTTATCTCATGAGAAAATAGATGAAATAGTTATAGGTTTACCAAAAAGATTGAACAACCAAAAAGAGACATTAATAGAAACAGATATTCAAATATTTATAAATAAATTTCGTATAAGATATCCTCATATTTTGATAAAAAGATTAGATGAACGTTTTACATCTAAAATGGCTTTTAATACTATGATAGAATTAGGTTTAAAAAAAAAAAAAGAAGAAAAAAAGTAATTTTAAACCAAATTAGTGCCACTATTATTTTACAGTCTTATCTCGCAAAAAAAGAAAAAGAAAACTAATTTATGGTATTACCTATAATTCTTTATGGAAATCCTATTTTAAGAAAAAAATGTGTAGACATAGATTTGTCTTATTGTAAAAAAAGAATCAATCAATTAATAAAAGATATGTTTGAAACTATACATCAAGCAAAAGGAATAGGATTGGCTGCTCCTCAAATTGGAAAAAATATACGACTGTTTATAGTCGATACTCCTTATTTAAATGGAAAAGACAATTATAAAGAAGTTTTTATTAATGCTAAAATATTAAAAATTCATGGAAAAGAGTTCAAATTTAATGAAGGATGTCTTAGCATTCCTGGAATAATGGGACATGTAAAGAGAAAATCTAATGTTTTGATTGAATATTATGATCATAATTGGAAAAAACAAAAGAAAACCTTGACAGGAATATGTGCTAGAGTTATTCTGCATGAATATGATCATCTTGAAGGGAAACTTTTTATAGATTACTTTTCTTCTACGAAGAAAAAAATAATAGAAAAAAAATTGATTAGTTTATCAGAAAAAAGTTCTTCATAAATAAACATGATCTACTATTTTTTTGAAACTATTAGGCTCATTCATAGAAAAATCAGAAAGTATTTTTCTATTTATTTTAATTTTCTTATCTGATAATTTTTTCATAAACTCAGAGTAAGATTTTCCATATTGACGCACTCCTGCATTAATGCGTTGGATCCAAAGAGATCTGAAATTTCTTTTCTTTTTCTTTCTTCCTGAAAAAGCATAAACAAAAGATTTTTCTACGGCATTTTTAGCAACTGTATAAACTTTACTCCTTGATCCATAAAAACCTTTTGCTAATTTGAGTATTTTCTTTCGTCTTCGTCTAGAGGAAACTGCATTTGTAGATCTGGGCATAATTCATAATTTTTATATCTGTTTTTTTATATTCTGTTGATCTGATTTATTCAATAGAGTAAATCTAGAAAGATGACGTTTTCTTTTTTTTGATTTTTTAGTTAAAAGATGATTTTTGAATGCATGTTTTTTTTTTATATATCCATTCGCCGTTTTTTTAAATCTTTTTTTTGATCCGGATTTTGTTTTTAATTTCTGCATGATATTAAAATTTTTTTGGAGCTAAAATCATATACATTCTTTTTCCTTCCATTACTGGCATTTGTTCTACTTTTCCATATTCCTCAATTTCTTCTGCAAATTTTAACAATTTTATTTTTCCTTGATCCTTGTATACTATGGAACGACCTTTAAAAAAAACAAATACTTTCACTTTGTCTCCACGCATTAAAAATTTCTCAGCACTTTTTATCTTAACTTTTCCATCATGATCACCGATTTGTGGACCAAATCTGATTTCTTTAGTATTTACTTTAATTTGTTTTGCTTTAAATTGTTTTTTTCTTTTTTTTTGTTCATATAAAAATTTTTTATAATCCAGTATTTTACATACTGGAGGATCCAATTTTGGATTAATTTCAACCAAATCTAATTCTTTTTCTCTAGAAAATTGAAGAGCTTCTTGGATAGAGTAAACCCCATTTTCTATAGAAGAATCGCCGACCAAACGAACTGTTTGTGAATCAATATTTCCATTAATCCGATGGACCACTTTTTTTTGTGGCAATGGTCTAAAAATTCTTTTTTTTTTGTTCCCTCTTGAAAATTTCTTTTTTATAATAACTTTATAATTTTAGTTTTAAAATTCGTTTCATTAAAAATGGCTTGGATCCCCTTAGAAATAGGAAACGTTCCTATATGTCCTAATCCATGACGTCGTAACGAAATCATTTCATTTTTCTCTTCTTTCTCTCCCAAAATAATCATATAAGGAATTTTATCGTCTTCAGAGTCCCTAATTTTTTTATTAATTTTCTCGTTTCTGCTATCAACAAATACACGAATATCATAGTTCAATATCAAATTTAAAATTTTTTTTGCATAAACTATATATTTATCACTTATAGGAAGTATGACGACTTGATTAGGAGCCAGCCATAATGGAAGATTTCCTCTAGAGTGTTCTATCATAATGGCAATCATTCGTTCCAGGGAACCAAAAGGGGCCCTATGTATCATGACTGGACGACATTTTTCATTATTTTTTCCTTTATAATACAAATCAAACCTTTCAGGTAAATTATAATCTACTTGAATTGTTCCAAGTTGCCAACTTCTTCCTAAAGAATCTTTAATAAGAAAATCCAGTTTTGGTCCATAAAAAGCTGCTTCTCCATAATTCAGAGATGCTTTTATTTTTTCTTCTTTGACTGCTCTCAATATAGCTTCTTCTGCTTTTTCCCAATTTTTTTCTGATCCAATATAATTATCTATTTTTTTTGTATCTCTAAGAGATATTCTAACTGTATATTCAGAAAAACCTAGACAACGAAATACGTAAAAAACTAAGTTGATAACTCTTTTAAATTCTTCTAGTAATTGATCATAAGTACAAAATATATGTGCATCATCTTGAGTAAAACATCTAACTCTAGTCAATCCATGAAGTTCTCCACTCTGTTCATAACGATATACTGTTCCAAATTCTGCAAAGCGTTTAGGAAGATCTCTATAAGACCATTCTTGAGAACGATAAATTTCACAATGATGAGGGCAATTCATAGGTTTTAATAAAAATTCTTCTTCATGGGGAGTCTGAATAGGTTTAAAATTATCTTTTTCATATTTGCTCCAATGTCCACTCCTAACATATAATTTTTTATGTCCAATATGTGGAGTCACTACCATTTCATATCCAGACTTTTTTTGAATCTCAGTTAAAAATTCTTCTAAATTTTTTCTAAAAATCGTCCCTCTAGGTAACCACAAAGGTAATCCACTTCCTACCCTGTCAGAAAAAATAAAAAATTTTAGCTTTTTACCTATTTTTCTATGATCTATAATAGTCTTAGGATCCTTCGGATCTTCTTTTAAAGGAACTGATTTATCCATGAAAAAAAGTTACAAATTTTTTTATGATGATAAAAATAAATATGATATTGCAGCTATCACACTTCCCAAAATAGGCCCTAATACAGGAACAAAAGCATAATTCCAATTACTTTTCCCTTTTCCAGGAATTGGAATGATAGAATATATGATTCTTGGTCCTAAATCACGAGCAGGATTAATAGCCGCACCAGTGTTTCCTCCTAAGGATAAAACTATTCCTAATACCATTAAAGCGGGAAGTAATGCTCCTAAGGATCCTAATCCTATAGGATATTTATCTTCTTTCAAAAAAAGGGTTCCTTCTACTGTAAGATATAAAGAAATAAATATAAAAATAAAAGTAGCTAATACCTCATTTAAAAAATTAAGAAATAAATTTTTTATAGAAGGAATTGTTACAAAAATAGATAATTTATCTTGTTCTTTTTTAGTTTCAACAAAATGATCTTTATATAAAAACCATACTAATAAAGATCCTAACATAGCTCCAATCAACTGAGATAAAATATAAAATGGAACCATATCCCAATCAAATTTTCCAACTATGGCAAAACTTATTGTAACACACGGATTCAAATGACCTCCACTATAAGGAGCAGAAACTATTATTCCCATGAAAACGGCCAATGACCATCCTATAGTAATAGTCAGCCATTCTCCATTTCTGCTGTGCCCTTTGGTTTTTGACAAAATAACATTTGCTACCACTCCATTTCCTAGAAAGACCAAAATCATTGTTCCTATGATCTCTGCACATATTTTTGTCATTTTATTTATTTTTTATTATTGACCAGACCAGACCATGAACGAGTTGTTTGAATTGCTCTTTTCCACCCTTTAATTCTTTCCAAACGACTAGACATTCCTTTTGGTTCAAAAACTTCTTCTAATTGCCATTTTTTTTGAATATCTTCAAGACTGGTCCAATAATTTACAGCTAATCCAGCTAAATAAGCGGCTCCAGCTGCTGTAAGCTCAGAAATTTTGGATTTTACTACTCTCACATTTAAAATATCGGATTGAAATTGCATTAACAATTTATTTACTGTTGCTCCTCCATCTACACGAAGTTCTTTTATAGAAATACCAGAATCTGCTTCCATAGCTTTCAGAACATCCATATTTTGAAAAGCAATACTTTCTAACGCAGCCCTAACAAAATGAGCGGAAGAGGTTCCTCTTGTAATCCCAACAATAGTTCCTCTAGCTTTCTGATCCCAATAAGGAGCACCCAAACCGGAAAAAGCTGGAACCATATATAATCCTTCTGTATTTTCCACTGAAGAAGCTAAAGTTTCTGCTTCACTTGAAGATATAAGAAGCCCCAATCCATCTCTCAGCCATTGAACAACAGCTCCTGCAATGAAAACACTTCCTTCCAATGCATATTGAACTTTATTTTTAATTTTCCAAGCAACAGTGGTAATTAAATTATTTTGAGAAAAAACAGGAGTATCTCCTACATTCATTAACATAAAACAACCTGTTCCATAAGTATTTTTGACCATCCCAATTTTAGTACACATTTGTCCAAAAAGAGATGCTTGCTGATCTCCAGCTATCCCAGATATGGGAATTTTATGAGAAAGAATGTGTCCTGTAGTATAACCAAAAATTTCACTAGATGATTTAACTTCTGGTAACATTGTTATTGGAATATCAAATAAATCAATTAGCTCTTGATCCCAACTAAGTGTATGAATATTAAAAAGCATGGTACGAGAAGCATTAGTAACATCTGTGACATGAATTTCTTTACCGGTTAAATTCCATATTAACCATGAATCTATAGTTCCAAATGCTAAAGATCCAGAATTCGCTTTTTTTCTAGCTCCCGAAACATTTTCTAATATCCATTTAATTTTTGTGGCAGAAAAATAAGGATCTATAATCAGACCTGTTTTTTTTCTAATTATTTCAGTTAACCCTTCTTTTTTGATTTGGTCACAATATTTAGATGTACGTCTATCTTGCCAAACTATAGCATTAAAAATGGGTTCTCCCGTTTTTTTATCCCATACTACAGTAGTCTCTCGTTGATTGGTTATTCCTATTGAAACAATATTTTCACCTTCTAAATTAGCCTTTAAAATTGCTTCCAAAGCAACGGAGGCCTGCGTAGACCATATCTCTTCTGCATTATGTTCCACCCATCCAGGATAAGGATAAATTTGTGTAAATTCTCTTTGAGCTACCGAAATAATATTTCCAATTTTATCAAAAATAATAGCTCTAGAACTAGTAGTTCCCTGATCTAATGATAGCACATATTTTTTCATAAACATATGATGAATAAAGGTATTACAAACAACTCCATCAAACGACCGGATAATAGTACCGCATAGCTAACTCTTTGAAAGCAGCTATTTGTGATTTTTCCCATTTTTCATCTCGAGAAAGTTCTTTAGCCATTAATGCTGCTACTCTTGGTGCTATATCTATTGCTTTTTTTGCATTTAAAAATAATAAACGTAACCTTCTTGCCAAAACATCTTCAATTGTTCTAGCCATTTCATAACGAACCATCCATATAACTTCTGCTTCAGTACAATAATAATAAGAAGAATCTTGGGATATCTGGGATATCAAGGGGCTTCCTAACAATGGATTTTCCTCAATTAATTTTTGAATATGATATTCATCTTCTCCATATTTTTTCCAGTGATAATTTTGGCTTTGATATGAAGAATTGGATCCATAAATCTTAAGACTTTTTGTTACAGAAGGTATTTTATTTAGTTTTCCTATTTCAACTGCCTTATTTACAGTTTCTTCCGCCATTTTTCTATATGTTGTCCATTTTCCACCTATAATGCTTATTAATCCAGAAGAACTAATCATAAGTTTATGGGATCTAGAAATATCTTTTGTTTTAGTCGTAGCAGAAGAATTATTAGAGATAAAAAGAGGACGCAATCCAGAAAAAGCACTGAGAATATCACTTCTTTTTGGATTGAAAACAAAATATTTGTTAAAAGTTTGTAAAATAAAATCTATTTCCTCTTTCAAAGGTTTTGGTTCAAGAACACTTTTTTCTAGAAAAGTATCTGTAGTCCCTACTAAAACATGATCATGCCATGGAACACAAAATAAAATTCTTCCATCCGAAGTTTTTGGAATGACTACAGCATTTGAACTGCTAAAAAAGGATTTATTTAATACAATATGTGTTCCTTGACTAGGTTTTATTAAAATAGGGCATTCTGACTCATCCATTCTTGAAATGGAATCAGAAAAAACTCCAGTGGCATTTATAACGGTTTTTGAATAAATAGAATATTTTTTTTTGGTTTCAAGGTCATAGGCTAGGACTCCAGATATTTTATTTCCAACTTTTTTTATAATATTTTTGACTTGAAAATAATTTAATAAAATTCCACCTTGTTGAACACAAGTTTGTGCTAAATTAATAGCTAAACGAGCATCATCAAACTGACCGTCATAATATAAAATACCTCCTTTTAACTTATTAGTTTTAATTTCAGGGAAGTTTCTAATTGTTTCTTTTTTGGATAGAAATTTTGATTTTCCGAAACTTAAGGAACCAGAGAGCCATTCATATAGTTTTAAACCAGTCCAGTACAAAAGGCCCATTTTCCAACTAAAAATTGGAATAATAAATTTTTGTTTTTTAACTAAATGAGGTGCATTTTTTAACAAAAAACCTCTTTCTTGCAAAGCTTCATAAACTAATTTTATATTTCCTTGAGCCAAATATCGTATTCCTCCATGAACTAATTTTGTACTTCGACTGGAAGTCCCTTTAGAAAAATCTGACTGCTCTAAAAGAAGAGTTTTATATCCTCTGGAAGCTGAATCCAAAGCAATTCCTAATCCTGTAGCTCCTCCTCCAATAATGATAATATCCCAAATTTTTACATTTTCTAAAATGTTCAAAAACCTATCTCTATTTAAAAAACCTTTCATCATGTTTCACTCATATCAAATTCCAAACGGAATATTCCTCCTATTGGGATTTTGAAAATATTCAACGAACAAAATTAAAAATATTTTCAATAAAAGAAAATTTTAATTAAATAAAATTAATCCAAACTAAACACCATTACTAAACAGCATTTTATTTGTTCATTATTTTAGATATAAAATCTTTTATAATTTGTTGTCCTGAGTTCGCACTAATTTTTTTCATTATTTTATTTATGTCATAAAATTGTCTTAAAAAAAGATCTATATGATTTAATGTTATTCCAGATCCTTTGGATATCCTTATTTTTCTTTTAATATCAACAAGCAATTTTGGATTCTCTCTTTCATCAGGTGTCATAGAATAAATAATAGACTCTATTTTTTTAAAAGAATCTTTTTGATTTCCGCCATCAAAAGAAAAATATCTATCAACTCCAGGAATCATGGAAATAATATTTTTTATACTTCCTATTTTTTTTATCTGTTGAATTTGCTCTAATAAATCGTTAAAATTAAAACGATTTTTTGAAATTTTATGATAAATTTTTTTAGTTTTTTTTTCGTCCAATTGCTCTTGTACTTTTTCAACTAAAGAAACTATATCACCCATTCCTAAAATTCGATTAGCTATTCGATCTGGATGGAAAACTTCCAGATCTTCTATTTTTTCCCCATTACTAATAAATTTAATAGGTTTTTCCACAACTTTAGACATGGTAATAGCAGCTCCACCCCGACTATCTCCATCTAATTTCGTTATGACAATCCCATCAAAATTCAATCTTCTTGAAAAAGATTGAGCAGTATTTACTGCATCTTGTCCTGTCATTGCATCTACAACAAATAAAGTTTCATCTGGGTTAGAATGTTGATGAATCTTTACAATTTCTTTCATCATGATTTCATCAATAGCCAATCTTCCAGCTGTATCAATAATAATTACATTTCTCTTTTTTTTATAAGCATAAAGAACAGATTGATCTAATATTTCCAGAACATTTTTATTTTCTTTTAAATAAAAAATAGGGATATTTATTTTTTCTGCAGTAAATTTCAGTTGGTCTATAGCAGCCGGACGATGAATATCTGCAGCCACTAATAAAGGATATTTGTTTTTTTTTCTTAAAAAGAAAGCAAGTTTAGAAGAAAAAGAAGTTTTTCCACTCCCCTGTAATCCGCAAATTAAAATAACAGAAGGGTCTTTAGAAAGATTCATTTCTATACTTTTTCCTCCCATGAGTGTGACCAACTCATCATATACTATTTTTGTAATGAGCTGTTTTGGATTTAATGAAGTAAGTACTTTTTTTCCAATAGATTTCTCTTTTACTTTTTGAATAAAATTTTTAGCAATTTTATAATTTACATCTGCATCAATAAGTGCTCTTCCAATTTCTTTCATAGAAGATGCAATATTAATTTCTGTAATTGTATCATCCCCTTTCAAGATATGAAGAGCCTTATAGAATTTATTTTGTAAATGTTCAAACATAAGTGTGCATATTTTATTTTTTTACATACGATCAAGCATTTTAATCCCTAATAAATTCATTCCAGATTTTAATACATTCCCTGTTACATGAATAATATTCATACAAATATTACTATGAATAACATTGAAAGGATCTATTAACTTTTTATTTTGATAAAGAAGATTAAATGTTTTAGAGACTTCATAAATATAATTTGCTATTAATGAAGGATTTAGAGTGATTGCTGATTTTTTTAAGATCAATGGATATTTTTGAAGAATTTTAATCATGTTTTTTTCATATATATCAAATTTAATATTTGACCAACAAGAATTCAACAATGAACATAAATCGAAAAATTTTTGTTCCAAAGAACGAATCCTAGAATAAGTATATTGAATATATGTTCCTGTTTTTCCTTTAAAATCTATAGATTTTTCAGGATGAAAAATGATTTTTTTCCTCGGATCTATTTTGAGAAAATAATATTTCAAAGCTCCTAATCCTATGATTTCAGCAGATTTTTCTTGTTCTCCTTCTTCTTTTGACTTTGAATATTTTTTTAAAAAATTTTTTCTTGCAAGAGAATACATTTCTAAAATAAGACTATCTGCATCAATCACATTTCCTTCTCTAGATTTCATTTTACCACTTGGTAAATATACCATTTCATAAGATAAATGGAATAATTTATTAACCCATATATATCCTAAATGTTTTAATATGCTGAAAAGAATTTGAAAATGATAATCTTGTTCTTTTCCCACAATATAGATTAACTGGTCAATATTATATTTTTTAAAACGTTCTACAGCAGTTCCAATATCTTGGGTCATGTATACGGAAGTTTGATCTGATCGTAACAAAAGTTTTTGATCAAAACCTTCTTGAATCAAATCAATCCAAATTGATCCATCTTTTTTTTGAAAAAAAATTCCTTTTTCAAGACCTTTTTTTATAATTTTTTTTCCAATTTCATATACATTACTTTCATATTCTATTTCATCAAAACTTATTTCCAACTTTCGATAAGTTTCTTCAAAGCCGCTGTAAACCCATTTGTTCATTTTTTTCCAAATATCTCTAGTTATTGGATCTCCACATTCCCATTTTTTCAATAATTCTCTAGCTTCGTTCAAGATCGAAATTTCTTCTTTTTTATTTTTAATTTCCTCACGATAAATTTTATCAAACAAGCTATAATATTTTCCTACAAAATGGTCCCCTTTCATTTTAATACTGTCAGGAGTTTCTTCTTTCCCAAATTTTTTCCAAGCTATCATAGATTTGCAGATGTGTATTCCTCTATCATTAATGATTTGAACTTTTATTATTTTATGTCCGACCATTTTTAATATTCTAGCTATAGAAGATCCAATCAAACTATTTCTAACATGTCCTAAATGAAGAGGTTTATTGGTATTAGGAGAAGAGTATTCTACCATGATTTTTTTAGATGGAAATTTGATATGATAAAAATTTGTATTCAACATCTTTTGAAGAAGATGAATATAATAACTATCTTTAAAAATAAAATTTAAAAACCCTTTAATAATAGAAAATTGAATCAATCCTTCTAATTGATTTTGTACATAATTTCCTATATTTTCTCCTATTTTTTCTACAGGTTTTTTTAACTTTCTAGACAAAGAAAATAAGATCAAAGTAAGATCTCCTGGATATTCTTTTTTTGTATATTGAAAATCTAACTCAGGACAAGGTTTCAGTTTATATAAAACTGATATGGATTCTTTTGCTATCTCCTCTATAGATTGAAAATGATCATTCATAGAAGATTTTTTTATAAATATCTTTTTAATTGAACTCTCCATCCGAAAGGATCTTCTGATAAATTATGCTGGATATCCAATAAACTTTTTTTTAAACAAAAAGATATTCTTTTTTTTTCTGTAAGATCTGGTAAAGAAAAATTATTTCCTTGATAACTAATTATTTTAAAAAAATTTATTACAGCAGCTGTTCCACAGCCAAAAGCTTCTTTCAATTCTCCTGTCTGCAATCCTTTTATGATTTCTGAAACACTTAAATTTTTCTCTTCCACGGAAAATCCTTTTTTTTCAGCCAAAGTAAGAATACTTTTACAAGTAATTCCACTTAATATATTATCATTAGCTTTTGGAGTGACAAGTTTGTTTTTCAACCAAAAAAAAACATTCATAGTCCCTAATTCTTCTATCATTGTGTGAGTAGAAGAGTCAGTCCACAATATTTGATCAAATCCTTCTTCATTTGCTAATTTAGTAGGATAGAAAGAAGAAGCGTAATTTCCAGCAGCTTTAGTAAATCCAACCCCTCCTGCTGCAGAACGGCTATATTTTTCTTCTATCTTAATTTTCATAGGATGTTTATAATAGGCATCCGCAGGAGTAGATATAATCATAAACATGTAATCTTTAGAAGGTTTGGCAGATAAAACACCATTAGTTGCAATTAGGAAAGGACGAATATATAAAGATTGTCCATAATTTTTAGGAATCCAATCTCTATCTAAATCTATTAATTTTTTCAGTCCGTTCATGAAAATATCTTCTGGAACAGTAGGCATTTCCAAACGAATAGCAGATCTGTTTATTCTTTTGAAATTTTCTTCCGGACGGAATAAAAAAACTTCTTCGTTTTTATCTTTATAAGCTTTCATCCCTTCAAAAACAGCTTGTCCATAATGGAAAACAGGAGAAACAGGAGAAAACATAATATTCCCAAAAGGCTTAATAATAGAATCTTGCCATTTTCCATCTTTGTATTCAGAACAAAACATATGATCTGAATACTGACTACCAAAGGAAATATTGTTAAAATCCATTTTTCCAATCCTTGAATGTAAGGTTTTTTTTATTTTCATAAAGCAAAAAAAAATTAATGAAAACAAATATAATAAATGATTATTATGTTTTAATAAAAATTATTAATAAAACACTTAGTTTTCTAACTATCATGCATAATTTTTAATACTTTTTCTACAATATTTTCAACAGAAGGTTTTGAAAAATAATCACCATCTGATCCATAAGGAGGACGATGTTCTTTAGCCGTAATCGTAACAGGTGGACTATCTAAATAATAATATCCATTTTGTTCTTCTAATATTTTTTGTAAAATATAAGCAGAAGCCCCTCCTGGAACATCCTCATCTATGATTAATAGTCTGTTGGTTTTTTGTAAACTTTTTACAATGTCTTTTTGTAAATCGAATGGTAAAAGAGATTGTATATCAATTACTTCTGAATCTATATTAATTTTATACAATTCTTCTGCTGCTTCATTTACAATTCTCCACGTAGAACCATACGTAACCATGGTTATATCTTTTCCTTTCCTTGTTCTTTCCACTATTCCAATAGGAGTTCTAAAAAAGCCTAAATTTTCCGGTAGTTTTTCTTTGATTCTATATCCATTTAGACATTCAATAACTAAAGCTGGATCATCTCCAGATAATAAAGTATTATAAAAACCAGCAGCTTTTACCATATTTCTTGGAACCAATACTAAAATTCCTCTTAAATAATTAATAATTCCTCCCATAGGAGAACCTGAATGCCATATTCCTTCTAAACGATGACCTCTAGTTCTAATAATGACAGGGGCTTTTTGTCCACCTTTTGTTCTATACTGCAAACAAGCAAGATCATCACTCATGATTTGTAAAGCATATAAAATATAATCTATATATTGAATTTCGACTATAGGTCTAAGTCCACGCATAGCAAGACCAATCCCCTGTCCAAGAATAGTAGATTCACGTATTCCTGTATCAAAAATGCGAGTTTTTCCATATTTTTTTTGCAACCCTTCCAATCCTTGATTGACATCTCCTATTTTTCCTACATCTTCCCCAAATATTAAAAGATCAGGATATAATTCTAATAATTTATCAAAATTATCTCTTAATACAATTCTTCCATCTACTTCAAAATCATTCTTATACACAGGAAAAACTTCTGTTCTTTTTACAAAAGCTTTTTCTGAAATACTATATAGGTGAGAAGAATAATTTTCTTGTTCTTGATCATATTTTTTTTTAATCCATTTTATCAGACAATATTTTGAATCTGATTCTACTTCAGATAGTAGATATAAAATTTTTCGTACAATACAAAATATTGATTTTTTTGTGGTAAAATTTCTAGTTGTATCATGCAATTTTTGAATATACTTTTTAACATATTTATCAATCCATTTTTTGTTAGGATAAGCATTTTGCATTTTTTGCAAAATGTTCACAGCTTCATTTTTAATTTCAATAATTGGTTTTCGAAACGCTTCCCAAGCTTTTTTTTGTTCATTTTTAACATATTCTTTAGCTTCTATATCTATTTGATCTAAATAACAAACATTGGCTAAATATTGTAACTTATTTTTTGTATTGAACTTAAAATTCAAAATCCAATCTCTAAATTTTTTTATTCCATCGTTATTCATTTCCCATTCCAAACGTTCTTTAGATTTATATCTTTCATGTGAAGAAGAAGTAGAATGTCCTTGCGGTTGAGTTAAATTTGTGACATGTATGATGACTGGAACATGTTCATAACGAGCTATTTTATCTGCACAAACATATGTCTTTGTAAGATCCATATAATCGGATCCATTCACACGAATAATTTCTATCCCTTTTTCTTTTTTGTTTCTATGAAATCCAGATAAAAGATCACTAATATTTTGTTTAGAAAATTGATATTTATTAGGAACAGAAATTCCATATCCGTCATCCCAAATAGATAGTATGATAGGAATTTGCAAGACTGAAGCAGCATTTAAAGTTTCCCAAAATAATCCTTCTGAAATACTGGCATTCCCAATAGTTCCAAATGCAACTTCGTTTCCATCATGAGAAAACATTTTATGTGTTTCTTTTAAATTTTTTAGTTTTTTATAAATTTTAGATGCCTGAGCTAATCCTAATAATCTCGGCATTTGAGCTGCTGTAGAAGAAATATCTGCACTAGAATTTTTTTGTTGAATAAGATTTTTCCAAGTTCCATCACGATTTAGAAAACGTGTTCCAAAATGTGCAGTCATCATTCTTCCAGATGAAACAGGTTCAGCTTCTAAATCTGAATGGGCATACAATTGTGAAAAAAAACTTCTTACAGTTAAAACTCCAATAGCCATCATAAACGTTTGATCTCGATAATATCCAGATCTAAAATCTCCATTTCTAAAAACTTTTGCCATGGCTAATTGAGGAATTTCTTTTCCATCACCAAATATTCCAAACTTAGCTCTTCCATTTAAAACTTCTTTTCTACCTAAAACACTGGTTTCCCGACTAATTCTAGCCAATTTATAATCATTTAAAACCATTTTCCTAAATGAATCAAAAGAGGGTTCCTCATCGTCGTTGGATTTTTTATTGTTGTAATTCATAAATTCTAATTTTTTAGATGAAAATACAGGAATTTCCATTTATGAATTTCTTTATTTAATTTTATGTTTTCTTCTATTCAACAAAAAACTATGATTTATCATATGTTTGGAAAAATCACTCTTTCTATTATCAAACCGGATGCGGTGAAAAAAGGACATAGCATCTCTATTTTATCCAAAATAGTTCATGCAGGATTTCACATTGTTGCACTTAAAATGACAGAACTCTCTAAAAAATCAGCCATCAAATTTTATAAAGAACATAAAGAAAAATCTTTTTTCGAATCTTTAGTAGAATTTATGTCTTCTGGACCAATTATTTCTATCATATTGGAAAAAGAAAATGCCGTAAGAGACTTTAGAATTTTAATAGGAAATACAAATCCAATCGATGCTGAAAAAGGAACTATACGAAATCTGTATGCTACCTCTTTAGAAAAAAACGCTATACATGGATCAGATAGTAATCAAAATGCTTTTAAAGAATGTCAATTTTTTTTTTCCAGTAGAGAAATTTTCTTAATAGAAGATATTTTATAAAAAATTTTTTTATGAAAAAAAATTTTCTAATAGTCATTTACTCCATTTTAATTTTAATGTTTATAATTGGATTATGGGGTGCTAATGTATATAATCATCTAGTAAAACTAAGAGAAGGGATTAAAACACAATGGGGACAAGTGGAAAATGTTTATCAACGTAGAGCCGATCTAATTCCAAATTTAGTGAATACAGTAAGAGGATCTGCAAATTTTGAAAAAAATACATTAATTCAAGTAATAGAAGCTAGAGCAAAAGCCACTTCTATTGATATCAATCCAAATGATTTGAATCAAAATCAAATCAATAAATTTCAAAAAGCACAAGAAAGCTTAAATAATTCTGTCAATAGATTACTTTTAATTGTGGAAAACTATCCGAATTTAAAGTCAACAAAAAACTTTTACGAATTGCAAAATCAACTAGAAGGAACAGAAAATCGTATTAATGTAGAAAGAAACCGATTCAATGATCAAGTAAATCATTTTAATACTTATAGAAATCAATTTCCAAAAATTATCATAGCAAACTTTTTTTCTCAATTCCAAGAGAAAGGATATTTTCAATCTCAAATAGGATCAGAAAAATCTCCTGTTATAGATTTTTCTAAATAAGAATTGAAAAACAATTCACTAAAAAAATCATGAGAAAAATTATTCAATTAATTATTTTAATTTTTTTTTACACAAATCTAGCAAAAGGACAATTTAATATACCTGAATCGCCAAAAAAAATATATCCTGTTCAGGATTATGCAGGAATCTTATCCAAAAAACAGATAAAAAAATTAAATCAAAAACTTGTTTCATACTCTAAAATTACATCAACAGAAATTTTCATTCCTATCATTCGGGATCTTCATGGAGAAGATCCAAATTTTTTAGCTGCTCAATGGGGAGAAAAATGGAAAATTGGAAGCTTGAAAAATAATGGAATAGTCATATTATTATCTATCAATGATAGAAAAATATCTATTCAAAATGGATATGGAATAGAACCCTATGTGACCGACTTTTTAACTACGAAAATTATAGAAAAAGCAAAACCTATATTGAAAAATCATCTCTATTATCAAGCTATAGATTCCTGTATTCAGGAAATATTTCGAATTCTTCAGAATCAATATTATCATAAAAAACAAAAAAAGAAAGTTTTTTCTATGTGTAATTTTTTTATTTGTATGAGTGCTTTTTTTGTTATGCTTTTTTTATTATCTGGAAAAAAAATAATAGATTCCTCATTATTAAATACTTTACTTATAACAGATTTCCTATTCAAAAATAAAAATGTTCATAATCATGAAAATGAAGATAATTTTGATGGATTTGGAGGAGGAGGAAATTTCGGAGGGGGAGGAAGTAGTGGAAATTGGTAATTAGATTGATTTTTCGTTTTATTTTTTTAAAAATTTTAAATACTTTTCGAGTTGGTATATTTTTTTCAATGTATCACTTTCTTTTTTTCTTTCCTTTAAAAGTAAGTTTTTTGGAATCGAAATAACATATTTATCATTCGATAAATTTTTTTGAATTAAAGATAATAAATTATGAAGATATTGAATTTTTTTTTCAATCTTAATAAGATCCATATGACTAGAATGATAGCTACGATCTGCCAAGGATAAGAAAAACTGATCTGTATCTAAAAAAAAAGAAAATAGCGATTCATTTTTGGGTTCTTCTAATACAGAAACAATTTCTGATAAATTAGCCAACTTTAATATGATAGAATTATATTCTTTCTCTTCTTTTTTTCTCATAGTCAACAATACAAGACTTTTTTGATAAGGAATATGACTTTTATTTCTAATATTGCGTATTTCAGATATTATTTGAGTAACTTTTTTGAAAGAAACTAACATTTCATAATCATAGGGTTTTTTTTTAGGCCAAGAAGAAACAATTAAAGCTTCTTCCGGTTTTCTTTTTTCAAGTAGATTCCAAATCTCTTCTGAGAGAAAAGGCATATATGGATGTAATAATTTCAATATGTTTTCAAAAAATTTAACGGTATTTAAATATTCTATTTTTGAAATACATCTATTTTCATGAATAGGTTTAATAATTTCAAGAAAATAAGAACAGAAATCATCCCAAATAAATTTATATAAAACCATTAATGATTCATCAAATTTATATTCTTGGAAATGTTTTTCAAAAATTTCCAAAACATAATAAAAACGATTTTTTAACCATTTAATAGCAATTAGAGAAGAATCAGGCACATGTTGATTTTTTTGTATTTTCCAACTTTTAATTAAACGAAAAGCATTCCACACTTTGTTTGAAAAATTCCTTCCTTGCAAACATATTTTTTCCTCAAAATGAAAATCTTTTCCTGCACTAGTTTTCAACATGAGACCCATACGTACAGCATCTGCTCCATATTGGTTAATTAAATCTATAGGATTTGGAGAATTATTTAATGATTTTGATATTTTTTTATTTTTAGAATCTCTAACAATTCCGGTAAAAAAAACCCTTTTAAAGGGTTTTTTCTTTTGAAAAAAGAAACCTGCTATAATCATACGTGCAACCCAAAAAAATAATATATCCGATCCTGTTACTATATCTTCAGTCGGATAATAATAACAAATTTCGTGATTATGAGGATGATAAATTCCATCAAAAACAGACAATGGAAATAACCAAGAGGAAAACCAAGTATCTAAAACATCTGAATCTTGCCATATTTCATTATAACTTAAGTGTGAATTTTCGCTTTTTTTTCTCGCTTTTTTTAATGCTTTTTCTAAACTTTCTGCAACCACAAAATCATTAGGTTTTTTTCCATAATAATAAACAGGAAGACGATGCCCCCACCATAATTGTCTAGATATATTCCAGTCACGAATTTGATTCATCCATTGGAAATAAATTTTATTAATTTTTTTTGGATAAAATTGAATATCTCCATTTTTTACAGCTTCTACAGCAGGAACAGATATTTCTCTCATTTTTAAAAACCATTGAAGAGACAATTTTTGTTCTACTACTGATAAAGTTCGTTCAGAAAAACCTATTTTCTGATTATACTTTTCTATTTTTACTAAAGAACCCAATTGTTTTAATTCTTCAATAATTTTTTTTCTTGCCTCAAAACGATTCATCCCCTTGTAATGAAGACCTTTTTCATTTAAGGTCGCATCTTCATTAAAAATATTAACTATGTCTAATTTATGTTTATCTGCTATATTTTTGTCATGTATGTCATGAGCTGGAGTGAGTTTTAAACATCCTGTTCCGAAATCTTTGTCTACATACGAATCCTGTATAATAGGAATATATTTATTAATTATTGGAACTTTTGCATGTTTTCCTTTCAAATGAAAATAACGTGAATCATATGGATGAAAACAAATAGCAGTATCCCCAAATATGGTTTCAGGACGAGTTGTTGCTACAGTTACATAATTTTTTTCTCCTTTTATTTGATATTTCAAATAATAAAGTTGACCAATACGTTCTTCATAAATAACTTCTTCATCAGAAAGAGTCGTTTTAGCTTTTGGATCCCAATTCACAACATGATAATCTCTATAAATATATCCATGTTCATACAAATCTATAAAAATTTTTGAAACAGATCTAGATAATTTTTGGTTCATCGTAAATTGAGTCCGATTCCAATCACATGAACATCCCAATTTTTTAAGTTGATCAAAAATAATACTTTTATGTTTTTTTGACCATTCAAGAACATAGTCCAAAAATTTTTCTCTTCCTAAAAAAGATTTAGATAATCCTTGTTTTTTTAATTCATCAACTACTTTTGCTTCTGTTGCAATAGATGCGTGATCTGTCCCAGGAATCCAACAAGCATTATATCCTTTCATTCTGGCATATCTAATCAAAACATCCTGAATTGTATTATTCAGCATATGTCCTATGTGAAGTACTCCAGTAATATTTGGAGGTGGCATAACTATAGTATAAGGGATTCTATCATCTGGGTATGATGAAAAGTAATTTCCTTTCATCCAATAATTATATCTTTTTTTCTCCACAGATTTTGGATCGTATTTGATTGAAATATCCATAGATTTAAAAATATAAAAAAAATTGAAATATTGAAATAATAATGAAAATTATTTTGATTGCTGCTGTTTCGAAAAACGGTTTTATAGGAAAAAACAATCAACTCATGTGGCACTTGCCTAATGATTTAAAACGTTTTAAAAATTTAACTATGGGAGAAACAGTTTTAATGGGAAGAAAAACTTTCGAATCTATTGGAAAAATACTTCCAAAAAGAACAAATATTATATTAACAAAAAATAAAATCAACTTCATGAAATCATCATACTTTAAAAGTATAAAAAATCAAAAAAATATAAAAATTTTTTCATCTGTAAAACAGATAGATTATTTAAAAAATGAAAGAATATTTGTTATAGGAGGAGAAAAAACATATGCTTCTACAATTGAAAAAGCACACGCAATAGAATTAACATTAGTTCATAAAAAATTTTATGGAGATGCTAAATTTCCAAAAATAGATGCAAAAAAATGGAAAAAAATATATGAATTTTTTTACGAAAAAGACAAATCCCATTTATATAATTACAGTTTTATAAGATTCGAAAAAAAAAAATAATCACTCTCTTCTATCTAATTCTTTCTTAATTCTTGCTGCAAGTTCATAACATTCATTGACGACGGCGTGATTTAATAGTGCATTTAGATCTCTTTCAGTCATTTTTTCCAAATCTTGTTGACTTTTTTCTTTAAAAAAAAGGAATCCACTATTTTCTATTCCTGTTTCAGAAGGTTCATTTTCTTTATCAATAGGAAACCCATTTTCAAAATAAATACCTGCTTTATCAAATATTTCTTTTGTTGTATAAATAGGAGCCTGAAATCTTACTGCCAAAGCGACAGCATCTGACGTTTTTGAATCTATTTTATGTTCTCTTTTTTCTCCCTCTCCCTCTTCTTCTATATGATCTCCTTCAAACAAAATATAAGAAAAAAATATTCCATTTACTAGTTTGTATATAACAACTGCTTTTAATCTAATATGAAATACTTTTGCGAAAGTAAGAAATAAATCATGCGTAAAAGATCTGGATGGATCTCTTTTTCCTAAAGCAGAAGCAATAGATTGAGCTTGTAAACTTTCTATGATAATAGGAAGTTTAATTCTTCCAGATTCTTCTTCAAGTAATAAAACATATATCCCAGACTGTATTTGACTCAAGGATATTCCCCGTATAGCTAATCTAATGAATTGATCCATAGGAAAATTTAAATTATATAATAAATCTTGCTATTGTAACCAAATATCCTCAATATAAAAGGATATTTTTGTTTTTTTCATTTTTTGTTATAACAATAATATATATAAAATTCTTATTATATGTAATAATTTTTTTTATATATTTATTAACAAAATTTAAAATTTTTTTATTATGAATACTTCTATAAAAGTTCTAATTCCAACAATTTTTATCACATTAGGATTTATTATATCCTGTAATGATGAGGTAACTTCCGTTGGGAAAGAAGATTCGGACGTGAATAATAACACACCTACAACTGTAGAAACTCCTTCTATTCCTGATCCCCCACCTACTATCGCTTCTTCTTCACCTGACACTCCTCCTACTGAACCTCCAAAAACTACTACTCCTTCCGAAACCCCTTCCAATTCTGAATCTCCTGAAAATGATTTTTCAGGCATGGATAATATAGATCCTGAGGATTTATCTAGAGAAATTAAAGAAATAGGAGAAAAAATACAAAAATTAGAAAAAGAAACTGAAAAACATTGTGATGAATATTATCAAATGATAGAAGTTCAAAAGGGTATATTGAATGAAGTTAAAAGAAGAAAAATGATAATGAGATCTAAACCAGTTGGTTCTCAAGAACAAGTAGAAGCTCAAAAAGATTTTGAAGATCAAAAAAAATTAGGAAAAGAAAGATTAAAAATACTAAAGGAAAAAAATATACTTTTAAACAAATTGAATAAATCAATAACAGAAGCAAAAAATGAAAAAGATGCTTTGCAGAAAAAACAAGAAAATTTTTTCAATTTTTTAAAAAAGCAAAAAGAAGGATCTAAAAAGAATTAATTGTTAATTGATTAAATATTTTATCGTGACGGAAAAGAAAGATTTTTCTTTCTTTTCCGTTGTTTTTTTCTATATTATTTTTTTTCTGAAAATGAAAAACTGATATCTAATCTATATGAAAGAAAAGACTTTTCGTGAAGTTATAGCAGAAGCTATGAGTGAAGAAATGAGAAGAAATGATTCTGTTTATCTCATGGGTGAAGAAGTCGCTCAATATAATGGAGCTTATAAAGCCTCTAAAGGAATGTTAGAAGAATTTGGACCAAAAAGAGTTATTGATACTCCTATATCGGAATTAGGATTTTCTGGAATAGGTGTAGGTTCTGCTATGAATGGATGCAGACCCATTATTGAATTTATGACTTTTAACTTTTCTTTAATTGCCATGGATCAAATCATTAATAATGCAGCAAAAATACGTTATATGAGTGGAGGACAGTGGAATATTCCTATTGTTTTCAGAGGGCCTACTGGCTCTGCTGGACAATTAGGAGCTACACATTCTCAATCTTTTGAAAGTTGGTATGCCAGTTGTCCTGGATTGAAAGTGGTCATTCCATGTAACCCTTATGATGCTAAGGGCCTTTTGAAATCTGCAATAAGAGATAATAATCCAGTAATTTTTATGGAATCTGAACAAATGTATGGAGATAAAATGATGATTCCAGAAGAAGAATATATTCTACCTATTGGAAAAGCAGACATCAAAAAAGAAGGAACTGATATCAGTTTAGTTTCCTTTGGAAAAATCATGAAAATGGCTTTAAATATAGCAAAAAAATTAGATAAAGAAAATATTAGTGTAGAAGTTATAGATATCCGGACTCTACGTCCCTTAGATTATGAATCTATACTTTTTTCTGTAAAAAAAACCAATCGATTAGTAATTTTAGAAGAATCATGGCCCTTTTCATCTATAGCCTCTGAAGTTTCGTATTTCATACAAAAAAAAGCATTTGATTATCTTGATGCACCTATTAACAGAATAACTTTATTGGACACTCCAGCACCTTATGCTCCAAATTTGATCAAAACTTGGTTTCCAAATGAAGAAAAGGTAATCAAAGCCATCAAAGAAACTCTTTATTGAATTTAATCTTTTTTAATAAATAGATTGAACGATCTTATAAATATTTTCTGGTCTATCCATAGTGTAATAATGAATGACTTCTACACCAGAATTTTTTAATTCTTTAGATTGATGAATAGCCCATTCAATTCCAATATGAGATACAACTTTTTTATCTTTCGCTTTTTCAACTTCTTTAACTAATTCGTGAGGAATATTTAAATAAAAACGAGAAGGAAGACTGTTCAACTGTTTTTTTGAAGAAATAGGTTTGATTCCAGGTATGATGGGAACAGAAATTCCTTCTGATCTACATTTTTTAACAAAAGAAAAATACTTCTTATTATCAAAAAACATTTGAGTCACAATATAATCAGCTCCTGCTTCTATTTTTTTTTTCAAAAAGAATAAATCACTTTCAATATTTGGAGCTTCCAAATGTTTTTCTGGATATCCTGCTACTCCAATGCAAAAATCAAATAATGGAGATTCTTTTCGTTCGACAAAAGTTTTGTCAAGATATTTCCCTAGATTTAAATCCTTAACTTGTTTAACAAGTTCTACTGCATATTTGTGTCCATCTTTTTTCGCAAAAAAATTACTTTCAGATTTCAAAGAATCTCCTCTAAGAACTAGAACATTATCTATTCCCAAAAAATTTAGATCTATTAAAGCGTTTTCTGTCATTTGTTTATTAAAACCACCACAAATCAAATGTGGGACAGCATCAACTCCATATTTGTTCATAATAGCAGCGCAAATTCCTACGGTTCCTGGACGTCTTGAAATTTTTCTTCTCTGCAAGAGTCCATTATCTTTTTCTACATAAATAAATTCTTCTCTATGATAAGTAACATCAATAAAAGGAGGATTGAATTCCATTAAAGGATCTAAAGTAGAAAAAATGTCTTTAATATCATGTCCTCTTAAAGGAGGTAAAATCTCAAAGGAAAATAAAGTTTTTTTTGCTTTAGATATATGCTCAATCACTTTCATAACATAACTTTTACTTGATATGATCAAATTCAGTATAAGGAACTAATATTTTAGGAATATTAATTTGATTTTCAGTTTGATGATTCTCTAACAAAGTGGCCATAATCCGTGGTAAAGCTAAAGCACTCCCATTAAGAGTATGACAAAATTTAACATGACCTGTCATAGTTTTGTATCTCAAATTCAGTCTATTAGATTGAAAATCACTGCAATTAGATATAGAACTGACTTCTAACCATTTTTTTTGCGCTATAGAATAAACTTCAAAATCGTAAGTTATAGAAGAAGAGAAACCAAGATCTGGTCCATTCAAACGAATAAGACGAAAGGGCAAATCTAAAGATTTTAAAAGAGTTTTAACATGCAAAATCATTTCTTCTAAAGAAGAAAAAGAACTATCTTGTGTAGTGATTTGAATAATTTCCACTTTTTCAAATTGATGCAACCTATTCAATCCTCTTACTTTGGATCCATAAGATCCTGCTTCTCTTCTAAAACAAGAAGTATAAGTAGTAGCTTTAACAGGAAGATCTGCATATGAAAAAATTTTATCTCTGTAGCTATTCATTATAGGAACTTCTCCGGTAGGAATCAGATAAAGGTTATCTTTTTCTATAAAATACATTTGATTTTCTTTATCTGGAATTTGTCCTGTAGCGTATACAGATTTTTCATTTACAAGATAAGGTAAACTATATTCTTTATACGAAGCCTGTATATTTTGATCTATAAAATATTGAATTAAACTCCTTTGTAATTTTGCTCCTTTCCCCATATAAACTGAAAAGCCAGAACCACATATTTTTGTTCCCAAATTTGAATCAAATAAACGAAATTTATTTGATAATTCCCAGTGGGGAAGAGGATTTTCAAGATGACAATCAATTTCACCTTCTTGAAAAAGAATATCGTTTTCCTCAGAATTATTTTTTACTTTTTCATCAGGAATATTAGGAATTTGATTTAATTTTTTTTCTAAAATTTCAACAATTTCTCTTAGTTTAACATTGACATTTTTTTTTTCTTTTTTTAAGAAAGTAGATTTTTCTTTTAAAGATTCTATTTGAATATTTTGACCAAAATTTAAAAATCGACCTATTTTCTTAGATATTGAATTTTCTTTTTCTAATATTTTGTTCAAAACTTTTTGAGCTATTTTTTTTTTTTCGTCTAAAATTAATATCTCATCTATCAGGTCTATTTCTTGAAAATTTCTTTTTTTTAATCCTAATAAAACTTTTTCTCGATTTTCTCGTATAAAAGAGGTTCTAAGCATAGAAAAAAAACTAAAATCCTATTTACCATACATAATATGCAAGATACGAATAATATTTTCTATATTTGCACAATGCAAATGCATAAGTCTACTTTTAAAATTAGAAATAAATTCGATCAGCATTTTTTAAAAGACAAAAATATAGCAAAGAAAATTGTAAGAAATCTTTCTTTTCAAAATTATGATGCAGTAGTAGAAATAGGTCCTGGATTAGGTATTCTTACTCAATATTTGTTGAATTTATATTGTCGTCATCAGGTTTTTTTAATAGAAATAGATAGAGAATTAATTTCTTTTTTAAGAAAAAATTTTTCTATTTCTAAAAATAGAATTATTCATAAAGATTTTTTAAAATGGAATCCTGAAGAAATGAATTTGCAGAATTTTGCAATTATTGGGAATTTTCCTTATAGCATTTCTTCTCAAATCTTATTTCATATATTGAAATATAATCAATACATACCAGAGTGCATTGGCATGTTTCAAAAAGAAGTAGCAAAACGTATTACATCTCATGAAGGGGAAAAAACTTATGGAATTTTATCAGTTTTGGTCCAAGCATTTTATGAAGTAAAATATCTTTTTACTGTAAAAAAGCAAGTTTTTTTTCCTATGCCAAATGTAAAATCGGCAGTTATCTCTTTAAGAAAAAAGAATGAAATTCTTTCTTGTAACAAGGATTTATTATTTGAATGTGTCAAAAAAGCTTTTAATCAAAGAAGAAAAAAATTAAAAAATTCTCTGCAACTATTTAACCATATTCCAAATTTTTATCAAATTCCATTTTTGAACAAAAGAGCAGAAGAATTATCTGTAAAAGAATTCCTTCAATTAACAAAAGAAATAGAAATTAGGAGATGACTAAATTATTAAATGGAAATCAATTAGCAATAGAAATAAGAAAAGAAATTTCCAAGGAAATTGAAAAAAATATACTAAATAAAAAAAAACGTGTTCCACATCTTGGAATCATCTTAACAGGAAATAATAGATCTAGTATTACATATGTTAATAGCAAACTCAAAGAGTGTAAAAATATAGGAATAAAATCTTCTTTAGTACATCTACCAGTAGGGTGTCTAGAAAAAAAATTATTGGAAGAAATAAACAAAATGAATCAAAATCCATTAATAGATGGTTTTATAGTCCAATTACCCCTTGAAAAGCATATCAACCAGGAAAAAATAATTTTATCTATCGATCCAAACAAAGATGTAGATGGATTTCATCCTGAAAATTTTGGAAAAATGGCTTTAAACATGAAAGCTTTTTTTCCTGCAACTGCATTAGGTATATTAACTCTTTTGGAAAAAAATCAAATTAAAATATCCAAAAGACATACTGTAGTAATTGGAAGAAGTAGGATAGTCGGAAGGCCTATTAGTATTCTGATGAGTAGAAGAAGTAATTATGGAAATAGTACGGTTACATTGACTCATAGTCATACTCCAAATATAGAAGATTACACAAAACAGGCTGATATAATTATAGTGGCAGTTGGAATTCCAAAGTTTCTTAAAGGAAAAATGATTAAAAAAGGAGCTATCGTTATAGATGTAGGAATAAATAGTACAAAAGATGAAAAAAAAATACTAGGAGACGTTGATTTTTATAGTGTTTATGGAAAAGCTTCTTATCTAACACCTGTTCCAGGTGGAGTAGGTCCTATGACTCGTGTTATGTTATTAAAAAATACTTTAATAGCTGCATTAAATAGAAAAGATGAAAGAAATTAGTTTTCCTATAAAAGAATTTTTTTATTCTATTCAAGGAGAAGGTCATTATTATGGGATAGCTGCGTACTTTATTCGTTTTGAAGGATGCAATATAAAATGTGATTGGTGCGATACCAAAGAAAGCTGGAAAATCAAAAAAAAGGATTTTATTCCAGTTCATAAAATTATTGCTCATATTAGCAATAATAATCATACAGTCAAAAACATTGTAATTACTGGTGGAGAACCTATGATGTGGGATTTATATCCTTTAACCAAAATTTTGAAAAAAAAAGGATATCGTATTCATGTTGAAACTTCAGGATCTTATCCTATAAAAGAAAAATATATGGATTGGATCACCGTTTCTCCCAAAAAAATAAAACTTCCTTTAGCAGAAAATTATAAAAAAACCAACGAGTTAAAAATTATTATTTCTAATGAAAAAGATTTTCTTTTTGCAGAAGAACAAGCCATTCATGTCAAAAACACTAATTGTTTCCTGTTCCTACAACCTGAGTGGACTCATTTAGTTAAGATTCTTCCAAAAATAATTTTTTATATAAAAGAGAATCCAAAATGGAGGATTTCTCTTCAAATTCATAAAATGTTAAATATTCCTTAATCAGAATTTTGATTATCTATATGTCTATTTTCCAAAATATTAATAACATCTTGTATAGAGAAACCTTTTTCATGTAAAAGAATAAGATAATGAAAAAGTAAATCTGCAGATTCATTTAAAAATAAGTTTCTATTGTTATCCTTAGATTCAATAACAAGTTCTACAGCTTCTTCTCCTAATTTTTGAGATATTTTATTAATTCCTTTTTTTGATAATTGATATATATAAGAGTTTTTTTTCTGTTGATTAATTCTACTAGAAATTAAATCTTCCAAATAAAATAAAAAATTTTTTTTATTAACCTCTTTCCAACAAGTGTCTGTTCCTTTATGACAAATAGGTCCTGTTGGGACTGCTTTAATCAATAAAGTATCTCCATCACAATCTATTAATAGATCTTTAATAAATAGATAGTTTCTACTAACTTCCCCTTTAGTCCACAATCTTTTTTTAGATCTGCTATAAAAAGTCACTTTTTTTTCATGAACACTTTTTTGATAGGCTTCTTGATTCATATAACCTAGCATTAATATTTTATCTGTTTTTGCATCTTGAATAATCACAGGGATCAATCCTTTTTTAAAATTGATCATTTTTTGTTGAAAATATTCTTTTTTCATATCGTAGTTCTTACAGGTATATGAAAACGGTTTAAATAATATTTTAAATTTGGAATTTCTATTTCTCTATAATGAAATATACTGGCAGCTAAAGCAGCATCTGCCTTTCCAATTTGGAAGATTTTATAAAAATCTTCTAATTTTCCAGCACCACCTGAAGCAATAACTGGAGTAGAAATATTTTCTGATATTTTTTTGGTAATATCTAAAGCGAATCCATTTTTTGTTCCATCATGATTCATTGAAGTTAATAATATTTCTCCAGCTCCTCTATTAGCCCCCTCTCTAGCCCAATCTAGTGTTTTCGTTTTAGTGGAAATCCTACCTCCATTTAAATATACCCACCATTCATTTTCCTCATATTTTGTATCAATAGCTAATACAATACATTGACTTCCAAATCTTTTAGAAAATCTTTCTAAAAGATTTGGACTTTTAAAAGCTGCAGTGTTAATAGATATTTTATCTGCGCCTGCATTTAATAATAATTCTACATCCTCTTCTTCTCGAATTCCTCCTCCAACTGTAAAAGGAATATTAATATGACTAGAAATATCTCTCACTAAGCTAGTTAATGTTTGACGTTTTTCATTTGTAGCTGTGATATCCAAAAATATTAATTCATCTGCACCTTGTTTTGTATACCAACAAACTAATTGAATTGGATCTCCAGCATCTTTTAAATGTTTAAAATTAACTCCTTTTACTGTTCTTCCATTTTTAATATCTAAACAGGGTATAATACGTTTAGCTAACATATTTAATTATTATTATTCTTTTCTTGCCAATTTCTAAGTTCTGATAACGATATCTTATTCTCATATATCGCTTTTCCAATAATGACTCCTCTACAACCTAAATTGAATAATTTATCTATATCTTCTATATTTCTAATTCCTCCACTTGCTATAAATTCAATATTTGGAAATCTTTGAATTATTTCCTTGTATAAATAAAAAGAAGGACCAGACAAAACTCCATCTTTAGATATGTCTGTACAAAAAATTTTTCTGACTCCATGATTATTTTTTTCTGCTAAAAAATCCAAGAATGGAATATCAAAAAATTCTGTCCACCCATTAGTGGCGATTTTTTTATTTTTAACATCTAATCCTAATAAAATTTTATCATCTCCATAAATATGGATCCATTTTTTTAAAAGAATGGGTTTTTTAATAGCAATACTACCAACAGTTACCATATGACCTCCATTTTCAAATACAGCACGAACATCCTCTTCAGTATGAATTCCTCCTCCAAAATCTATAATTAAATTTGTATGTTTTGCTATTTTTTCCAAAATTTTCCAATGTACTACTTCTCCTTTTTTTGCTCCATCTAAATCGACTAAATGCAGTCTAGATATTCCATTATCTTCTAATAAAAAAGCCATTTCTAGCGGATCATCATTATAAATTTTTTTCTTTTTAAAATCACCTTGTTTTAAACGAACGCACTTTCCATCAATTAAATCTATAGCTACTATAATATTCATCATTAATTATTTTTATAATCGGATAAAATTTTCTAATATTTTGTGTCCTACATAAGAAGATTTTTCTGGATGAAATTGAACAGCATAAAAATTATTCTTTTGCAACGCAGCACTGTAAGAAACTATATATTCTGTTTTTGCTGTTGTGTATTTTCCCAAAGGAGCATAATAACTATGAACAAAATATTGATAACTTCCATCTGGAATATTTTCAAATAAAGGACCTTTGAGTTTATGAATGGTATTCCAACCTATTTGAGGTATTTTATCATTTTTATTTTTAGATTGAAACTTTCTAACCAATAAATCGAAAATTCCTATGCATGTAGTACTACTTTCTTCTGAATATTTACAAAGTAATTGCATTCCCAAACATATTCCCAATACAGGTTGTTCTAATTTAGATAAAAGAACATCCAATTTTTTTTCTTTTAAATATTTCATTGCACAATTAGCTTCTCCTACTCCAGGCAAAATAACTTTTTCTGCATTTTGAATAGATTCCATAGAATCTGTTACGATGGCTTGTACTCCTATCCTTTCTAGAGAAAAAAGAACCGACTGTACATTTCCTGCAGGATATTTTATGATAATTGTTTTCATAATTTTTCATTAAAAAATTTTTACAATAGGCCTTTAGAACTAGGAATTTGATTATTAGAAGAATTTTTTTTTATTGCCATTTTAATGGCTTTTGCAAAGCATTTAAAAATAGATTCTATTTTGTGATGTTCATTTTTTCCTGTAGCATGAATATATAGATTGCACTTTGCAGATAAAGAAAAGGATTTAAAAAAATGATAAAACATCTCTGTAGGAACTTTTCCTATTTTTTCCCTAAAAAATTTTGCTTTCCATACTAATTGACTTCTTCCTCCAAGATCTAATGCGACTGTAGATAAACTATCATCCATAGGAATGAAATAGAATCCATAACGTTCTATTCCTTTCTTCTTTCCTAAAGATTGATCAAAAATCTCTCCTAAAGCAATTCCAGTATCTTCTATAGTATGATGCTCGTCTACATAAAGATCTCCTTTTGTTTGAATATTTAGATCTATAGAACTGTGAAATGCTATTTGTTGTAGAAGATGATCAAAAAATCCAAGTCCTGTTTGTATATGAGCTCTTCCTTTTCCATGAAGAAAAATAGATATTTTAACATTTGTTTCTAATGTAGTCCGTTCGTGTACTAATTTTTTTCTAGTAATAGACGATAAATATTCATAAATATTTTCCCAATTATCTGTTTTTAAGGATATTATTTTTTTAAGATCTTTTTCTTCTATAGTAGATAAATAATCTTTTTCTTCTTTTGTTAGATTTTTATTATGATGATTTTCTTTGATCCATATTGACTTACATCCTAGATTTTTAGCTAGCAAAACATCAGTTAATCTATCTCCAATAACAAAAGATTTAGAAATATTGTATAAATCTGATTGTAAATAAGTAGAGAGCATTCCTATACCAGGTTTTCTAGTCAAAGATTTTTCTTCTGGAAAAGTTCTATCTATATGAACAGAATAAAAATTAATTCCTTCTGTTCTTAAAACATTTAAAATATGATTATGGATAGGCCAAAATATTTTTTCAGGAAATTGATCTGTACCCAACCCATCTTGGTTGGTCACCATGACTAAATTATAATTTAATTCTTGCACTATTTTTGACAAAAAAAATATAACTTTTGGATAAAAACTGATTTTTTCAATAGTATCAATTTGATACACAGGTGGGTTTTCTCGTATAATAGTCCCATCTCTATCAATAAACAATATTTTTTTCATTACATCTTTATTTTGGAGTATTTTTTGATTTGATCTATTAAACACTCATTTTCTTCGTGAGTTCCTACTGTAATTCTTAAACAATTATTGCATAAAACAATTTTAGAACGATCTCTAACAACAATTTTTTTTTCCATTAAATATTGATAAAGATTTTCTGAAGAAAAATTAATTTTTACTAGCAAAAAATTAGAAGAACTAGGATAGACTTTACGTACAATAGGAATTGTTCTTAATGATTCTTTCATATATTTTCTTTCTGAAAGAATATTTTTTAAATGATAAAAAAATAAATCTCGATTTTCAAGAGCTTTAATAGCAATTTTTTGAGAATGAATACTTATATTATATGGGTGTTTGATTTTATTCATCCATTGAATAATGGATTCAGAAGCAATCGCAATTCCTATTCTTAAACCCGCTAACCCCCAAGATTTAGAAAGTGTTTGTAGAATAATTAAATTGGGATATTTATCAATTTCCATGGATAAGGATTTTTGATCTGAAAAATCAATATAAGCTTCATCTAAAACAACAATTCCTGTAAATTTTTTTGTAATATTTTCAATGTCTTTTCTTTTTATATCGTTTCCTGTTGGATTGTTTGGAGAACAAATAAAAATTATTTTACTATATTGATTAACAGATTGTTCTATTCTTTTTAAATTCAATTGATATTCTTCCTTCGTAAGAGAAATTCTGATTATATTTACACCATGAATTTTTCCACTCACTTCATACATTCCATAAGTAGGGGGAAAAATTATAGAATGATCTATTTCTGGACGAGAAAAAATACGATAAATCAAATCAATAATTTCATCGCTCCCATTTCCTAAAAATATTTTAGATGGAGAAATATTTTTTAAATCAGATATTTTTTTCTTTAATTCTTTCTGTAAAGGATCTGGATATCTGTTGTAAGAGTTCAAATAAGATAGTGGGGATCCAAAAGAATTTTCATTAGCATCTAAGAAAATAGAATTTTTTTCTTTATCATGTTCTGTTCTTGCGGATATATAAGGATCCACTTTTAAAATATTGTCTCTGATTAGAGAATTCAGATCAAAATTGGAACAATCTTTGTTTTTACTATTGTTCATGCATTTAAAATTCATTTTTTAATCGAATATTAATGGACTTTTGATGTGCTATCAATCCTTCTTCGTAAGATAAAATATTTACACATTCCGACAAATTTTGCAATCCTTTTTTGGATATTTTTTGAAAAGTGATTTTTTTAACAAAGCTATCTACAGACACTCCACTATAAGATTTTGCATAACCATATGTAGGTAACACATGGTTCGTTCCAGAAGCGTAATCACCAACACTGACTGGAGAATAATTTCCTAAAAAAACAGAACCAGCATTAATCACTTTTTCACTCCAATAAGAAGCATCGTTGCAATTAATAATGAGATGTTCTGGAGCAACTTGGTTGATAAAATTCATACATTCTTCCAAAGAAGAAAAAACAACTATTTTACTTTTTTTTAAAGATTTTTCTATAATATTTTGTTTTTTAGAAAGATGAAACAATTGTTTTTCTAATTCTTCTTTGATTTTTTCTATCCAATATTTGTTATTTATAGTAACCAAAAGGATATAGCTTTCTGGATCATGTTCAGATTGAGATAATAAATCAGCTGCTACATATTCTGGATTTGCTTTTTCATCAGCCATTATCACAACTTCTGAAGGGCCTGCAGGCATATCTATAGATACAATTCCTTTTTGTGATACAATTTGCTTGGCTATTGTCACATAAGAATTTCCTGGACCAAATATTTTGTAGACGGAAGGAATACTTTCTGTTCCATAAGCCATAGCAGCAATAGCTTGAACTCCTCCCACTTTATATATACGAGTTATTCCAACATATTTAGCTGTATATAAAATAGATGGATGAATATTTCCATTTTTATTTGGAGGACTGCATAAAATAATATTTTTGCATCCCGCCAGTTTACCAGGTATTCCTAACATTAATACAGTGGACAATAAAGGTGCGGATCCTCCAGGAATATAAAAACCTACTTTTTCTATTGGAATAGATTTTCTCCAACAAAAGACTCCTGTTGATACTTCTATTTTTGGTTCCTCATGTATCTGTTTTTGATGAAAACATTTGATATTCTTATATGCTATCTCTATAGATTTTTTCACAGAACTTGAAACTTTCATATTTGCTTTTTGAAAATCTTCTTCTGTGACTTGAATCCGTTTTATATCGACATTATCATATTTTCTTGTATAAGTTTTGACGGCTGTATCTCCATAATTTTTTATATTCTCAATAATAGGAATAACCAAATCCGTTAAGTGAAAAATTTCCTGCGAAGATCTGTTCAAAATAGATTGACATGTTTTGTATGTAGGATGAATATACACTTGAATCATATCCATATTTTTTATAATATAATTTTTTCTATTGGCAGTACTAATATATCTTGTGCTCCAAGTGCTTTTAAGTTTTCTATAATTCCCCAAAAATCATTCTCATTGACGACGGAATGAACCGAACTACATTCTGAATTCGCCAGAGGAAGAATAACTGGACTTTTAATTCCTGGAAGATAAGATATTATTTTCTCTAGTCGATCGTTAGGAACATTTAATAAAATATACTTATTATTTTTGGCTTTTTTTACAGCTCTAATTCTAAATAATAATTTATCCATAATTAAATTTTGAGGAGAACCTAGATGCAGATGTGATGCCAATACAGCTTCAGACTCAAGAACTGTTTCTACTTCTTTTAGTCCATTCATAAAAAGTGTAGACCCACTGCTAACTAAATCGCAAATACAATCCGCTAAACCTATCCCAGGAGCAATTTCTACAGCTCCAGATATTTCGTGAATTTCTGCATTGATATATCTTTTTTCAAAAAATTCTTGAACTAAAAAAGGATAACTTGTTGCAATTCTTTTTCCATCTAAATCATCTATATTATTGTAAAATAAAGATTTAGGAACAGCTATAGAAAGTCTGCATTTTCCAAAACCTAAACTCTCTTTTATTTTTATTTTCTTTCTTTTCTCCAAAAGAACATTTTTTCCCACAATTCCTATATCAGCTACTCCATCTTCTAAATATTGAGGAATATCATCGTCTCTTAGAAAAAGAACTTCTAGCGGAAAATTAAGAGCAGTTGTTTTTAATTTATCTATACCAATATTAACTTCAATACTGCAATCTTTCAGCAACTTGATAGAGTCCTCATAAAGACGACCTGATTTTTGAATAGCTATTTTAAGTTTATCCATATATAATAAGGAAAAAATAACAAAAGCTTACAAGAGTAAGCTTTTTGTAGTAGATTAAATTAATGCATCGCAGCAAATATAAAAACTATTTTGATTATTTTATAATTAACCTATAAGTCTCGTTTGCTAATAAATAAAAATTTACACAAAAAAATGAAAATTATTAGTTATAATATAAATGGAATAAGATCTGGAATCAATAAAGGATTATCTGATTGGATTAAAAATAACAACCCAGATATTTTGTGTTTGCAAGAAATAAAAGCTTTTCCAAAACAAATAAATACCTGTATTTTTGATGAATTAGGATATAATCATTATTGGTTCCCTTCAATCAAAAAAGGATATAGTGGAGTAGGAATTTTATGTAAAGAGAAACCTATTCATGTTGAGTACGGAATAGGATCTCCTTCTATTGATCAAGAAGGTAGGGTATTACGTGTAGATCTGAAAAGAATGTCAATAATTAGTCTTTATCTTCCTTCAGGAAATAACATGAAAAAAAGATTGAGTTTTAAATTTTTTTTTATGAAAAAATTTTTTTCACATGTGAAAAAAATCATAAGTCAATTGAATAATCTCATTATTTGTGGTGATTATAATATTTGTCATCATGAAATAGATATTTATAATCCCATTAAAAACCAAGGGGTTTCAGGTTTTCTACCAAAAGAAAGAGAATGGATGACTCATTTTATAGATTTAGGATTCATAGATAGTTTTAGAAACTGTGTTAAAGAAGCACATCATTATAGTTGGTGGAATTATCGTTTTAATGCTAGAAAAAATAATAAAGGTTGGAGGATTGATTATGTTATGGTTAGCTCTTCTTTGAAAGAAAAAATTAGAAAAGCTTACTTATTGTCGGATATAAAGTTTTCCGATCATTGTCCTGCTGTATTAGAAATGACCTGACTGGGATTCGAACCCAGGACCCTTACATTAAAAGTGTAATGCTCTACCAGCTGAGCTATCAGGTCTTAATCAAAATAGTCATTGAAAAAACAAATATACTATAAATTTATTTTTTTATGAAAATCACTTTAATAGGATACATGGGATGTGGAAAAACTTCTATAGGAAAAAGATTGTCTAAGGAAATAAATTTTGATTTCTATGATTTAGATGCTATTCTTGTTGAAAGTAAAAAAGAGTCAATTTATAATCTTTTTAAAAAAAAAGGAGAACTATTTTTTAGAAAAAAAGAACATTTGATGCTAAAAAAAGTTTTAAAAAAGAAAGATGAATATGTTTTATCCGTTGGAGGAGGAACACCTTGTTTTTATAACAATATTTATTTGTTGAATAAATATTCAAAAACATTTTATTTAAAAACAAATAGTTATACTCTATTTAAAAGATTATTTTTAGAAAAAAATACAAGACCTTTGATTGCTCATTTATCAAAAAATGAACTGTTTCAATTTATTATGAAGCATTTGTCACAAAGAATTTATTTCTATGAAAAATCTTATGAAAAAATTAATGCAAGTGAAAAATCTAAAAATGATATAGTTAAAGAAATTATTAAATGTATCAGAAAATGATAACATATGATCATGTTTTTCTAGAAAAAATTAGAAAATATTTTTCATTTCAAACAAAAAAAAAAGTATGTGTAGCTGTAAGTGGAGGATTAGACAGTATGGTTCTCATTAATGTGTTACTTTATCTTTCTAACATTGAATTAGAAGCAGCTCATTGTAATTTCACGCTAAGAAATAAAGAATCTAATGAAGATGAAGTTTTTATAAGAAACTTTTGCAAGAAAAAAAGTATCATATGTCATGTTAAAAAATTTGATACTTTGAATTTTTCTAAAAAAAATAAGTTATCTATACAAATGGCTGCCAGAAAACTTAGATATGATTGGTTTTCTGAATTATTAAAAAAAAATTCGTATGAGTACATAGTGTTAGCACATCATCTTAATGATTCTATAGAAACTTTTTTACTAAACATTTTGAGAGGAACTGGAATTAAAGGATTGTTAGGTATTCCAAAAAAAAATGAAAAATTCATACGTCCTCTTTCTTATTTCACTAAAAAAGAAATTCTACATTATGCTAAAATCAAAAATATAAAATGGAGATCGGATAGCAGTAATCAAGAAACTAAATATTTGAGAAATCAGATTCGTTTAATTTTGTCCCAATTTTCCTCTTTTTCATCTTTTTTTTATAAGGGCTTTAAAAAAACCATAGATTATCTAAATGATGAAAATTTTTTAATAGAAGAAAAAATAAAAAAAGTATATCATGAAATTACAGTGGAAAAAAAAAATGATCCATTTTTTTGGAAAATACAATGTCAGAAAATAAAAAAATTGAAACCTTTATCCTTTTATTTATTTAAATTATTTTCTCCATATGGATTTAACGATGTCAACAGTCTAAAATATCTTATTGATGCGCAATCGGGAAAGCAACTTATATCAAAAAAATATCGTATTATTAAAAATAGAAATAATTGGATTTTAGTTTCCAGTGAATTCTTATTAGAAAATAAAAATAAAACTTATGTGATACAGGATCTAAAAAATGTTTATCAGATTCCTTTCCCCATTGATGTAAAATTTTTTTTTAATCCAAAAAAAGAAGATAGAGAAAAAATGTTTCTTGCAGATTTTGACAAAATTAAATTTCCATTGCTGTTAAGAACATGGAAAAAAGGTGACTTTTTTTTTCCATTCAAAATGAAAGGGAAAAAAAAATTAAGTAAGTATTATAAAGAAAAAAAATTTTCTCTTTTAGAAAAGGAACAAACATGGTTATTAATTAATGGAAATGGGGATATTATTTTGATTGTAGAAAATCGTTTAGATGATAGATTTAAGGTAACAGAAAAAACGAAAAAAATATTAGGCATAAAAATATAATTGAGTTATTGCCTATTAGTCTTACAATTTCAATTAGTATTTTTTTTAATTTTGAAAAGAATTAGTTTGTTCTATTTATGAAAATACATAATTTCAATGCAGGCCCTTCTATTTTACCCAAAGAAGTTGTCAGAAAATCAGCTCAATCTGTAATTGATTTTAATGGGACCGGTTTATCTTTACTTGAGATTTCTCATAGAAGTATAGACTTTTTAGAAATAATAGAAAAAACTACTTGTTTAGTAAAACAAGTGATGAATTTAAATGATGAATATGCTATTTTATTTCTTCAAGGAGGAGCTTCATTGCAATTTTCAATGGTTCCATATAATTTAATGGGTCAAGAAGCGGCTTATTTAGATACAGGATTTTGGGCCAATAATGCTATCAAGGAAGCAAAAAAATTTGGAAAAGTAAAAATTTTATTTTCCGGAAAAGATCAAAACTATACACATATACCAAAAAATTATCAAATTCCATATCATGTAGATTATTTTCATTGCACATCTAATAATACAATTGTTGGAACTCAAATGAAAATATTTCCTAAAACATCTGTTCCAATAGTTTGTGATATGTCTTCCGATATTTTTAGTAGGGAATTAAATTTTTGCCAATTCAGTTTAATTTATGCTTCTGCACAAAAAAACGTAAGTTCTGCTGGAATGACTATTGTGATAGTGAAAAAAGATATTTTAGGAAAAATAAAAAAAAACATTCCTTCTTATATGGATTATAAAATTCATATACAAAATAAAAGCATTTTAAATACTCCAAACGTTTTTTCTATTTATACTTCCATGTTAACTTTGGAATGGATTCAAAATAAAGGAGGTCTTTCTATTTTAGAAATAGAAAATGAACATAAAGCTAAATTGTTATATGATGAAATAGATAAAAATAATTTATTTGAAAATAAAATACATAAAGAAGATCGTTCTAATATGAATGTTTCCTTTTTTTTAAAGGATCAAAAATTAGAAAAAGAATTTAATAGAATGTGGATAAAAGAAAATATTGTTGGACTAGATGGACATAGATTTTTAGGAGGATATAGAGCCAGCATATACAATGCCCTTCCGTTGAAAAGTGTTCAATTTTTAATTGAAATCATGAAAGAATTCGAAAGAAAATTTTCGTCATGATAGAAAATAGATTTTTTTCCATAAAAAAATTGATTCCAAAAAACATAAAAATTTTAGCAGTATCTAAGAATCAAAATATCTCTTCCATAGAAAAATTATACAAATTAGGACATAGAGATTTTGGAGAAAATTATGTTAAAGAAATGATGGAAAAATATAAAAAATTGCCTAAAGATATTCATTGGCATATGATTGGAAGAATTCAAAACAATAAATTAAAATATATAATACCTTTTATTCATTTAATTCATAGTGTTCAAAAATTAGAACAAATTCAAACAATCAATAAAATTGCGTTAAAATATAATAGAATTATTAATTGTCTTTTGCAAATAAAAATTTGTAACGAAAAAAGTAAATCGGGAATAACCGATCAAGAAGCCTGTAATATATTGGAAAATACAATTTATAAATCGATGAATAACGTAAAAATAATAGGAATAATGGGAATGGCTTCTTTTCAAGAACTTACAAAAGTTTACAATGAGTTTTCGTATTTACGTAAATTATATAATGAGTACAAAAAAAAATATGGCCATCATATACTTTCTATGGGTATGAGTAGAGATTATAACATAGCAATAAAATATGGAAGTACGATTGTTCGATTAGGAACCTCTCTTTTTGGAGAAAGAACTATTCTCTAATAGATTTTATATATTTTTTAATGCTTTCTTCCAATTGATTTTCATTTAATGATTGAATAAAAGAACTTCCGATAATTCCTCCATTTGCGTATTGACATGATAAATCAAAAGTTTCTTTATCCTTTATTCCAAAACCAATTAATTTAGGAACATTTATAGACAATTTTTTTATGCGTTTAAAAAAAGATATTTGTTCTTCGCCAAAAAAATCATTAACTTTTCCTGTTGTTGAATTGGAAGAAACCAAATATAAAAAACCATCAGTCATTCTGCTTAACATAGAAACTCTAGATGAATCCGTTTGTGAAGTAATCAAAAATATCATTGATAATAAATATTTTTTAAATAGATTTTGGTATTTTTCCATAAAACAATCAACAGGAAGATCTGGAAGAATTAATCCAGAGATACCTGATTCATTACATTTTTTTAAAAATTTTTCTTCTCCAAACTTGTAAAATTGATTATAATACCCCATAAGAATAATAGGTATTTTTATTTCTTCTTTGAATTGTTCTATTTGAGAAAATAATAAAGAAACATTCATTCCGTTATTCAATGAAATTTGATTACTTTTTTGAATAATCATTCCATCTGCTAAAGGATCAGAATAAGGAATACCTATTTCTATTAAATCAACAGGAAGATCCTGCAATATTTTTATTATTTTTACAGTGCTATTCTTATTAGGAAATCCAGCTGTAAAATAAATGCATAATATGTTCTCATTTTTATTTCTAAATAAATTATGTATTTTGTTCATTTTCTTGAAAATTTGGTAAAAAATTTATCGTAAACATTGATATCTTTATCCCCTCTACCAGATAGAGTAACAACGACCACATCCATTTTTTTAAATGGGATGTTTTTTAGTGCAGCTAATGCATGAGAACTTTCTAAAGCCGGAATGATTCCTTCTAATCGGGTCAGTTCATATCCTGCTCGCAAAGCTTCTTCATCCGTAGAATGTAAAAAATTAACACGTTTTTTTACAAAAAGATTAGCAAACATAGGTCCTATTCCCGGATAATCTAATCCAGGAGATATTGAATGAGCAGGAATAACTTGACCATCTTCATCTTGTAAAAGCATTGTCATACTTCCATGTAATATTCCTTTAGATCCACAGTGAATAGCTGCAGCTGTTTTTTTTGTTTTTATACCTAATCCTGCAGCTTCCACTGCTACAAGATTCACTGAATCATTATCCAAAAAATGATAAAAAGATCCTGCAGCATTACTTCCACCTCCTATACAAGCAACTACATAATTAGGAAAAGAAGTTCCTTCTTTTTCTTTTAACTGCATTTTAATTTCTTCACTAATAATAGACTGAATATCTGCAACCATTTGAGGATAAGGATGAGGACCAACTGTAGAACCTATTAAATAATAACTTTCTGGATGATTAATCCAATAACGAATAGCTTCGTTAACCGCATCTTTTAACGTTTTATCTCCACTAGAGACAGGAATAACTTCGGCTCCAAGAGATTTCATTCTAAGAACATTAGAATATTGACGATGGATATCCGTTTCTCCCATAAAAATAATACATTTTAAATCCATTAACGCACAAGTAGTAGCAGTAGCTACTCCATGTTGTCCAGCTCCTGTTTCAGCAATAATCTTTTTTTTACCCAATTTTTTTGCCAATAACGCTTGACCTATAGTATTGTTAATTTTATGCGATCCTGTGTAATTTAGATCTTCTCTTTTGAGATAAATCTTAGCTTGATATTTATCAGAATATTTTTTGCAAAAAAATAAAGGTGTTGGTCTTCCTGCATAATTTTTTAGTGTTTCTTTGTACGATTTCTGAAATTCAAAACTTGTAATAAATTTTTTATATTTATTCTGTAATTCTGTTATATTACGATGCAACATTTCAGGAATAAAAGCCCCTCCGAATTCTCCATAATATCCATTTTTATCAACAAAATATTTCATAATTCTCTTATTTTCTTTATAAAAGCATTTAATGCAATGTTATCTTTTTTTCCTGGTAAAATTTCAAATTGACTATTTACATCAACAGCGAACATTTTTGAATGTGAAAAATTTTTAATTTTATCAAAATCGTTTATTCCAATTCCTCCACTTAAAAAAAATGGAATTTCAAAACTATATTCATCAAGTTTTTTCCAACAAAATTTTCTTCCGCTCCCCCCATAGTTAATTGTATTATTATCAAATAGAAAATAAGTACAGAAAGGAATGTAATTTTCCATGTTTTTAAAAGAAAAAAAATCATCTATTCTAAAAGCTTTAATTAATTTTAATTTCTTTTTGAATAATTTTTCACAATAAAAAGGACTTTCTGTCCCATGCAATTGAATAAAATCTAATTTATTTTTTTTACTTATTTCCAATACATTTTTTTCTGATTCATTCACAAAAACTCCAATTTTTAATATTTTTTTTTTTAGTTTTGGAATAAAAAAATCAAAACCTACAAATCGAGGTGAATTAGGATAAAATATAAATCCCATAAAATCAGGTAGTAAATCGGAAATTTTTTGTATTTGAAATTTCATACCACATATTTTTATTTTTAATGATTTGTATTTCATTATGAATTGATTTCAAATAAAGATTTTATAAAATTTTGACAAATCTTTCCAGGGTCTTTTTTTTTCATAAAATATTCTCCAATTAAAAAACCTTCAAATCCTTGTTTTCTTAATTCAAGAATAAGATTTACATTATCTATCCCACTCTCTGCTATTTTTATATAATTTTCAGGAATTTTTGAAGATAATTTTAAACAATTATCATAATCGACAATAAAAGTTTTCAAATCTCGATTGTTAATTCCCACAATATCTAATCCTTCTGTTATTTTATCAATTTCAAATTCATTATGTATTTCAATAATAGTTTCTAAATCAATGCTTTTCGCAAGTTTAGAAAAATTTTCTATTTGATTTTTAGAAAGAATCCCAGCAATCAACAAAATTACATCAGCTCCTATAGATTTAGATTCTATAATCTGATATTCATCTATAATAAAATCTTTCCTGAGTATAGGAATGGAAACTATAGAACGTGATTTTTCTAAATCTTCATTTTTTCCAGAAAAAAAATTTTGGTCTGTAAGAATAGATATTCCACTAGCTCCTGATGACTCATAATCTTTAACTACTTTTTCTACTGAAACTATGTTGTTTATAACTCCTTTGGATGGAGATTTGTATTTAAATTCCGCAATAATACCAGTTTTGCTCTCTTTTAGGCTTTTCACCAAAGAAAAATTTTTTCTTTTAAAGAAAAAACTATTTTCTAATTCTTTTATAGGACGGAATATTCTGTTATTATAGACTTCTTTTCGTTTAACAGATACTATTTTTTCAAGAATATTCATAAGCTCAATAATTTTTTTAGAATATTCTTTGCTTTTCCACTTTTTAAAGATCGTTTTGCCTTATCATAATTATTCTCAAGACTATCCTGATTGAGTAAACTCAATGCAAACGTAGCATTTATCAAAACAACTTCATTTTGAGCTATAGTTCCTTCTCCTGATAAAACACTGATAAATATACGAATATTTTCTTCTGTATTTTTACCTCCTTTTAATTCATCAGGATTCACTTTAATCTTATTTTTATGACCTATTCCCAATTCTTCTACAGAATATAATTTTTCCCCTTTTGGAGTATAACATTTCATATCACTAGTAAGTGTTATTTCATCATAACCGTCTAAGCTATGAATAATAGCATAATTACTTTTTGTATTTTGGTACATATAATAATAAATTCTGGCTAATTCTAAATTATGAACTCCTAATAATTGATTTTTCGGTTCTCCTGGATTGATAAGTGGACCAAGTGTATTAAAAACAGTTCTAATTCCTAATTCTTTTCTTTCTAAAGATAGAATATTTAAAACAGGATGAAATATAGGTGCATGCAAATAACAAATTCCAACTTTATCCAATTGATTTTTTAAATTTTCTTCTTTATTAGTAAAATGATATCCTAACCCTTTTAATAGATTTGAAGATCCAGTAATCGAGGAAGAACCAAAACTTCCATGTTTAATTACTTTTTCTCCTGCTCCTGCTACTATAAAACATGCTAAGGTAGAGATATTAAAGGTATTTTTTCTGTCCCCACCTGTTCCTACTATATCAACAGCATTGAATTCTGTTAGATTTACTTTGATGCATAATTCCATTAATGCTTGTCTAAAACCTGCTATTTCTTCTAATGTAGGAGTTCTCATGTTGTATATAGTAACTATAGCCACCGCTTGGGTTTTATTAATTTTTCCTTTCGATAATTCCATAATAAGATTCTTAGCCTCCTGTTTTGTTAAAGTTTTTTCTAAAAAAAGATTTTCTAATGTTTTTATCATATTTACTTTATACTCAACCAATTATTTATTATTTTTTCTCCATATGGAGTTAAAATGGATTCTGGGTGAAATTGAACTCCACGTACATCATAAAATTTATGACGTAAAGCCATGATTTCACCCTTATCTCCAATAGCTGTAATCTGAAGTTCTTCAGGAAAATTGTGTGGAGATATAATCCAAGAATGATAACGACCAACTTTGATCTTTCTAGGTAATTTTTGGAAAAGAATTTCTTTTGGATCCACAATTTTTATAGAACTAGCTATTCCATGATAAACTTCTTTTGTATTAAGAAGAGTTGCTCCAAATACTTCTCCTATAGCTTGTTGTCCTAAACAAACTCCAAAAATACTTTTAGTGGAAGCAAAAGTTCTTACTAAAGGTTTTAAAATATGTGCTTCATCAGGAATTCCAGGTCCTGGAGAAAGAATAATTTTGTTATATTTTTCTATGTCAGAAAGTTTAATTTCATTATTCCTAGATACTTGTACAGTATTTTTTGTTAATTTTTTTACAGCATGAACAAGATTATAAGTAAAAGAATCATAATTATCTAAAATCAGTATTTTATTCATAATACTTCATATATTTTTAGCTAATTCTATAGCTTTAAATAAGGCCATTAGCTTATTATTTACTTCTTCTAACTCTTTTTCTTCTTTAGAATCAGAAACTATTCCTGCTCCAGCTTGAAAAAAAAGAGTATTATTTTTGCTAACAAAAGAACGAATTACTATAGCTGTATTCATACAATAATTATTCAATCCAAAAAAACCAATAGCTCCTCCATATATTCCTCTATGTTGATTTTCTATTTTGTCTATCAACTCCATTGCTTTATACTTAGGAGCTCCTGATAAAGTTCCTGCAGGGAAAGTATCTCCAAATACTTTTATAATAGATATATTTTCTTCCAATTTTCCAGATACTTTAGATACCATATGTAGAACATGAGAAAAAACTTGAATTTCTTTAAATTCTTCTACTTTTACATTGGAAGAATTTTTACTCAAATCATTTCTTGCTAAATCTACTAACATGACGTGTTCTGCATTTTCTTTTGGATTATTAGACAGATTTTCAGATAATTTCTTATCCTTTTCTTCGTCTTCTGATCTTCGTATAGTTCCTGCTATTGGATTAATATAGGCTATTTGATTATTAATAATTAATTGTGTTTCTGGAGAAGAACCAAATAATTTATAACTTCCATAATCAAAATAAAAAAGATATGGGGAAGGATTGATAAATCGTAAAGCACGATATACATTAAATTCGTCTCCTGTAAATCTCTGTTGGAACTGGCGAGATAATACAATTTGAAAAACATCTCCCCGTAAACAAGCTTTTATTCCTTTAGATACCATTTTTTTGTACTCCATGTCCGTCACATTTGAAGAACGATTTCCTACCGATTGAAATGGAAAAGAAGGAAAATTTTTCTTTTTTATGAATTCGACTAATTGATCTATACAAGTTTTTTTATCTCGATGAATGTTAATAAATTGATGTTCAATTAAATCAATTTCATTGTGAAAATGTCGAAATACAATTAGGTTTCTATAAAAACCAAATCGTATTTGCGGAAGATGATATATTTCTTTAATTGGAGCATGAAACTGAATTTTTTCAAAATATTGAATACTATCATAAGATATGTATCCATATAAACCAGAATAAGAAATAGAAGGATTTTCATTTTCAAATATTTTGAAAAAATTCTCAATGAAAATTTGTATATCCAATCGATCATTTATAAAAATATGTTTATGAACACAATTTGGATATGATATTCGCAATACATTTTTATTTAGAATAAATTCTGAAATTGGATTAATGCAAAGAATAGAAGAATTATTTTTGTAGATTTGATAATCAGAAGATTCTAACAATAACGTATTTGGAAAAATATCTCTTAGTTTTAAATATAATTCTATTGGTGTAGTACTATCAGCTAAAATTTTTTTCTGAATAGTTCTAAAATTAAATTTAAACATGGCATATGGTATTTTTACATGATAAAAAAAAGGCCGTCATAAAGACAAGCCTCGCAAATGTAAATATTGTTGGGATAACATCTCCCCTCAATTAATTGTAAGAATACCATCACTTGAGAAATGACATTTACCTTATGCAAATATAAATAAATTTTTATATCTATGGATATTAATTATAAATAGTGCAATTTATAATTCGATTATATGAAAATATTCATTTTTTATTGTTTTCTTTTTCTATTTTCTTATTCTATGGAAGCGATAGAAAAAAAAATAATGAATCTGAACACAGATTCTACTAATCTAGAGATAGAAAAAAATCATGCAGATTTTTATCTTCCTACTTATCAGGATTACAGATTTTGGACAGAGGAAAATAATTTAAAAAAAACTTTATTAAACATAGAATCTTTTTCTATTGAAAAATATTATTCTCATAATTTTTTTAAACATGATAATTTTGGATTTTTTTATAATCAAGGAAATGGAAATAATTTATTGATTCCTAATAGGAATAATCTTACACAGAGAAACTTATATCATTCTCAAAAAATGCTTTTTTTCAAGGATCCTTTTTTTTATCGTGAAAAAATTCAATATTTTGATGTTCAAACTCCTCTTTCAGAAATTTTTTATGAAAGTGATTTTTTTCAAAAAAGAGGATTGGGTGGTTTTTTTTCTCAAAGTCCAAATGAAAAAATCAATTATTCTATTGAATATAGGAGTCTTAATTTGAAGAATAATCTTGATTTTGATCAAAATCAAGATTTATTACTAACTACTTTTAGTTATCAGGATGAGCAAGATGAAGATGATTATAAATTATGGGGACATTATATTTACCAAAAATTTTTTATCAAAGAAAGAGAAAAAGTCATCAAATGGAATAATATTAAGAATTATAAAAATGTTTTTTTTGATCAAAAAAAATTTATTCATAACAGATTTTACATAAATTTTATTCAAAAAATTTTTCCTGAAAAAAATAAATTGTTTTTTTTAAAAACTTATATGGAATATGAAAAATATTCTAAAAATCATTTTTTTTCTGAACAAAAAAATAAAATCAATCATTTTGATTTGAAAAATGGTTTATTCTTAATGTTTAAAAAAAATAAATTTGAAATAGAGGTAGGATCTATTTTCGATAAAATCCATTATCAATTGTTTTTACTCAATGAGTATAACAATAGAATAACTCCTAAAAATAAGTATATAAACAATTTTTCTATAGAAACTCAAATAAATTATCCTATTAATAATATTTTCAAATTTCATTCACACAGTAAATGGACATATAATAATTCGAAAAAAACATATTTTCAAATGAATATGAAATTCAATACATTTTTGTTTTCAAAATTTGATTTTTCAAGTCAATTGTATATTTCTGAAAATAAAGATGTTTCTCCTGATTTTATTCATCTTTCTATTCTAAAAGAAAATGAAGATTGTTATAATAATCAACGAAATAATATGCTTTTTTTTGATAAAGAAAAAACAATAGATTTTTCTTTGTTTTATAAAAAAAATTTTCATGTTTCTTTTTATATTTCTAGATTAAATCATTCTTTTTTAGACGAAAAAAAAGAAATGGAAAAATTTTTATATCGTAAGTATGTCCAATCATACGGATTAAAAATAAAAACAACACAAGACATATGGAAATTTCAATTTCATAATCTTTTATTGTATCAAAAATATAACTCTGATCCATTAATTTTTTCCATTCCCAATTTCTTATCAAGAAGTACTATATCTTATCAAGATAATTATTTTAATAAGGCTTTATCAATAAAAACGGGAATTTCTGTTCATTATTTCAGCGATTTTTATTATCAAAAAATTTATTATCCTTTTGATATTCATCTTTTTCCTTCGGAAAAAGAATGTTATCCAAATAAAATTGGAGTAAATCCTTTTATAGATTATTTTTTAAATTTGAAAATATATAGAACCATATTTTATATTAGTATTCAAAACATAGGATTTCATTCCATTTATAGATCTCTTAACAAAAAAGAATTATTTATTAGAACTGGTTTTTCATGGACTCTTTTTACTTGATTCTAAAAATTTCTAAATTTTTATAAAAAAACGTAATTTTGTCCATCGAAAGTTAATAAAAATGAAAAAATTTTTTTATTTTGTATTATTCTTTTTGATGTCTTTATTTTCGTCTTTCTCAAAAGAAACAGAAATAGAAAGAGTCATTGAATACATTAAAAAATATGCTGTTTTTGCTGTTGAAGAAATGGAAAAATTTGGAATACCAGCTAGTATTAAATTGGGACAAGGAATTTTAGAATCTTCTAGTGGAAATAGCCTATTATCCAAAGCAACGAATAATCATTTTGGAATTAAATGTGGAAAAAGATGGATGGGAGATACTTATTACCATAATGATGATCTTCCAAAAGAATGTTTTCGGAAATATAATTCTGTACGAGAATCTTTTCAGGATCACTCTAAATTTTTGCAACAACCACGTTATTATAAATTATTTCTTTTAAAAAAAAATGATTATCAATCTTGGGCAGAGGAACTGAAACAAGCAGGTTATGCTACGTCATTAAATTATGCAGATTTGTTAATTGATCAGATAGAAAAATACCAGCTATGGCAGTTCGATGAAGAAAATTCTTGTGGAATAGAAAAAAGAATCAATTTTTATTTGACATCTATCATGCAAAAGAATAAAAAAAACGATTCTTTTTTCAAGAAAAAAATACATCTTGTCTATAAAATTTTTCTTTTGATTAAGAAAAAATTAAACTGTACAAAAAAAAAATAATATATGTATGAACCCTAATAATTTGAGGTACAGTAAAAATCATGAATGGATAGGATTAGAAATCTCAAAAAACAAAAAAGCTTATGTAGGAATTACTCATTTTGCTCAAAATGAGTTGGGAGATATTGTTTATCTAGATGTAGAAAATTCAATAATAGGAAAAAAAATAAAAGAAGGAGATCCATTTGGAACAATAGAAGCGGTGAAAACTGTTTCAGATTTGTTTATGCCTGTTTCAGGTTGCATCCTTGAAATCAATAAAAAATTATTATCCCAACCAGAACTTATTAATAAAAGTTCTTATAACGAAGGATGGATTATACAAATAGAAGTCTTAGATATAGAAGAATATAATAGATTAATGTCTTTGGAAGAATACAAAAAATATATACAGGAAACCTAATTAATCAGGAATGAGTTATTATGAAGAAACATGATTTTTTTGATTTTCTTGATGAGAAAAAAATTGCAGAAAAAATAATTGATTTTAATCATAATAATATTACGAGTGTTCGTTTTTTAATACCTTCCATTCATTGTAGTTCTTGTGTTTTTGTTTTAGAAAGTTTATCTAAATTTCATAAAAACATTCTGGAATCTACTGTTGATTTTTCAAATAAACAAATTTGTATAACATTCAATAATGTTGAATTGAAATTAAGTCATTTAGCTAGACTTCTTGATAAGATGGGATATAGCCCTTCTATTAATTTTGAATCAATAGAAAAAAGGGGAACGAACACATTTGATAGAAAATTAATAGGAAAATTAGCTATTTCCTTTTTTTGTTTTGGAAATATTATGCTTTTGGCTATTCCAGGATATGTTGGGGCTTATCAAGATACATGGTTCTTGGAAAATAGGAACTTTTTTCGTTATTTAATGTTATTTTTATCTTTGCCGGTTGTAATATTTTCTTTTTCAGATCATGTTAAATATGCCGTTTTGGGATTAAAAAAACATGTTTTGAATATAGATGTTCCTATTTCTATTGGATTATTAGTTCTTTTTTTATGGAGTTGTTACGAAATTTTTTTTGATTTAGGTTCTGGATATTTTGATAGTATTTCTAGTTTTTCCTTATTTTTACTTGTGAGTAGAATGTTTCAAATTTATACTCATAATAGTATCCTTTCTTTTGACAAGAATTATAAGTCTTTTTATCCAGTTCTAATAACAAAAATACATGACAATGAAAAAGAAGAAAAAATTTTACTTTCTTCTTTAAAAAAAGGAGATACCATTCTAATTAGAAATGAAGAAATTATTCCTGCCGATTCCATCCTCATGAAAGGAGACGCTGTTTTAGATAACAGTTTTATTACAGGAGAATCCTATTTGATAAATAAAAAAATAGGAGATCGGATTTATGCTGGTTCTAAACAAAAAGGAGAAGCTATTTTTCTAAAAGTGATTAAAAATGTGGATCATAGTTATTTAAGTTTATTGTGGAATAAAAATAAATTTAATCATCATAAAAAATTATTTTACTTAAATTCAATATCCACTAGATTCAGTCAGTATTTTACTCCTACTATTTTGATGATTTCTATAATAACTGGAACATATTGGTACTTTAACAATGATATTACAAAGATATTTCAAACTACTTTTTCAGTTTTAATCATCACTTGTCCTTGTGCTTTGGTTCTTTCTACTCCATTGATATTCGGAAATATAATACGTTTTTTTTCTAAAAAGAGTTTTTATATCAAAGATATTTTCACAATGGAAAGAATTTCTGCAATAAAAACTTTAATTTTTGATAAGACAGGAACTATAACTGATCCAAATAAAGAAAAAATATTTTTTATAGGAAAAATAAAATATGAGGAAAAAAAGATTGTAGCTTCTTTATTAAAAAATTCTAGTCATCCTTTAAGTCAAAGGATTTTATCAGAATTATCTATAAAAGATTTTTATTCTGTAAAAAATTTTAAGGAAATCATAGGACAAGGATTAGAAGGAATTATAAAAAATATGCCGGTTAAAATTGGATCTAAAAAATATTTAGGAATTGAGACAACAATAAATGATAAAAATCAGACAACAGTTTTCATTTCTATAAATAAAAGATTTATAGGTTATTTCTTATTTAGAAATTATTATAGAAAAGGAATAAAGAAGATTTTTCAAAATTTGAAAGGATATAAAATAATTATTCTTTCTGGAGATCAGAATGAATTAGAAAAAAAATACTTGAAATCTATTTTGCCAAAGTCTGGTAAAGTTCTTTTCAATCAGAATCCAGAAGATAAACTAAATTATGTTAAGAAATTACAAAAAAAAGGAGAAAAAATAATGATGTTTGGAGATGGAATAAATGATTGTGCAGCATTAAATCAAAGTGAAGTAGGAGTTGCTGTGTCTGAAAATCCAACTAGTTTTTTTCCAAGTTGTGATGCTTTTATGCAATCTGATTGTTTGAATAAAATTTTTTTATTTTTGAAAATATCCAAAATATCTAGCAAATTAGTGATTGTCAATTTTATGATTAGCTTATTTTATAATATTGTAGGAATTTTTTTTGCTGTAACCGGTAATTTAAAGCCTATTATAGCAGCTATTCTAATGCCTTTAAGTTCTTTTTCTGTTATTTTTTTTTCTATTGTATCTACTTGGCTGATTTCACGCAGATTTATATTTTAAAAAAAATTCTGAAATTTTTATTATGGACATATTAATTATTATGATATTATCTAGTATTTCTTTAGGAGCATTTTTTCTCATATTTTTTTTAATTAGTCTTTATTCTGGACAATTCGACGATTATGAATCTCCTAGAATTCGGATCTTAATCGATGATATTGAAAATAAATAATGATTTTCTAATGAAATTAATAAATGCATCATACTATTACAATAATCGTATTGTAAAAGCTTTTTTATACGCTACAATGTTTTGGGGGCTCATTGGATTTTTAGCTGGATTATTTATAGCCTTGTTGTTATTTTTTCCTGAAATTCCTGAATTTATTTTTGGAAATAAACTTAAGGATTCTCAAGGAATTATGGGATTTGGACGGTGGAGAATGTTACATACTAGTACTGCTGTTTTTGCTTTTGTTGGGAATATAATTTTTACAGGATATTATTATGCTTTACAACGTTTGTTAAAGACTAGAGTTTTTAGTGATATTCTTAGTTGGATTCATTTTTGGGGATGGCAAATATTTATTATTTCTACTTGGATTACTTTTTTGTTAGGAATAAACACTAGCAAAGAATATGCTGAGCATGAGTGGCCTATAGATATAGGAGTTTTTTTGATTTGGATTGTTTATGGAATTAATATGATAGGAACTATTTTGAAAAGAAGAATCAAACATTTATATGTTAGTATTTGGTTCTTGTTAGGGACATGGGTTGCTGTAGCTATGTTACATTTATTTAATAATCTTGAGTTACCTATATCTCTTTTATCTTTTAAAAGTTATTCTATATATGCTGGAGTACAAGACGCTTTAATGCAATGGTGGTATGGCCATAATGCTGTTGCATTTATTTTGACTACCCCTATATTGGGATTGATGTATTATTTTGTTCCGAAAGCATCCAATCAACCTATTTTTTCTTATAAACTTTCTATTATCCATTTTTGGTCCTTAATATTTGTATATATATGGGCAGGGCCTCATCATTTGATGTATACATCGCTTCCTAATTGGGCTCAAATGTTAGGGACTATTTTTTCAATCATGTTAATTGCTCCTTCTTGGGGTGGAATGTTAAATGGATTACTGACATTAAGAGGAGATTGGAATCAAGTAAAAAAAAATCCTATTTTAAAATTTTTTGTAGTGGGAATTACTTGTTATGGGATGGCTACCTTTGAAGGACCTATGCTTGCTACTAAAACTTTGAATTCCATTGGACATTTCACAGATTGGGTTATAGCTCATGTTCATTTAGGAACTTTAGGATGGAACGGATTTATGGCTTTTGGAGTCATATACTGGTTGACACAAAAAATATGGAATACTAAATTATATTCTATATCATTGGCTAATATTCATTTTTGGTTAGGTGTTTTAGGAATTGTATTGTATATTTTTCCTATGTATTTCGGAGCTATATTACAATCTATGATGTGGAAGAAATTTAATCCTGATGGGACTTTAACTTATAAAAATTTTTTAGATTCAGTATTGTCCATTATTCCATTTTATAAAATTAGATTTATAGGTGGAATGATTTACTTTTTAGGTTTTGTTTTAATGATTTATAATGTTTTTAAAACAATCCAAAAAGGTTATTCTATCAATAATGAAGAATTCAAATGCGATCCATTTTATGGAAGTATAAAAGAGAAAGATGAAAAATTTCATAGTTGGTTAGAAAGAAAGCCAATACAATTAACGATTCTTTCTTTTATAGCAGTAGCCATTGGAGGATTCATAGAAATAATTCCTACTTTAGTGATTAAATCGAACGTTCCTACTATTCATAATGTTAAACCTTATAAAGCTCTTGAATTAGAAGGTAGAGATTTATTTGTTAGAGAAGGGTGCAATGCTTGTCATAGTGCTCAAGTACGTCCATTTAGAGATGAGGTAGTTCGTTATGGAGAATATTCTAAAGCCGGAGAATTTGTATATGATCATCCATTTCTTTGGGGTTCTAAACGAACAGGACCAGATTTGGCTAGAGAAGGAGGAAAAAATCCTAATTCTTGGCATTATCATCATATGTCTAATCCTAGATCGACTTCACCTGGATCCATTATGCCAAGATATCCTTGGCTAATTTATAATAAGTTGGACAGATCTAATACAGAAAGAAAAATAAAAGCAATGGTTAAATTAGGAGTTCCATACACTTTGGAATATATAAAGAATGTGAATCAAGATATGGATCATCAAGCAAATAAAATTGTGTCTGATATTTATAAGGAGTATCCCAATTTAAAAATTGAAATTAATCAACAAAAAAAAGTAGAAAAAGAAAAATTTATTCCTTTAGAGAAAAGAGAAATTATAGCTATTATTGCTTATTTACAGCGACTAGGCACAGATATTAAATCTTAAAAATTAATGATAAGTTTTTTAAAACAATATTTTACAGAAGAAAAAAATGTAGGAATTTTTCAATCTATTATGTTAATTTTATTTTTGTTAGTTTTCTTTTTTATTTTATTTTTTGTGTTTTCGAAGCCGAAAAAATATTATGAGAAAATAAGTTTGATTCCCTTAGAAGAATAAAAAAAAGAAGAGATTATGAGATCTAGAGTTCCTTCTTTTATTATGATTCCTTCTTTTTTATCTGTCATAATATTTATGTTTTATGTATTTCTTAGAAGCTATAATCATATATCTTATTTAGTACATCCTATTACTGTCTTTTTTTTGATTGTAACCATGGTATTATTATGGATTTTAGAATCTATTAATAATTTGATTTTTAGAAAAAAATTACAGTTTCTTGCAGAAGAAGAAAAGAGAAAAATTTTTGAGGAAAACGAAGGAAATTATTTCTATAGACTTTATAAATTTATATTTCATGATCCTAAAAAAATGAATGCTGGAGTTCAAAAAATAGATCATGGATTTGATGGAATTATAGAGTTAGATAATCGGTTACCAATGTGGTGGGTGCATCTTTTTTATTTGACAATTGTTTTTTCCGCAATTTATTTTTTTTCTTATTTTCTAATGGATTTTTCTAATCCTTATAAGGAATATGAGATAGCTTACAAAAATCAGTTGAAAGAAATAGAAATTTTTGAAAAAAATACTCCGCAAGTGACTATAGAAAATGCTTGTTTTAAGGATAATTTAATTAATAGTGGGAAAACCCTTTTTGATGAAAATTGTGCAACTTGTCATCAATCGGATGGAAGTGGAAGTATAGGTCCTAATTTAACAGATAATTATTGGATTAATACAATAGAAAAAGATTTATTTAAAAATATCTTTTTTATCATATGGAATGGAAGCGATAGGAATCCAACTATGCGTGCTTTTGGAAAATCAGGAGAAATTAAAGGAAATGATATTGAAAAAATATCCAGTTATGTTTATTTTATCAATCAAAAATCTAAAAAACCTTTAATATCTAAAGCTCCTCAAGGAAAAAAAATAACAGAATGGAGAAAAATATAAATTCTACTGTATACTGCACATTATCCATTTCGATTTTTGCATTATTGTTATATTTTTCCTTATAAAATTTGAATTATGAAAATAAAATTCAATTGGGAAGCCGGAATAGTGTTATCTTTAGTTATTTTTATAACCTTTGTTATTTATATTGCCTTCTTTTTTCCCCATGCAGGAAGCCAACTTGTATCAGACAGATATTATGAAGAAGAAATGAAATATCAAGAAATTATAAATGAAAAAAAAAATGTGTTAGAACTCCCCAAGAAAATAAAAGTTTCCATTTTATCTTCTGGAATTGAAATTCTATTTCCACCTATGAATGATGATTTTTATGGATTTTTTACTTTATTTAGATCATCTTCTAAAGATTTGGATCTTACGAGATCTTTCAAAATATTGAAATCTTCAAAAAAGATATTATTTATTCCTAAAAAATTTTTGAAAAAAGGATATTATAAACTTACAATTAGATGGAAATCAGACAAAAAATATCTTTTTGAAAAAGATATTTTTTGGAAATGACAATATTCTTTTTCAGAAATCCTGTTTCATAATTATTAATAAATATTTTAACATAATGAGAAAAAACACAAGTAGTTTTCGTGAAGAATCTTTAAATTATCATAGCCAATTTCCTTCTGGAAAAATACAAATTACACCCACAAAAAAATATAGTAGTCAAAGAGACCTTTCTCTTGCTTATTCTCCAGGAGTAGCAGAACCTTGTAAAGAAATAGCTCGTTCTTCTAGAGAAGTATATAAATACACATCTAAAGGAAATCTTGTTGCAGTTATAACTAATGGTTCAGCTGTATTAGGCCTTGGAGATATTGGAGCATTAGCTTCTAAACCAGTTATGGAAGGAAAAGCTCTTTTATTCAAAATTTTTTCTGGAATTGATGTTTTTGATATAGAAATAGACGAATCTGATCCAGAAAAATTTATAGAAACAGTAAAAGCTATTGCTCCTACTTTTGGAGGAATTAATCTAGAAGACATAAAAGCTCCAGAAGCTTTTGAAATAGAAAGAAGACTTAAAAAAGAATTGAGTATTCCTGTTATGCATGATGATCAACATGGAACAGCTATTATTTCAGGAGCAGCATTACTTAATGCAATCACCTATGTTGGAAAAAAAATTAATGAAATTAAAATGGTTGTTAATGGAGCTGGTGCTGCTGCAATTTCCTGTACAAGAACTTATAAAAAACTTGGTGTTAACCCTGAAAATATTCTTATGTTTGATAGTAAAGGGTTATTACATTCTTCAAGAACTGATTTAAATCAAGAAAAAAAAGAATTTTCTGTAAATACTTATCCAATCCAAAAATTAGATCAAGCTATCAAAAACTCGGATGTTTTTATTGGTTTATCTGTAGGAGGAATATTAACTGCTAACATGTTGAGAAGTATGGCAAAAGACCCGATTGTGTTTGCTATGGCTAATCCTGATCCAGAAATAGATTACAACTTAGCAATCAAAATTCGTCCAGATGTTATTATGGCTACTGGAAGAAGTGACTATCCAAATCAAGTTAATAATGTTTTAGGATTTCCTTATATTTTCAGAGGAGCACTAGATGTTCATGCTAGTGTGATTAATGATGAAATGAAATTAGCAGCTGTACATGCTATAGCTTCTTTGGCAAAAGAACCTGTTCCAGAACAGGTAAACATTGTTTATAATAAAAAAAATATTTCTTTTGGAAAAGAATATATAATTCCAAAACCTTTTGATAATCGTTTGATTACTCGTGTTGCTCCTGCTGTAGCAAAAGCAGCTATGGATTCTGGAGTAGCAAGAAATCCTATCTTGGATTGGAAAATCTATCAAGAAAAATTGCTTGATAGAATGGGATACGAAAGTAAAATGCTTAGAATGATTCAAAATCGAGCTCGCACAAATCCTAAAAAAATTGTTTTTTGTAATGGAGAAGAATACGATATACTGAAATCCGTTCAAATTCTTCATGAAGAAGGAATTGTTTCTGTTCCTATTGTTTTAGGAAATGAAGATCGTATCAAACGTTTAATAAATGAAAATAACCTCGACGTTGAATTAAAAATTATAGATCCAGAAAAAGAAGAAAATAGAAAAAAAGTAGAAGACTTTGCTCAAATTCTTTGGAAAAGAAGAAATCGAAAAGGTTTGACTTTATACGATTCAAAAATACGCATGCGTACCAATGATCACTTTGGAGCTATGATGGTAGATCAAGGAGAAGCGGATGCGGTGATTACGGGATATTCAAGAAGCTTTTCATTAAGTTTACGTCCAATGTTAGAAGTTATCGGTCGAGCAGAATCCGTTCAAAAAACAGCAGGAATGATGATTTTATTAACAAAACGTGGTCCTTTATTTTTAGCAGATACAGCAGTCATTCCAAATCCAACAAGTGAAGAATTAGCTAGAATAGCTTTAATGGCTTCTCATGTAGTTAAAGGGTTTGACATTGAACCGCATATAGCAATGTTATCTTTTCAAAATTTTTCATCTAATTCAAAAACATCTTCTAAGGTTTCTCAAACAGTAGATTTTTTACATAAAAAATATCCAGACTTAATAGTAGATGGAGAATTACAACCTGATTTTGCTCTAAATGAATTTTTATTAGCTAGCAAATTCCCTTTTTCTAAACTCGTTAAAAAGAGAGCAAATATTTTTATCTTTCCAAATTTAGAATCAGGAAATTTAACTTATAAATTCATTAGAGGATTAGGAGATGTTCAAACTATTGGTCCTGTAATGTTAGGAATGCGAAAAACGGCACATGTTATGCAAATGCAATCCAGTATAGAAGAAATAGTTAACTTAGCGACTTTATCTGTAATTGATGCACAAATTAGGAATAATTAAAAACATGTGTTTTGATAAATACTTTTCTTCCAAAAAGAATTCTAACTTTTTTTTCAAAAAAAGTAGGAATAGAACCAGATGTATAAAAAATAGGGAATTTACTATTCAAGGTTGGATGAATACACAATAATTTTTCTTCATTTAATTTTTTTTTTATTTCCTGTACTACTATTTTTTGTATATCAATTAAATGAACTTGTCCATGATAAAAATTATCTATTTCTTGTTTAAGAAATAGATAATGAGTACAGGCTAGTAAAAGTGTATCTATTGATTTAAAATGATTTAAATAATTTATAATAATATTTTTTTTTATTTTCAAACCTTTCTCAATCATTGGAGCTAATAAAGGAGTAGATATTTGAACTACATCTAAATGACGATAATATTTCTTTATTTTTTCCATGTAAAAATTTGAACGTATTGTAGCAGGAGTCGCAATTATTCCTATTTTTTTGGAAGAAAAAAAAATTTGATTTCTTACTATGGGATCTATAACATTGAATATTAATATTTTGCTATTAAATTTTTTTGAAATGACATCTAAAGAATTAGATGTCATTGAATTACATGCAATAACTAGGGCTTTACATTTTTTTTCATAAAGAAAAGAAGCTATTTTCATAGAATTTTCTATAATAAATTCTTTAGACTTATCTCCATAAGGCATATTTATAGTATCTCCAAAATAAATAAAATCTTCATTAGGCATCCGCATTTTGATTTCTTTAGCTATAAGAAGTCCGCCAATTCCAGAATCAAATATTCCTATTGGAGATAATGGACTTATTTTCATATTAGAAAATATTGAAAGGAAAACGAATCATTATAGTCAATACAGATAAAAAAAATAAAAATAAAATCGTATTAGTAATTTGTCCTTTTTGATATAATTTCTTGTAAAAAAAAATGAATATCAAAAACCCAGTTATCATCATGATTGGATGTTCTATAAACTTTAAACGAGTTTTTTCTTGTTTTAAAATCTGAATTATATTAATTCCATTCTTGGATAAAGAAAAAAAATAGTAATTCATCAACAATAACCCGATAATAATTTGAACAAATATAGCAACGACTGTTCCATTCAATATAATTTTAAAAAAAAATCGTTCCTTTATTTGGAGACCATAACATCTGCACCATAAAAGATAGATCATTTCCATGATTAAAAAAAAAAGAACTAAAAAAGCTATGTAATGATGGAATTTTAAAAAATATTTCATGCGAAAATCAATTAGAGAATAATTTTCTATTTAATTGTTTTTTCAATCTGGCAGCTTTATTAACATGTATAATATTTTTCTTAGCTAATTTATCTATCATAGATATTACAATAGAATATTTTTCCTTATTTTTTTCTTTTAATAATTTTTTTATAGCTGTTTTTGTACTCTTATACGCATATTTATTACGTAAACGTCTAGTATAGTTTTGTCTAATTCTTTTCAGAGAAGATAAATGATTTGCCATGACATAATCAATCAATAAATAGTAGCCCATAGGGGAATCGAACCCCTCTTTCCAGGATGAAAACCTGACGTCCTAACCAATAGACGAATGGGCCTTTGATCAAAAAATTAGGAATACAAATTAAATTTTTTTTGTATTCAATACAAGTATTTTGTTTATATTTGGTGAACTATTGGAATTACTTTTAAATAGTAAATATTATCCTTATTATAAACTCTAAAATTGTTTTACTTATAGTTTTTTATTATCATTTTCTTTCTATTTCATTATATGGAAATGGAAATATAGAACATAAAAAAAAATATGAAAGAATTTCTTTCAGAAAAAAAAAACAATATCCATGCAAAAATAACTGTAAAAATTCGAAAAATTATTTTCAAATCATTAATCAAAAACTTTTTTTTACAGAAAAAATTATAGAAAAAGCTAAGAATTATATGTTTACTCCATATAGATATGGGGGAATGACTAAAACAGGAATAGATTGTTCTGCTTTTATAAAAAATATCTTCGCTTCTTACAAAATATCTTTACCACGCATTTCTTATTATCAAGCCCAAAAAGGTTTTTTTGTTCCTAAAAAACAAATAGAAAAAGGAGATCTATTATTTTTTGCGACAGGAACGTCTAAAAAAATAAATCATGTCGGAATGGTAATCCACGTTAGTCCCAGCAATATATTTTTCATTCACGCTTCTACATCTAATGGTGTAATTATATCTCAATTATACCAAAAATACTGGAATCATAGATTTATTATGGCAAGAAGAATTCTTTATTCCTCATAATAATCAATTGAAAAACCTAAAAATTTTAAATCTTTCCAAAAGTTAGGATATGATTTTTCTATAACACTTGGTTCCTCGATTTGTAAAAAAGAAGAACATAATCCAAATGGGGTAAAAGACATTGCCATTCTATGATCCTGATAAGTTTTTATTCTTACAAAAGAATTGATTTTTTTTCTAGAAAAATCTGTGATTTCTAAACAAGAATCTGTAATTTTAGTTATCACTCCAAATTTTAATAATTCTTCCTTTAATGCTAGCAACCTATCTGTTTCTTTAATTTTTAATGTCTCTAATCCTTTTAGATTACACTTGATTTCAAGTGCAGCACAAGTCACAACAATAGTTTGTGCAATATCTGGAGTTTGATTTAAATTTAATTCAATGAATTTCTGTGAAAAAAAATTCAATTTTTTCTTTAACGTAATTGCATTTTTGTCAAAAACAGTAGAGATTCCAAAATTTTTATCATATATAGAAGCTACTTTTCTATCTCCTTGTAAACTATCGTTATTATATGAAGATAAAGTGATGTGACTTTGCTTTGCGATTGCCGCCATCGAATAGTAGTAAGATGCAGAGCTCCAATCTGATTCTACATAAAAGTATTTTTTTCCTTTATCTTTTTCTGGATAAATATGGATCACTTTTTCTTTCCAATAAGTTTTTACTCCTGCTAAAGTTAGTAAATCAAAAGTCATTTTTATATATGGAATAGATGTAATATTTCCTCTTAGATAAATTTTGAGTCCCTTTTTAAATTGACTAGCTATTAACATCAAAGAACTAATATATTGACTACTGATTTTTGCATCTATATCTATTTTTCCTCCTAAAATTTTCTTTCCAAAAATTTTTATTGGTGGATATCCTTGTTTTTCCAAATAGAAAATTTCAGATCCTAGCTTCTTTAGAGCTTCTACAAGTACAGAAATGGGTCTTTCTTTCATTCTATCGGATCCTGTTAACACAATTTCTTTTCCCTCTTGAATAGCGAAATAAGAGGTCAAAAAACGCATAGCAGTTCCAGCATGATGAATATCTAATATATTAGAAGTACTAGTTAAACTTTTTTTTAATACTTCTGTATCTTCACAATTTGAAAGATTATCAATCTGAATATCATCCTTATAAATGGCCTTTAAAATTAAAAGACGATTAGATACACTTTTAGATCCAGTTATAGATACAGAACCGCATAAAGAACTTTTTTCTTTATAAATCTTAATGTAAGAAGACATATTTTATTTTAATTTTTCATTTTCATGGTGTCTTGTATGATCTCTAATTTTCTTTTTCTTTAATTTTTTGTTAAAAGATTCTTCTAAATTAATTCCAGTTTGATTAGCTAAACAAACTAGAACAAACAAAACATCTGATAATTCTTCTCCAAGATCTTCATTTTTTTGGCAATTTTTTTTTTTAGATTGTTCTCCATAGTGTCTAGCAATAATTCTAGAAACTTCACCGACTTCTTCTGATAAAAGAATAGTGTTGGTTAATACGTCAAAATAACGAACTCCATGATTCATAATCCAATGATGAACCAATTTTTGTATATTTTTGATTTCCAAATTTATTGATTTTTATTTTTTTTCCAATAAAAACTGTACATGATTGATAATAGAATCACGATCAATATTATATTTTTTCAAAAGTTCCATGGGTTTTCCGCTTTCTCCAAAAACATCATTAACAGCTACTAAACTTTGAGAAAAAGAACATTTATGAGTGGTAAGTATTCTTGCTACACTCTCTCCTAATCCACCCCAATAATTGTGTTCTTCTGCAGTTACAATACATTTTGTCTTATTTACAGATTTTAAAATTGACTCTTCATCTAACGGTTTGATTGTATGAATATTAACAACTTCACATTCTATTCCTTTTTCTTTGTACAAAATCTTAGAAGCTTCTAAAGCTTCCCATACTAAATGTCCTGTGCAAACAATGGTGACATCTTTTCCTTCTGTTAAAAGAACAGCTTTTCCGATTTCAAATATTTGATTTTCATCTGTAAAATTAGCTACAGCAGGACGACCAAAACGCAAATATACTGGCCCTAAATAATTAGCTATAGCTAAAGTGGCAGCATAAGTTTGATTATAATCACACGTGTTAATAACAGTCATGCCCGGCAACATTTTCATCATTCCAATATCTTCTAAACTTTGATGTGTAGCTCCATCTTCGCCTAAAGTTAAGCCAGAATGAGAAGCACATATTTTTACGTTTTTATAAGAATAAGCAATAGATTGACGTATTTGATCGTATACACGGGATGTAGCAAAATTGGCAAACGTTCCAGCAAACGGAATGTATTTTCCAATGCTGAGTCCAGCTGCAATCCCTATCATATTTGCTTCTGCTATTCCTATTTGAAAAAATCTTTCTGGAAATTCTTTAGAAAACTGATTCATAAATAAAGAGCTAGTCAAATCTGCACACAATGCTACCACTTGATGATTTTTTCTTCCCAAAAAAGTCAGAGCTTGACCAAAGCCAGCTCTAGTTTCTTTTAGGCCTTTATTCTCATATTGTTTCATATAACGACATTTGTTGTTTCAATCAATTGGATAAGGGATAATCTACTAAAGAAGTTTCAGAAATTTGAGATAGAGCTCTTTTTAATTCTTCTTTATTAGGATATTTTCCATGCCATGCATTATTTCCCACCATAAAATCTATACCGTATCCCATTTGAGTATATAGTATAATTAAAACAGGTTTCCCTTTTCCAGTTTCATTTTTTGCTTTTTTTAAAACGTTAATCACCTTTTCAATATTATTTCCTTCTAATTCTTCTAAAACTTTCCAATCAAAAGATTCAAATTTTTTTTTCAAATTGCCGAGAGGCAATACTTCATCTGTCGTTCCATCTATTTGTTGTCCATTGTAATCAACGGTTGCTATATAATTATCTATATTTCTAGATCCTGCATATAATACAGATTCCCAAATCTGCCCTTCATTTAACTCTCCATCTCCATGTAAACTATAAATGATAGTATGAAATTCTTTATTTAATTTTTTTGATAAAGCTGCACCAATAGCCACAGACATTCCTTGTCCTAGAGAACCAGAGGAAATGCGTATTCCGGGGAGGCCTCCATGTACAGAAGGATGTCCTTGTAAACGTGAATTTAACTTCCTGAAAGTAGATAATTCTTTAACTGAAAAAAAACCAGAACGAGCTAATATACTATAATAAACAGGGGAAATATGTCCATTAGATAGAAAAAAAAGGTCTTCTCCTTCTCCATCTATAGCAAATTTTTTGGGATTATAATGCATTATTTCTTGATATAAAGCTACAAAATATTCAGTGCATCCCAAAGATCCACCTGGATGTCCAGATTTTGCGTCATTGACCATGCGTAGAATATCTCTTCTCACTTGAGAACACAAATCCTTTAAATAAGGTACATTCATTTTTATTTCAATTTTTGAAAACAAAATTTTTCGTTTTGTGTATTTTCGTAATTTCGTTTAATCATACAAAAATAACAATTAATTATGAGTATTCTAAATCGAAAAGCAAGATATCAATATCATTTTTTAGAATATTATACAGCTGGAATACAGCTTCTTGGAACGGAAGTCAAATCAATCAGACAAAAAAAAGTCAATATTATGGATAGTTTTTGTCAAATGAAACATGGAGAATTGTATTCTATGAATATGTACATAGCCGAATACAAATTCGGAACCAATTGTAATCATTCAAGCAGAAGAGAAAGAAAATTATTATTAAATAAAAAAGAATTAACAAAGCTAGACAAAAAACTGAAAAATAAAGGAGAAGGGCTAACTATCGTCCCCATTGAATTATTTATTAATAATAAGGGATACATAAAAGTGAAAATAGTTTTGGCTAAGGGGAAAAAAATATATGATAAACGTGAATCCTTACGGGAAAGAGATTCTTTAAGAGATATTAAACAATCTTTCTTTAAAAATTAAAAATTGTATTTAATTTATTTTTGAAATCAAATATTTATATTTGTTTAGATTCAAAGAAACTATAGTTTTATGAAAAACGTCAATTTTTTTATTATTGCTTTATTCGCTTTTTTTTCGTCTGTTTTTTCCCAAGATTCGAAAGAAAAATGGGTTGTTCGAATAGGAGCACACGACATTAATTATTTTTCTATAAGATATCCTTTTAAAGGTTTTTTTCTTAAAAAGAATAATAGTTTCAATCCTATTATTTCCAGTATAGAATTAGAGCATAATGTCAAAAAGCATATCGGTTTATATTTAGATGCATCATTAGGAACGGTAAATAATAACAGATGGAATATAGGAAATGCTTTTTTCGTCAAATTGAGTCAAGGGGTTAATTTGTACATTTTTCCTCATTATAAGTTTGATCCCTATTTTCGATTAGGAGCAGGTTATCATAAATTTAACGGTTACATAGAGAGAGAATTAAGAATTTCGGAAACAAAGTATTTTAAAACAGATAAAAAGAATTTTTTTGTATTAGACGGTGGATTAGGTTTAAATTTTTGGATCGTTTCTAATTTTGGAATTAATTTACAAAGTACTTATAATCAAGTTTTTGCATATCAATCAAGAGACTATTTGAATTTTTGGAAACATAATGTAGGAGTTATTTTTCGTTTTGGTAATTTAAAGTTTGCAGAAGATAAGAAGGATAAAAATCAAGAAGACAAGAAAATAGTAGAAATCAATAAAGATCATTCTTATTTCCCTTCAATAATGGAAGAAAAAGAAGAAAAAAAAGAAGAAGAAAAAGAAGAAGAAAAAATTTGTTGCCAGAATCAAAATCAAAAAGATTCAGATAATGATGGGATTTTAGATCAAGAAGATTTATGTCCAAATCAATTTGGATTAAAAAAGTTCAAGGGTTGTCCTGATACTGATTCAGATAATATTCCAGATCATGAAGATAAGTGTCCTAAAAAATTTGGTAAAAAAGAAAATAAGGGATGTCCTGATGTAGTTTTTAGTCCTATTTTATTTGATTGGAATAAATTTTCATTATCTCCTCGTTCTTTAGCAATCGTTAATGAAATAGCTGAAATCATGATTAATAGCCTTCCAAATTCTAAATTTTATATAGATGGATATACAGATTCTCGTGGAAAACTTTCTTATAATAAAATTTTGTCTCTAAAAAGAGCAAATTCAGTACTTGAAGCTTTGATTTCTAGAGGTGTAGATCCTTCCAGAATAGAAGTAAGAGGATTGGTAGGAAGAAAATATAAAGGAAAAGGAAGACGTGTTGAAATAACAATACGAAAATAATCATGAATAAAAAAACCTCTTGATTTCAAGAGGTTTTTTTATTTGCATAAAACGATACATATATACTTACTTGATAAAGAATTAACAGAGGAATTAAAACGACTATTGTGCTTAAAATATCTCCAGGTGTAATAGCAGAAGCTATAATTAACATTATAAGAAAAGCATGTTTCCTGTATTTTATTAAAAAAGCATAGGAAATTAATTCCATTTTAGTAAGAATAAATATGAAAAATGGAAATAAAAAAATAATTCCCATAGATAGTACAGAATGTATGATCAAAGAAATATAGTCCGACAAATCAAATATATTTTTAGGAACGCGACTTATTCTAAAAGAATATCCAAAGTGAATTAAAAATGGACATAACACGAAATAACCAAAAAGAACTCCTAATCCAAATAGGAGGGTTCCTATTATCAGCATTCCTCTGGAATATTTTTTTTCTTCATCCGAAAGAGCAGGTCTTATGAATTTCCAAAACTCATAAAAAACATAAGGAGACGATAAAATAATTCCTCCTATAAAACAAGTCCATATATAAATGTTGAATTGTCCAAATATTTGTCGATTTTGTATTTCCAAATCTCTGGATAAAAAAGAAACAGGATTCAAATGAATACCTAAAAAGGTTTTTGCAATTTTGTAAAAAAAACGATAAGTAATGAAATCTGTTTTTGATGGACCAAAAATAATGTAATCAAATATAATATTTTTATTATTCATTAAAATAATCGTCGCAATGATAATTGCACAAAAACAATGAATAATATGTTTTCTCAGTTCTTCAATGTGTTCCCAAAACGGCATTTTATTTTCTTTCATTCATTAAATGATTAAAGACGATTAAATTTATCACAATACTGATAAAAATTGTAATTTTAATGTTAAAATTAAATCAATGAAATGTGGAATTATTGGTCTTCCGAATACAGGGAAGTCAACATTTTTTAACTTTATTTCTAACTCAAAAGCTTTATCAGAAAACTTTCCTTTTTGTACTATAGAACCTAATTATGGAATGACAAAAGTTCCAGATCAAAGGTTATATGAACTCAAAAAGATCATTCAACCAATGAATTCAATTCCATCCGAAATTAAAATAGTAGATATAGCTGGTCTCATCAAAGGTTCCCATAAAGGAGATGGATTAGGAAATAAATTTTTATCTCACGTTCGTGAAACAAATGTAATCATTCATATGATACGTTTTTTTAACGACATGAGTGTGACCCATGTAGAAGGATCTCTAAATCCTATTAGAGACAAAGAAATTATTGACATGGAATTACAGTTAAAAGATCTAGAAACAATAGAAAGTAGATTGGAAAAGATTACAAAGAAAAATAAAATTAATAAATCTATAAATACACTACAAAAAGTTTTTTCTTTTTTAAAAAAAGGAAAAAATATTAGAATGTATCCATTTCAAGAAAATGAAAAAAAACATATTAATGATTTACAGTTATTAACTGTGAAACCTGTTCTTTATGTATGTAATACTGATGAAAAATTGAATGATAAGACTCATTTACATATAAAAAATCTAAAGAAAATAATAGAGATGGAGAATTCTTCTTTGGTGGTTTTATCGTTGAAAAAAAATTGTATTTTCTATGAACTTGACAAAGTTCTTAAAAAAGCCTATAAATTATTAAATTTGCAAAGTTTTTTTACAATAGGAAAAGAAGAAATACGAGCTTGGTCTATCCCCAATCAATGTACAGCTTATGAAGCATCTTCAGTCATTCATACAGATTTTAAAAAAGGATTTATTAGAGCAGAAATTATTCATTATGATGATTTTATAAAATATAGATCAGAAGAAAAAGTAAAAAAGGCAGGAAAAATTTTTTTAGCAGGAAAAAATTATTTGATTCAAGATGGAGATATCATTCGTTTTCGATTTAATCGATAAAAAATTTTTTAGAGTTATTAATTTCTTTCAAAGTTTCAAAAATTAATAATATAGTTTTTTCTACATCTTTTTTATGAACCATTTCTACTGTAGTATGCATGTATTTTAGAGGAATGGATATTAAAGCAGATGTGACTCCTTTATTGGAATAAGCAAAAGCATCTGTATCTGTTCCTGTATATCTAGATGAAACTAAACGTTGAAAAAGTATTTTTTTACTATCAGCAGTATTAATAATAAGTTCTCTAATATTTTTTTGTATTGATGGAGCATATCCAATGACAGGGCCTAATCCACATTTAATATCTCCTTGTATTTTTTTATCAATCATAGGACTAGATGTATCATGCGTTACATCCGTAACAATAGCCATATTTGGTCGTATGGTTTGAGAAATCATTTTAGCTCCTCTTAATCCGACTTCCTCTTGAACAGAATTCACTATGTATAACCCAAATTTTAAATGAACATCATTTTCCATAATCATTTTTGCTATTTCTGCTATTATAAAACCTCCTATTTTATTATCTAAAGCTCTAGATACAAAATAATTGTGATTCATAATAAAAAATTCATCAGGATAAGTAATCATACAACCTACATGAACTCCTAGATTGATCGCCTCAGTTTTACTGGAAACACCAATATCCACAAATATATTATCTATACTAGGAGATTTTTCTTCTGAAGATTTTCTTGTGTGAATAGCTGGCCATCCAAATACTCCATGAACGAATCCTTTTTCTGTATGAATAATGACTCTTTTAGATGGAGCAATTTGATGATCTGATCCTCCATTACGAGAAACATATATGATGCCATCTTCTGTGATATAATTCACTGACCAAGATATTTCATCAACATGAGCTTCAATAATTAATTTATATGGAAAATTCGGATTGATGATTCCTACTGCTGTTCCATATAAATCGGTTTGAATTTTTTCTACATAAGAATTAATGTAATTAATCCATATTTTTTGTCCTTCACTTTCACATCCTGTTGGAGAAGAACTATTTAAATATTTTTTAAGAAATTTTAAAGAATCACTACTAATTGAATAATTACTTTTCATATTAAAATATATCCTTGAAATATAAATTCAACAGATCCAGTTAAATAAATATTTTTGTATTCGTCTTTTGTTTCTTTTAATGAAACCCATAATTTTCCTCCAAGAGTATCAACTTGAATTTCTTCAATAGAGGAAATTTTATTCATTTTATATGCCGCGATAACAGAAGCTGTCACTCCTGTTCCGCAGGATAAAGTTTCGTTTTCTACTCCTCTTTCATAAGTACGCACTTGTAAAGTTTTATTTTCAAATATTTCTACAAAATTCACATTGACTCCTTTTTTCAAATAGGAATTTTGAAATCTAATTTTTCTTCCTTCTTTATACACATCTATTTTATTGATGTTTTCTACAAAAAGTATATGATGAGGAGAACCAGTATTTAAAAAAACGTGTTCTGGATGAATTTCTATTTCATTTTTTTTTATATTCAGTAAACTCATAGAAACCAAATCTTTGTTTTCGTTTCTTTTTATCAATCCATAATGATATCCATCCATAGCTCTAAAATGAATTTTATTACCTTTGGTAATTCCTAATTTTTTAGAAAAATGAATGGCACATCTTCCTCCATTTCCACACATTGTACTTTCTTTTCCATCGGAATTATAATATTTCATATAAAAATCACCTTTAGAATCATTTTGAATCAAAATGATTCCGTCTGCACCAATTCCAAAATGCCTATCACATAATTTTTTTAAAAGAGGATATTCCTTCACTATTTCTTCTGTTCTGGAATCTATGAGAATGAAATCATTTCCTGTACCCTGGTATTTAAAAAAATTCAATTTCACAAAAACGAAGTTAACATTATTTTTTTATAAAAGTTATGGATCTTAATTAATTTCTTCTATATATATTTGTGCTGAATAACTAACTGTCAAAATATGAAGAGAATAGTTTTTTATATTGTACTTAGCAGTATAATGAGTTCAATCATAACCATTGCTGCATATAAACAATACACTAAAGAAGATCCTTTTCTTTTTCCATATACATCATCTTTGGCCAAAACAAGGTTAACCTCATCAGATTCTTCTTCATTGGTTAGTTCTGCAGGATTACCTGATTTTACCAGAGTTGTAGAAAAAACAATCCATGCAGTAGTTAATGTAAAAAATTATTCAAAAAAATATAGTAATCAATTTGATCCATTTGATTTCTTTTTTGGATTTCCTGATGATTTTGAAAATAGAGGAAAAAAACCTCAAAGAAATGACCTTCCTGGACTTCATGGATCAGGAGTCATCATATCACCTGATGGATATATTGTAACGAATAACCATGTGATCAAAGACGCAGAAAAAATTGAAATTACTCTTAATGATCAAAAAACTTATAGAGCTAAGTTGATAGGAACAGATCCTAGCACGGATATAGCGTTATTAAAAATAAGTGATAAAAATTTACCTTTTATTTATTTTTCAGATTCTAATAAAGTGCAGGTAGGAGAATGGGTTTTGGCGATAGGAAATCCTTTTGATTTAAACTCAACAGTCACAGCAGGTATCATCAGTGCAAAAAATAGAAGTTTAGGAATATTAAGAGGAGAAACACAATCAGCTATTGAATCTTTTTTTCAAACAGATGCAGCTGTCAATCCTGGAAATAGTGGAGGAGCTTTAATTAATACCAATGGAGAGTTGATTGGAATTAATACAGCTATTTCTTCATCTTCAGGAAATTTTATAGGATATAGTTTTGCTGCCCCTTCTAATTTAGTAGCAAAAGTTATACAGGATATAAAAAAATATGGAACAGTACAACGTGCATATTTAGGAGTTAGAGGAATGGATCTTTCTAGAACAGAATACTTAAAAGCTTACAATAAAGAAACACATCAAAACATAAAACCACAACAAGGATTTTTAATAGGAGAAGTATTTGATAGAAGTGGAGCTGCAGATGCAGGTCTTAAAAAAGGAGATATCATAAAAAGCATAGACGAAAAATTAATACAAAATATTGCAGATTTATCATTTATTGTGGGAACAAAACATCCAGGTGATAAAGTTAAAGTAAATATTATACGTAACGGACAGAAAAAATCTTTTAAAGTAACGTTAAAAGATTTGCAAGGAAGAACAAAAATAAGAAATAGAGAGGAAATTAGTCCATCTGAATTATTAGGCGCAACATTTGAACCACTTAGTCAAGAGTATAAAAAAGATTTTGGCATTGATTATGGAATTAGAATAAGAGAAATTCGAACAGGTCGTTTAAGTTCTATAGGGATGGAAGAAGGAGACATTATTTTATCTATTAATGGAAAAAAAATGAAAAAACCTAATGATGTTGATCGCGTTTTAAAAAAATACTCAGGAGATGTTACTATCAAATCTATTAAACAAAATGGACAAGTATATATAGCAGGATTTGAAATGAATTAATTATTCCAATAAAAAAACAATGTAATTATTCCGAAAATTACATTCGGTAACCAAACAGATAAATAAGAAGGAATATAATCCTTTGTGGAATATATTTTTGTAACTTCCATGAAAAAAATATAAAAGACAGCTAATATAACCCCTATAATCAGATTATAACCTATTTCACTTTTTTTTCTTTTTGAAGATAGAGATAATCCTAAAATAGTGAATATAAAAGTGGAAAAAGGTAAACTTGTTCTTTGATAATATTCATTTAAATGGATGTTGACATTTCGATTTCTTTTTTCTATGTTTATAAATTTTTTCAATTCAGAAATATTCATAGTTTCTGCTATGTATTCTTCCGGCAAAAGTTCTTCAGGAGTAAAGGAAAATTTCTTGATTTTATAATCACCTTTAATAAAAAAATCATGATTTTTTTTTATTGTAGTCTCTCTGTAATCAGACAAAACGTATATTCTATTTTTTTTGTACCAAAAAATATTTTCAGATTTTAGAATATATATTAATTTTTTTCCATAAAATTTTTGATAAACAAACTCTTTCCCTATATTTTCTTTTTTTGAAAAATTTCTAATAAAAATATATTCATTCTTTGAAATTTGAGTGCTTATCGTTTGATTTTTTTCGTATTTCTTTTTATATTTTGGACTCAATAAATATTGATAATGAAATTGGTTTTTTTTTTTGTTAGCCATAGGCAGAAAATAATAGTTTATTACTAAGGCTACAATTCCTATCATGAAAGCTGATATTAAATAAGGAATAGTTAATCTGTTAAAACTTATTCCACTTGACAGAATAGCCATAATTTCTGAATTCTTTTCTAATTTAGATGTGAAAAAAATAACAGATAAAAAAACGGAAATAGGAGAAAAAGTATTAGCTAACCATATGGACCAAAAAGGATAATAAAAAATTAAAGCTTTTTTAATTGATCCTTGATTGTTTTCCAAACGATGCATACGTTGAGATATATCTATGACTATAGATAGCAATTGCAGAGAAATAGTAATAAATATAAAAGTCAACAAAAGATTACGAATAATATAACGATCAAGAATTTTCATAAACGTTCTTTTAATAAAGGAATTACCGATTTTTTCCAAGAATAAAATTGATCATGCATAATATGAACTCTTGCTTGTTTAATTAAATTGGAGTAAAAAGATAGGTTATGTATAGAGGCTATTTCTTTTGCCAAATTATCTCTGGATAGAAAAAGGTGTCTTACATAAGATTTGCTATATAATTGATCTACACAAGAATTTCCGAATTCATCTAAACAGGAAAAATCTTTTTCCCATTTTTTATTTTTTATATTCATAATCCCTTTCCATGTAAATAACATTCCGTGACGTCCATTTCTTGTAGGAATAACACAATCAAACATATCTATACCAAGAGAGATTCCTTCCAAAATATCGACAGGATTTCCTACTCCCATTAAATACCTGGGTTTTTTTTTAGGTAAAATATCTGTCAACAAATCAGTGATATTGTGTGTTTGTTCTTTCTCTTCTCCTAAACTTAATCCACCTATAGCATAACCTTCAGCTTCTAACAAGCAGATTTCTTCTGCAGAAAATCTTCTTAAATCCGGATAAATACTTCCTTGAACAATAGGGAAAAAACTTTGTTTGTAATTATATATTTCTGGATTTTTTTGTAAATAGGAACAACATTTTTTTAACCAAAGATGCGTTTTTTCTAGAGATTTTTTAGCTTCTTGATGACTACAAGGAAAAGGTGTACAATCGTCAAAAGCCATAATAATATCTCCGCCAATGAAACGTTGAATCTCCATTGATTTTTCTGGAGAAAAAAAATGATAAGATCCATTTATTATCGATTTAAATATTACTCCATCTTCTGTGATTTTATTCAATTTTCTCATAGAAAAAATTTGAAATCCTCCACTATCCGTTAATATAGATTCGTTCCAACTCATAAAAGAATGAATCCCACCTGCTTTATGGAATACTTCAATTCCGGGTTGTAAATATAAATGATAAGTATTTCCAAGAATTATTTTTGATATTTTATTTATCTCATGTATTGGAACAGTTTTAACATAGCCTTTTGAAGCTACTGGCATAAAAATAGGAGTTTCTATCTCTCCATGATCTGTTTCTAAAATACCAGCCCTTGCTTTAGAAAGACAATCCGTTTTGATTAAATTAAATTTCATTGTGAAAAAATTTTTTTTAAATTCTAATGAAAGATGCAACATATACTGATAAAACATAATTTAGTTCTACCTAAATTTTCTGCAAAAAAAAAAAAATGAGTTTTCAACACTTTTACTATCATCATGAGCCAGTTCTTCTAAAAGAAAGCATAGAAAATTTAATCACAGATCGAAATGGAATTTATATAGATGCAACATTTGGTGGAGGAGGACATTCTTATGCTATTTTAAAAAAATTAAATAAAGGAGGAACTTTAATAGCTTTTGACCAGGATAAAGAATCTATAAAAAGGAATTTTATTAAAGATAAACGTTTTCATCTATTTCACAATAATTTTATTCATATACGTGATATTTTGAATCAAAATCATATCGAAAAAGTATCAGGAATATTAGCTGATTTAGGTCTTTCATCTTTACAAATAGACAATCCTGAAAGAGGATTTTCAAATCAATTAAATTGTCCTTTAGACATGAGAATGAATCAGGATTCTACTTATTCTGCTCAAAATGTTCTTAACGAATGTTCAAAAAAAGAGTTATTTCATATATTTTATGAATATGGAGAATTTAAAAAAGCAAAAAAAATTGTGGAAAAAATACTCAAAAAACGTTTTCAAAAAAAAATTACTACTACTTTGGATTTAATTAATCTTTTTTTTATTCATGGATCTTTTAAAAAAAGAAAAAGATTTCTTGCTAGACTTTTCCAATCGATACGAATAGAAGTGAATAATGAAATAAATATTTTAAAGGATTTTTTATTAAAATCTTCTCAAGTTATCCGACCAGGAGGTAGAATAGCTATAATTTCATATCATTCTCTTGAAGATAGAATCACAAAATATTTTTTCAAAAAGGGAATTTTAATAAATAAAATTAACTTAAAATCTCTTCCATTCAGAATGATACATAAAAAAGTAATTAAACCAAGCCTTCAGGAGATCATAAGGAATCCAAGATCCCGAAGTGCTAGATTAAGAATAGCAGAAAAAATAATAATAAAATAAAAACATGAAAACAAATATCAAAGATATCCTGAAAGGAAAATTCTTAGTCAAAGAAGATGCTTACCGTAGTTGGAAATTCATTTTTTTTATGACTGTTCTATCTTTAATCAGCATTACTAGCTCACATATGATGGACAGAAAAATTAGAAAAATAACTAAAATTAGTGAAGAAATTAAAGAATTAAAATCTGAATATGCAAATATACATAGTAAATGTATGAAAATGCAATTATCTTCTTTTATCAGAAAAAAATTGGTGAATCGATTAAAACATTTAGAGGAACCTCCATACGAGTTAATCTTAGAAAATCAACAAGAAAAAGAGATGGATACAAGAAGAAAATAAAGGATGAAACGAGAAAGATATATTTTATTATATAAATCTTACTTAATTGGTTTTTTATTCATCTTTATTGCTGCGTTAATTATTTTCAACTTGTTCTATATTCAAAATTATTCAGAAGGATACAAAAAATCTGTTATAGAAAAAACGATTAGAACTAATTTAATTAAGGCTAAACGTGGAAACATTTATGCATCAGATAGCAGTATTTTAGCTATGTCTGTCATCAGATATGATATTCACATTGATTTTAGATCCATATCTGAAAAATTATTTCAAGAAAACATTTATTCTTTATGTAATTCATTGGAATCTTTGTTTAAAAAACCAAAATTTTTTTTCTATAAAAAATTTCAGTATGAAAAAAAAAAGGGAAATAGATATTTTTTGTTAGCAAAAAATTTAGATTATCCACATTTCAAGATATTACGAAATCTTCCCATTTTCAATAAAGGACAAATCAGAGGTGGTTTTATTGTAGAAAAAAAAATATGCAGAGTTCATACATTGGAAAATATTGGAAAAAGAACATTAGGATATGATGATCATAGAGGAAAAGTCGGACTAGAAGGAGCCTTTAGTAAATATTTGAAAGGAAAAGATGGAAAAAGGTTAGAACAACGTATCAGTTCTAAAATATGGAAACCATTAAAATCAGGAAATGAAATAGATCCAGAAAATGGAAAAGATGTTTATTCGACTATAGATATATATTTGCAAGATATAGCTTATCATGCATTGCTTCAAGAATTATCCATTTCTAAAGCAGATCATGGATGTGTTATTCTTATGGATGTCAAAAGTGGAGAAATTCCTGCTATGATTAATCTAGAAAAAACCAAAAAAAATACTTACGAAGATTTAAGAAATTTTGCAGTATGGGAAGGAAGTGAACCAGGTTCCACGTTTAAAACCATGGCTATTCTTGCTGCTCTAGAAGATAAAAAAATAGATCTTGATATGATTATCAATATAAAAGGTGGAGTCATGAAATTAAGAGGAAAAAAAATACGCGATAGTCACTATAGTGGATATGCAGAAATGAATCCAAAACAAATTTTGGAATTATCTTCAAATGTAGGAATAGCAAAAATTATTTATGAAAATTATAAAAAAAATCCAGAAAAATTCATAGGGCACTTATGCAAATGGAAATTAGATAAAAAAATAGGAATAGATATTCCAGGTGAAAGCATGCCTTTCATTCCAAAACCTGGAAAAAAGAATTGGAGTAGCATAACATTACCATGGATGACTTTTGGATATAATATCAAACTAACTCCTTTACAAATACTTACTTTTTATAATGCTATAGCTAATCAAGGTAAAATGATTAAACCTTTATTTATTAGAGAAATAAAACATCATGGAAAAAGCATAAAAAAATATACAAAACCTATCGTAATGAATCCTTCTATAGCTGAAAAGTCTTCTCTCGTCAAAATTAAAAATATGTTAGAAGGTGTCGTGAAAAATGGAACAGCTAAAAAATATTATAATCCAGAATACCCCTATGCAGGAAAAACTGGAACAACACAGTTAAACTACTGGATAAAAGGAAAACCTTTATCTTATAATAGTTCTTTTGTAGGATACTTTCCTGCTAAAAATCCAAAATATTCTTGTATTGTAGTCATTTCAAAACCAGAAAAAGGATATTACGGAATTGAAGTAGCAGTTCCTGTATTTGACAAGATAGCTAAATCTATTTATCCCAGAATAGTAAAAAAAACATTTTTCGAAAAAAAAGAAAACCAAGAAGATTTTTTTAAAAAGATTAGAGAATCAAAAAATTTTTTTGTTGACAAATCAATCATGCCTAATGTCATATCTTTTCCTGGAAAAGAAATTATTCCTATTCTAGAAAATAGAGGTTTTAACATTCGATATCAAGGAATTGGAAAAGTTATTACTCAATCTGTTCAACCAGGAAATAAATTAAAAAAAAATCAAATGATATTTCTTAAACTAGAAGAATGAAAATGAAAAAGAGATTAAAAGATATTTTAAAAAAAGTAGATGTGTTAAAAATAATAGAAAGAAATATATCTAAATTGATAGAAGGAATTTCTATGAATTCTAAAATCATACAACCAAATATGATTTTTGTGGCTAAAAAAGGAAAAATAACAGATGGACATGAATTTATTATAGAAGCCATACAAAACGGGGCTAATACTATAGTTTGTGAAAAAATTCCTTCTTTTATTCATCAACATATTACCTATATACTTGTTGAAGATTCTATGGAGGCTTTAGGAATTATATCTTCCAATTTCTATGATCATCCTACAAAAAAAATAAAATTAATAGGAGTTACGGGGACAAATGGAAAAACCTCTGTAGCAACGATACTTCATCAATTATTTTCTAAAATGGGAGAGAAAAATATCCTAATTTCTACCATGGGGATCAAAATATTATCTAAAATATATACGACTACACATACAACTCCAAATATTATTGAAATCAATAAATATTTAAATCTATCAATCCGTAAAGGATGCAAATATGCTTTTATGGAAGTGAGTTCACATGGAATTCATCAAAAAAGAATTGCAGGATTATTATTTCAAGGAGGGATTTTTACTAATATAACACATGATCACTTAGATTATCATGAATCTTTTGATCATTATCTATCTACTAAAAAGTTTTTTTTTGAAAATTTATCTAAGAAAGCTTTTGCATTAATAAATTCAGATGATAAAAATTCGTATAAAATCATAAAAAATATTTTATCTAAAACCTATTTTTACGGTTTTAAAAAAAATGCAAATTTCAAAATTCAAATTTTGAAAAAAAGTATTAATGGAAGTCAATTACTTATTGATCGTCATCAAATTTTTACTCATTTAATCGGAACATTTAATGTTTACAATCTATTAGCCAGCTACGCTACAGCCATTTTGCTAGGGAAAAAGAAAGATGATATTCTGAAAAAAATAAAAAATATAAAACCTATCAGAGGGCGTTTTGAACAATTTGTATCCAATTCAGGAATTCGTGTCATTGTAGATTATGCTCATAATCCAAATGGATTAAAAACTGTTTTAAATACTCTTAAAGAAATCAAAAAAAATGATGAAAAACTAATTTGTGTTGTAGGTTGTGGAGGAAATAGAGATATAAAAAAACGTCCTTTAATGGGAAAAATTGTTTCTGAAACATGTGATGTATCTATTTTTACATCCGATAATCCTAGAGAAGAGAATATGGAAAAAATATTAGTTGATATGAAAAATTTTAAATCATATCTCAATAAAGAATTTATTTTAACTTTTGTAAACCGAAAAGAAGCTATTCAAACCGCAATTCAAATTGCGAAAAAAAAAGATATTGTTCTGATTGCTGGAAAAGGACATGAAACTTATCAAGAAATAAAAGGAATACGTTTTCCTTTTGATGATATGAAAGTAGCTCGAGATTTATTAAAAACTTATGATCAATTGAAATGTTGTTGTGTGAAAAATGAAATAAGATGATGATTGATCATTTTTTTAAATACTTAATTCGTATCTATTTTTTGATTAATATCAATTCTGTTTTTTTCAGAGCTGTAATAGCTTTTTTTTTATCGTTTTGTTTAGCATTGGTTTTTTATAAAAAAATTATATACTGGAATTATAGAAAAAAAAATAGCATAGGAGAACATATACGAAATCTTGGACTCATTGGACAAAAAGAAAAAGAAGGAACTCCAACAATGGGAGGAATTATAATGATATTTTCCACATTAATTTCTACAATACTTTTCTCTTCTTTGAAGAATATATATGTACTTATGTTGATTATGACAACATTGTGTATGGGTAGTATTGGATTTGTAGATGATTATATTAAAATAAAATATAACAAAAAAGGACTTAGTATAATGGGAAAAATATTAGGTCAGATTCTATTAGGACTTTTTATTGGAAGCACTATGTATTTTTTTAATACAAATGTTTCTATTCAAAAAATAGATTCAAATTTTTTGGTTAAAAAAGAACATGGTTTCAAGACCACTCTTCCCATTTTTTCTAGTCATAAGAATGAATTTGATTATGCTTATCTTTTAAGTTGGTATAATAAAAAATGGAAAAAATATACTTGGATTGTTTTTATTCCTATGGTGATTTTCATTATGACATTTTTATCCAACGGAGCTAATTTAACCGATGGAATAGACGGATTAACAGCCGGAATTTCTTTTATTATTTTTGCTACTTTATCTTTATTATCTATCATATCAAGTAATAAAATATATTCATCCCATCTTCATTTTATATATATTCCTCATCTAGATGAAATAACCATATTCTCTTTTTCTTTTCTAGGAGCTTTAATAAGTTTTCTTTGGTACAATACCTATCCGGCTCAAATTTTCATGGGAGATACTGGAAGTCTAACTATAGGAGGAGTTATAGCGACTCTAGCTATTATAAACAGAAAAGAATTAATATTACCTATTTTATGTGGAATTTTTTTTATAGAAAATATTTCTGTCATAATACAAGTATTGTATTTTAGATATTCTAAAAAAAAATATGGAATAGGAAAAAAAATTTTTCTCATGGCTCCTTTGCATCATCATTTTCAAAAACTAGGATATCATGAAAATAAAATTTTCAATCGTTTTATCATTATACAAATGATACTTTCTATGTTAGTATTGATTTTATTAATTATATAACAATGAAAAAAAAATTAATAGTAATATTGGGTGGAGGAGAAAGTGGTGTAGGAGCCGCTTTATTAGCTAAAAAAAATGGATTAAAAATATTTTTGTCTGATTCAGGAATTCTTTTGAAGAAATACAAAAGAATTTTAATTCAAAATGAAATTCCTTTTGAGGAAAAAGGGCATACAGAAAGTATAATAATTCAAAAAGCTATCAAAATAATAAAAAGCCCTGGAATTTCTAGTAAAAATTCTTTTATAAAAAGAATTAATTTTTTTGGGATTCCCATTCAATCCGAATTAGAATTTGGAAAAAGTTATCTAAATCACTCCTATGTAATAAGTATAACAGGAAGTAATGGAAAAACAACGACCAGTTCCATAATTTATCAAATTCTTAAAAGAGAAGGAATTGATGTTGGAATAGCAGGAAATATTGGACGTAGTTTTTCTAAAGAAATTATAAAAAAAAAAAATGTTTATGTATTGGAAGTAAGTAGTTTTCAACTGGATGATTGTTACAGTTTTCGATCAGATATTGCAGTTTTATTAAATATTACAAAAGATCATTTAAATAGATATGATGATATTGAAAGTTACATGTATTCTAAATTTAAAATAGCAACTTTGCAAAAAAAAGAAGATATTTTCATTTATAATCATGATGATCCTCTCATAAGAAAGGGATTAAAAAAGTATCCTATTTTTTCTAACTGTATTCCTTTTTCTATAAAAAAAGAATTAGATATTGGCGCTTACATAAAAAATAACAAAATATTTATTCGAAATCAAAAAAATCAAGAAATCTGTTTTTTCAATGTGAAAGATATTCCTTTAATAGGAGATCATAATCTATATAATATTATGGCTTCATTAATGATATCCGAAATATTAAACATAAAAAAAGAATCAATAATTCCTATGATATTAAAATTAAAGCCTATAGAACATCGTATGGAAAAAATACTAAAAATCAATGGAGTTCAATTTATCAATGATTCTAAAGCCACAAATGTTAATGCTGTTTTTTATGCATTAAAAAGTATAAACGGACCTGTTATATGGATAGCAGGAGGAAAAGATAAAGGAAACGATTATATAGAATTAATTCCCTTAGTTAAAGAAAAAGTAAAAGCTATAATTTGTTTGGGAATGAATAATGAAAAAATTATAAATTTTTTTAAAAATATTATTGATATCATTTTGGAAACTAAAAGTATTCAAAAAGCTGTTTACATGGCTTACATATTGTCTTTTCATGGAGATAATATTTTGCTATCTCCTGCTTGTTCTAGTTTTGATCTTTTTAAAGATTATAAAGAAAGAGGAAATAAATTTAAAAAAGAAGTCAGAAAACTTTTTTCTGAAAAAATATGAGAAAAATAGATGTTTTTTTCAATAAATATCTAAAAGGAGATAGATATCTATGGGCTTTCATCTCTTTATTGGCTATATTTTCTTTTTTACCAGTATATTCCGCCAGTACTAATTTAGTGACTACATATGGAGGAACAAATACAGTTTTTAGTTATTTGTTAAAACATGCTCTTTTTTTGTTAGTTGGTTTTTGCATTCTTTTTTTCACTCAATTTATAGACTATAAATATTTTTATCGGATGTCTATACTTTCTATGCCTGTAGTGTTCATTTTATTAGTTTTTACTATTAGTCAAGGAAAAGAATTGGATGGGGTCAATGCTTCTCGTTGGTTGCACATTCCCATTATTAATATATCTTTTCAAACTTCCAGCATTGCTGGATTAGTTCTTTTTATTTATTGTGCTAAATATTTGGCTAAGAAAAAAAAAGAACGTATAAATTTTATAAACTCTTTTTTTCCCTTATTGTTTCCTATATTTTTTATTATTGGATTGATTTTCCCAGCTAATGGTTCTACTGCAATTATTGTTTTTATCTCCGTTTTAATTTTACTTTTTATAGGTGGATATCCATTAACAGGTGTTATGGGAATTTTATTGATGGGGGTTCTATTTGCAGGAATCTATATTTACTCTGTTATAAAATGGGGAGATAAAAATCCTATGAATAGAGTTTATACATGGAAAAGTCGTATAGAAAAATTTTTGGATCATGAATCTGAAGAAAGTTATCAAATGAAACAATCTAAAACGGCTATTGTTTTAGGAAATAAATTTGGTCGTGGACCTGGAAAAAGTGTTTTAAAGGCTTTTCTTCCACAATCTTCTTCTGATTTTATTTATGCTATTATAATAGAAGAATATGGATCTGTTGGAGGAGTAATTCTTTTATTTATTTATCTACTAATTTTACTTAGAATTATGGTAATAGCTACGAAGGTTCAAAATTATTTTTGCTCTTTATTGGTATTAGCTGTTGGGTTACCTATTATTAATCAAGCACTCATTAATATGGGAATAGCTGTTGGTTTATTTCCAGTCACAGGACAAACTTTACCACTAATTAGTGCTGGAGGGACTTCCATGTGGGTTACTTTTTTTAGTTTTGGGATCATATTAAGTGTTAGTCGAATTATATATGATAATTCAACTAATAAAATTATAATTCATAATGAACAATAATATTTCACCCAGAATAATTATTGGGAGTGGAGGGACCGGTGGACACATCTATCCGGGAATAGCTATTGCAGACGAACTTAAAAAACAAATTCCAGAAACCAATATTTTGTTTATTGGATCTAAAAATCATATGGAAATGAAAGAAATTCCTAAGTTTGGATATTCTATTGAAGGAATTTGTATTTCAGGAGGAAAAGATAAATTTTTTTCTGTAGAAGGTTTTATTTTATCTATACAATTGATATATAGTTTTTTCTTGGTAAATAAAATTATCAAAAAATTTTCTCCAGACATAGTTGTTGGAACAGGTGGATTTGTAAGTTTTCCTACTTTATATGCTGCAAAAAAAAATAAAATACCTATTCTTATTCAAGAACAGAACTCTTTTCCTGGATTAACTAATAGAATATTTTCTCGTTATGCTCATAAGGTATGTGTTGCTTATGAGCAAGCTAAGAAATATTTTCCAAAAGAAAAAACCATAATAACTGGAAATCCAGTTAGATCTGGAATCTTTCAATTACCTAGTAAAGAAAAAGCTTGTATTCATTTAGGATTAAAAGTAGAAAGACCTATTATTTTATCTATAGGAGGGAGTCAAGGTTCCAATAGTATGAATAATGCTTGGATAAAAGGGTTAAAAAAACTAATAAAATTAGATATGCAACTTATTTGGCAAGTTGGTAAATTAGATATTCACAGAATAAAAAAAAATAAAATGTCTCATCATTCTAATTTTATTTTAATGGATTTTATTGAAAATATACCGATATGTTATGCTGCTGCAGATCTTATTGTATCTAGAGCTGGAGCTTTAACTATATCAGAAATATGTTTAATAGGAAAACCATACATATTAATTCCTTTTCCTTGGTCTTCCGATGATCATCAAAATAGAAATGCTAAAATATTAGAAGAAAAAGAGGCTGCTTTAATCATTAAAAATGAGGAAATAGAGCAAAAATTAGTCGATTCAACTATACAATTAGTGAATGATTCCAGTATGAAAAAAAAAATGAGTAGAAATATCCTGCAATTAGGAAAACCTAAAGCTACAAATGATATTGTCTATGAGATTTTACAAATTATTTTATGAACTTAAATCAAGTTGATTTTTTTTATTTTCTAGGAATAGGAGGAATGGGGATGAGTTCCCTTGCTAGATATTTTCATGCTATGGGAAAAACAGTTTGTGGTCATGATCAAAGAAGAACTTTTTTGACTAAAAAATTAGAAAAAGAGGGAATATCCATCAATTATCATGATTCTATAGAAATATTACCTAAATGGGTACTGTCTAAACAATGTTTGATTGTGTATACTCCAGCCATTCCTAATCATCATCAACAATGGATCTATTTAAAAAAATATGGAAAAAATATAAAAAAACGTTCTCAGGTATTGTCCTTGATCACAGAAAATGAAATTTGTATAGCCATAGGAGGGACACATGGAAAAACAACCACTTGTACCTTGTTAGGACATATTTTATATAGTGCAGGAATTCATGTTACTGCTTTTTTAGGAGGAATATCTGAGAATTATCAATCTAACATAATATTGAATGGAACTAAAATTTTTTTGGTAGAAGCAGACGAATTTGATCGTTCTTTTTTATATTTATCCCCTAATATAGCATGTGTTACGTCTTTTGACCAGGATCATGTGGATACTTATCCAAAAAAAGAGACTTTGAAAAAGGCTTATCTAGCTTTTTTAAAAAGAATAAAAAAACCATATAAAAAAATATTTCTTTGTCAAGAAGAGTCTTTTCCATCAATAAACGCAATTTATTATTCAGTGATAGAAAAAGCAAATTATTATTCGAATCATTTTTCTAGAAAAAAAAATAAATGGTATTTTGATTTTCATACTCCTACAGGAACATGGAAATCTTTGCCATTACCTATTCCAGGCATACACAATTTAAAAAACGTAACAGCAGCATTAGCTATATCTGACTATCTAAAAATTAATAAAGAAAAAGTAAGAAAAGCTTTGTTTCTATTTAAAGGAATCAAAAGAAGATACTCCATACATTATCAATCCAAAAAGAAAATATATATAGATGATTATGCACATCATCCTACAGAAATAAATGCTTTGATTCATACTGTTAAAGAGTCTTTTCCAAATAAAAAAATATTGGGTGTTTTTCAACCTCATTTATTTAGTAGAACTAAATTTTTTGAAGAATCTTTTGCGAGAAGTTTAGAACATCTTGATATTTTAATCTTATTAGATATTTATCCAGCTAGAGAATTTCCCATGAATGGAATTAATTCGAATAGTTTATTAGAAAAAATAAAAATGAGTTCTAAAGAAATATCGACCTTATCCAAAGTTTTAGAAAAAATTAAAGAAAAACAGAAACATTTTGATATTATTCTTACAATAGGAGCTGGTGATATAGATACCTTAATTATTCCTATAAAAAAATGGTTGTATAAACAATATGGATAAATGAAAAATAAATCCTTTATCCTGATATTATTATTATATATAATTTGTATGGTCTTTCTTTTTTATTTTTCTCAAAAAACACATCAAAACAGAAACTTAAAAAAGTTCAATATCGTCATTGATCCCTTATCTAAAGATCATTTTGTAAATGAAGAAATCATTAAAAATATTCTATTTTATAAAATAGAAAAAATTGAAAAAAAAATCGGTCAATTATGTATATTGAGAATGGAAAAAAAATTAAATAATTATCCTTTTGTAAAAAGATCTGAAGTGTTTCTTAGTGTAGATGGAACCCTAAATATAAAAATTTGGCAGAAAGAACCCATTTTAAGAATAAAAAATGGGAATCAAGAATATTATCTGACCAAAGATGCAGAAGTTTTAGAACTTTCTCCTTTTTATTCGTCAAAAGTTATTTTAGCAAAAGGACCTTTTTCAAAAAAAGAAAAAAAATATTTAGCTGACTTGGTCAAATTTATAAACTCTGATGAACTACTCAAAAACCAAATCATTAGCATCAAAAAAAATGATCATAACTCATTTATTTTAATCCCCAAAATAGGAAATCATCATATTATATTAGGAAATATCAAGGATTTTAAAAATAAATTGAATAAATTAAAAGCTTTTTATAAGCAGTACCTAAATAAAATAGATACTAATCAATATAAATATATTGATTTGCAATATAAAGACCAAGTAGTCGCAAAAAAAAGATAAGTCTATGGAATATCAAGATATAGCTATAGGTCTTGATGTGGGGACCACAAAGATTGTAGCTATGGTAGGAAGGAGAAATGAATATAATAAAATTGAGATCTTAGGCATAGGTAGATCTAAAAGTATAGGGGTGCATAGAGGGGTTGTCAACAATATAACTCAAACAATTGAAGCTATTCGTGAAGCCGTATCTGAAGCAGAACATAGTTCTGGTTTAAAAATAAAAGAAGTTATTGTTGGAATAGCAGGGCAACATATTAGAAGTCTACAACATAATGATTATATTACTAGATTAGATTTTGAAAATGTAATCAATCAAAAAGATATACAAAAATTAATAGATCAAGTTCATAAATTGGTGATGCTTCCAGGAGAAGAAATAATTCATGTCCTTCCACAAGAATATAAAGTCGATAGCCAAGCAGAAATAGGAGAACCAATAGGTATGTATGGAAGTCGTTTAGAAGCAAATTTTCATGTAGTGGTAGGACAAATTTCTTCTATTCGTAATATTGGAAGATGTGTCAAAGCAGCAGGATTGAATTTAGCTGGAATGACTTTAGAACCTTTAGCCTCTGCAGAAGCTGTATTAAGCACCGAAGAAAGAGAAGCTGGTGTAGCCTTAGTGGATATAGGAGGAGGGACCACTGATATTGCTATATTTAAAGATAACATTATTCGTCACACTGCTGTCATCCCTTTCGGAGGAAATGTTATTACTGAAAATATTAAAACAGATTGTTTGATTATTGAACGACAAGCAGAATTACTAAAAATCAAATTTGGATCTGCATGGCCTGGAGAAAATAAAGAGACAGAAATTGTTTGTATTCCTGGATTAAGAGGTCGTGAACCTAAAGAAATTTCTTTGAAACATCTTTCTCAAATTATCCATAAACGAGGATGTGAAATTTTGGAACAAGTCAATCTAGAAATCAAAAATTATGGAAATGAAGAACAAAAGAAAAGACTGATTGCAGGATTAGTTATGACAGGAGGTGGTTCTCAATTAAAACATATTCGTCCTTTAACGGAATATATTACTGGAATGGATGTCCGTATAGGTTATTCTAATGAACATATTGCAGGAGGAGAAAACGGTCTTATAAGCAATCCAGAATATGCAACGTCTATAGGTTTAGTCATTAAAGGACTTGATGATAAAAAAAAATATCTTTGTGCAACAGATATGGGACATAAACATGATGAAAATCACACTTCTGAATTTATTTCTACAAAATTTTATAATAAAAACCGGAAATTAAATTATGAAGAGAATTCGGATCATTCAAAGAAAAAAAATAAAACAAAATCAAAATCTTTTCTTGAAATTTGGGCAGATAAATTCCGTCAAATATTGAATGACACAGAATAATAAACAATGAAATGAAAAAAGAAGATTTTATACAAAAAAAAGAGAACGTTCAATTTGGATTTCCGAAAAATCGTTCAGCAGCAATCAAAGTAATTGGAGTAGGAGGTGGAGGGAGTAATGCTTTAAGTCACATGTTTGAACAAGGAATTACTGGCGTCGATTTCATAGCATGTAATACGGATGCGCAAGCTTTAAATAATAACCCAGTCCCTGTAAAAATTCAATTAGGAGCTTCGATTACGGAAGGTCTAGGTGCTGGAGCAGATCCAGAAGTAGGAGAAAAAGCTGCTTTAGAAAGTTTGGAAGAAATAAAAAGTGTTCTAGATTCTAATACTAAGATGACATTCATTACAGCAGGAATGGGTGGTGGAACGGGAACAGGCGCTGCTCCAATTATTGCAGGAATTTCTAAAGAAAAAGGGATCCTGACTGTAGGAATCGTAACAATTCCATTTCATTTCGAAGGGAAAATGAGATTACAACAAGCTCAAAAAGGAATAGAAGCATTAAGAAAAAATGTGGATTCTCTCATTGTGATTAATAATGATAAATTGAGAGAATTATATGGGAATTTAGGATTTAAAGCTGGATTTGCAAAAGCAGATGAAGTTTTAACCAGTGCGGCTAAAGGGATTGCAGAAGTTATCACTCACCATTATAAACAAAATATAGATTTAAGAGATACTAGAACCGTTCTGAAAGAAAGTGGAACAGCAGTTATGGGTTCTGCTATTTCTGTTGGTGAAAATAGAGCAAAAGAGGCCGTTGTACAAGCCTTGGATTCTCCATTATTGAATGATAATAAGATAACGGGAGCTAAAAATGTTCTTTTGCTTATTGTTTCAGGAAGAATAGAAATTACTATAGATGAAATTGGAATTATCAGTGATTATATACAAACCGAAGCAGGAAACAATGCTAACATTATTATGGGAATAGGAGAAGACGAAAGTTTGGAAGAAAGTATTTCAGTAACTATAGTAGCAACAGGATTTCCTACGGAAATTCAGAGAGCCATTAATCACGAAGAAAAAAAAATTTTTCATAGGTTGGAAGAACCTTATGAGCAAAGATTAACAAAAGCAGAAGAAATTAATTCTTATTCTAAACCTTATTCTAAACGAATAGATCCTTCTTATTCTACAAATTCAAATCATTCAGAAAAATCTTCTTATACTTATAAGAATAAGAAAGAAAATTTTTCATTAAATCAAAAAAAAAGCATTTTCGATCAAGCTATTGATTCCGATTTTTTAGAAACAAAACATAAAAAAAAATATATGATGCTAGAAGATAGTTTTGATCTCCCTATTTCATACAATGAAAATGAAAAAATATTCAAAAAGCGTACTATTAGAAAAGAAAATCATAAAAATGAAAAGTTCAATGACTTTTAACATTTTTCATAATATATTCTATGAAATTACCTAATATTCCCAAAGGAACCAGGGATTTTTCATCAATTGAGATGAGTAAACGAAATTATTTAATTCAAGCTATTAGAGAAAAGTTTGAACTTTTTGGTTTTTGTCCGATAGAAACTCCTTCTTTTGAAAAAATTTCTACTCTTGTTGGTAAATATGGAGAAGAAGGAGATTATTTGATGTTTAAATTACTTCATTCAGGCAATGTTTTAAAAAAAAGAATTTCAGATGTTTTTAGAAAAATCAATAGTAAGGAAAAAACGGTTGATGTTGCAAAATTTTTGGCTGAACAGATATCTAATAAAGCTCTTCGATATGATTTAACGGTTCCTTTTGTACGTTATGTGGTCATGCATAAAAATGAAATTGTTTTTCCTTTTAAAAGATATCAAATTCAACCTGTATGGCGTTCTGATAAACCTCAAAAAGGAAGATTTAGAGAGTTTTATCAATGTGATGCAGATATTATTTCATCATCTTGGTCTTTATGGGAAGAAATAGAATTAATTCAACTTTGTGACGAAATTTTTACAAAACTGAATTTTCCTATCATCATCTATATTAATCATAGAGATATATTAGGAGGATTAGTTGAAATTTCTGGTATAAAAAATAATTTATGGAAAGATTTTACTACATCTTTAGATAAATGGAATAAAATTGGACGAGATTTAGTTAAAAAAGAAATGCTTAGTAAAGGGATTTCATCTCAATCATTTGATAAAATAGCATTTTTTTTCGATATGAAAGATAGTTTTTCTAAAAAAGAAAAACATTTGACTGTAGCCTTTCAATATTCTAAAAAAGGAAAAAAGGGGATCAAAGATTTGAGTTTTATTTATCAAAATATAAAGAGAATTTCTTTACAAAACACAAAATTGGAATGGAATATTTCTTTAGCCAGGGGGATGAATTATTATACAGGTACAATATTAGAAATTGTTCCATTCCATAATAATGGTTATTCAAATTTGATTTCTATTGGTGGAGGTGGAAGGTATGATCAATTAGCTAATTTATTTGGAATGAAAAATATTTATGGAGTAGGAGTTTCTTTAGGTTTAGATAGAATTTATTTAGCTATGGAAAAAAAAAATTTGTTCCAAACTATTTCAAATTATCCTTCAAAAGTTTTGTTTATTAATTTTGGAGATGAAGAGGTTTTGTATGCATATAAAATGGTAAAGTTTTTGAGGAAAAAAGGAATTTCCACTCAATTATATCCTCATGCTGTTAAAATAGGAAAACAATTTAGATATGCTAATGACAATAATATTCCATTTACTATTAGTATAGGAAAAAATGAAATTAAAAGAAATAAAATAAGAGTCAAAAATCTTAAAGAAAGGACAGAAAAAGAATACGATAATATTAATGATGTTGTGAATCAATTAATAAAATGAGTGCTTTTTTCTTCCAAAGAAAAAATCCTGCTACAGCCAATAGAACAAGAAAGATAAATAAAATTCCTGTCAATACAAAACCTTTCAAAAAATAAAGAGGAACGGAAATAACGTTTCCAAACATCCAAAATATCCAATTTTCTACTTTTTTCATAGCCATTTGATACATCCCAGAAAAATAAATACCTGTTGTTAATACATCCATCCAATCAAAATACGATTTAAGTTTTCCATGAAAATAATAAACCATCATACTGAAAATACAGGTAGATAAAAACAAAACAGACGTGTAAAAATAATCTTTTTGATTGCAAAAAGTGATAGGGATTTCTTTATTTTTTTTATCCTTTTTATATAGCCATACATACCATCCATAAAAACTCATCACCGTGTAATACAGATTAATAATAAAATCACCATAAAGAGAAATCACAAAAGTTAAATAACTATATATTATAGTACTTACTATTCCTATTGGATATACCCATATACTATTATTTTGAGCAAAAAAAACACTAAATACTGTAAATACTACAGCTGTAAATTCTAAAATTATGTGAAAAATATTACTATTATAATAGGGGGAAAAAAGGATATCGATCCAATCATTCAAATCAATCATCAGATTCATTTATCTATAATATAAACTAAGTAATGTTCTTCTATTTTTCTATAAAAAGCAGAAAATCTCTTACTGTAGGTCTTTTTTATAATCCAGCATGATATGCAAGAATCTTTTTTCAGACAAAAAGGAGAAACTTTATAATGATCTAAAAAACTGTAAAAAATACCACCTTCTAGTTTATACAAACTTTCTTTAATTCCCCATATAATATGCAGATAATCTTCTTCATAATTTGGATTGATAAAAATAGATTCATCCTCTCTAATAAATTTTTTCTTTATTTTAATTATTTTATTATCTTTTCGCAATTTTTCTATGTCTATCCCTATCTGATAAGAACTTATAGCTATGGCTATTTTTTCAAAAGAATGACTTAAGGAAATATATTTTCCTTCAGAAAAAAGAAAGGGTTTTCTTTTTTCATTATAAAAAATATTCATTTTCATGCCTATATATCTCAGGGCATAACGGATTCCTAAAAATTCTCTTTTTCGTTTTTCTGATAAAGATAAAAAAAGCATTTTATCTTTATCAGAAAGAATTAGTTTTTCTAAAAACGTTGTTTCTAAAAAATGTTCCCATCTAAAAACTATAATCTTTGTATGATAATTATGAAATTTATAGATACAGAAATCCATCCTATTTTTTTTAGTATTTTTTTTTAAATCTAGCCATTTTTTTTTGTACTATTGTGAGTCATAAATAGTCTTTATGTTTCTATGAAAGAAAGAATTGAAAAAGCATTAGAAAATGTTATTATTATTGATAATAAAAATATTATTGAATCTGGTTTTGTAAAAAAGATAGATTTATTAAATAATAAGATAATAATCTATTTGAGTTTATCCAATCCAGCTATGCATTTCAAAAATAAACTAATAAAAGATATAACCCATTCGATCAAAAATCAAAATATATTAGATCCAATATGCATAAAAATAGAAATGAAATCAGATATCAAACCTGTAATAAAAAACATAATAGCTGTAGCTTCTGGAAAGGGTGGAGTTGGAAAATCCACAATAGCAACTAATATTGCTGTTTCTTTAGTGAAAATGGGTTTTCATGTTGGATTATTAGACGCTGACATCTATGGTCCTTCTATTCCATTAATGTTTAATATTGAAGAGAAAGATATTATTAATACAAGGATACATAAAAATGGGATGATAAATCCTATTATTAGTTATGGAGTTAAAATTTTATCTATAGGTTTTTTTTCCAAATATGGAGAGGCTATTGTTTGGAGAGGGCCCATGGTCACTAAAGTTCTGAGACAATTTATTCATGAAACTGATTGGGGTGAGTTAGATTTTTTAATTGTAGATTTACCACCAGGAACAGGGGATATCCATTTATCTCTTTTGCAAGAAATTTCATTAAAAGGAATTGTTATAGTTAGTACATCTCAAAAAATAGCATTATCGGATGTCAATAGGTCAGTAGGAATGTTTCGTATTCAATCTATTTATGTTCCTATTCTTGGAATTATAGAAAATATGTCTTATGTTCTTACAAAAGAAAGCAAAGAAAAATGCTATTTTTTTGGAGAAAATGGAGTCAAGAATTTTTCAAAAAAAATGAATCTTTTTTTTCTTGGAGAAATTCCTATGTTACAAGAAATACGAGAGTATTCAGATTTGGGAATTCCTGGAGTTTTAGAAAACGATAAAATTAAAAATATTTTTCTAAAAATTACGAAAAATATTCTCAATCAATTGAGGGAGTTAATGTGAGATGAATTATAAACAAAGTTTTATAAATTCTTTTACTATTAATATTAGAAGAGATATAGATTTTTCCGTTTCTTGAAAAAATGTATTTCTATAATCTGCATAATTCTGTATTTTTTTATTAGGTTCAGAGAAACTCATCACAATAATAGATATGACTAATACTCTCAAATTCATACATCTAGCAGTGATGATATCTGTGACTATATCCATTCCAACGCTATCTCCACCCATAGATCGTATCATAGCATGTTCTGCATAGGTTTTATAATTAGAATAAGGAAAAGCTACATATACTCCTTTCTGGATAATTATATTATGATTCATTGCTATATTTTCTGCAATTTCTAGCATTTTTTTATCATATGGTTCTGTGATTTCACAAAATCTATTTTTGATCAAATCCTTTATATTAGGACTTTCTGGAAAAAGATTTATATGATCTTTAACCAACATCACATCTCCCATTTTGTAATTTGGATTAACTCCTCCAGAAATATTAATTAATATTAATTTATCGATTCCTATATTTTTACACAAAACAATAGGAAAATTGTTTATCCTATTTTCTTCAGAAAAAGGTTCTATTAAAAAAACTACGTTTTTCCCTTCTATTTGACCAAATAGAAATTTTCCATATAATTTTTTAAGAAGGGGGATTTCTTCATAAGAAATGCATATAGGATTTTGGATTTCCTCTATCAATTTATCAAATTGACTTCCTAATAATAAAATTCCAAAATCAGGTTTTTCTTTGATTTTGTTTTGTATATATTGTTTTGATTTTTCTAAAGTTATAGTCATTGACATAAATTCAAGTTTTTATCAAATTATACGGAACGGAACAACCCAACACTCCTTGAAAAAGGGAAATGAAAATAAAAAAAAGGAAAAATTGTTTTATGAATTTTTTTATCATTTGATTCATTTTTTACTTATCGTATAATATTTACTTCTCTTGATAAAGGAATACTAAACTTTTTTTTTATGTCTTTTGTTATTTTTTCTGAAAAATAATATATATCCATACCACTAGCTTTTCCATAATTTACCAAAATTATAGGTTGTTTCTTATATACTCCTACATTTCCAATTTTTTTTCCTTTCCATCCTGTATTTTCAATTAATGAGCTAGCAGATAGTTTGATTTTATCATTAGAAATATCATAACCAATAATAGCGGGATATTTAGATTTTAGTTTTTGAAAATCCAAAATACTTACTATAGGATTTATAAAAAAACTACCAGCATTTCCAATTTTTTTTGGATTTGGAAGTTTACGATGTCTAATATTAAAAATAGCCTTACTTAAATCGTGAATAGTAGGTTCTTTAATATTCATATTTTCTAATTCCTTTTGAATTTCCACATAGTATGTATTCAATTTTTTATATTTCTTTCTTAAAAGAAAAGAAACAGATAAAATTAGAAATTTATTTCTGTAATGAGAATGCTTGAAAAAAGAATAACGATATTTTAGTTGACATTCTTCACGTGTAAATTCTCTTATTTTTTGATGATCTGTTTCATATGCTTGTACTTTTAGTAAAGTATCTTTGACTTCTGCTCCATATGCTCCAATATTTTGAATAGGGGCAGCTCCAACTGTACCAGGAATAAATGATAAATTTTCTAATCCGCTAAATCCTTTTTTTATCGTCCATTTGACAAATTCATTCCAATTTTCACCAGCAAAAGCTTGAACAATGACTTTAGAATCATTTTCCTGTATCACCTTTTTTCCTTTTATCCCCATTTTCATGACTAATCCTGGATAATAATTTTTTAAAAAAAGAATATTACTTCCATTTCCCAAGAAAAGTTTTGGAATGGATGGATAAATGTCAAAAATTTTTTGAATTTCTTCTATACTTTTCACTTCTACAAAATAACGAGCATAAACATTTATTCCAAATGTATTCAATTTTTTGAGAGGAAAATTTTTTTTAATTAACATGTGATAAATATTTCATAAATGCACAAATACAATTTTGTGCGTAAATTGATTAAATTTATCCGTAAAAATATAAAATTGTTATTCTTTATGAAAAGAGGAGGAAGTTTTTTTTGGGGAGTTATTCTAGGAACCATGGCAGGTTTAATAATGGGAATTCTGTTAGCTCCAAAAAAAGAGGAAAAAATAAAAAATATACTAGAAAAAAAAACAGAAGAGTTAAGAGATAATTTGCAGGGAATTAGTAAAAAAATAGGTCGAAAAGTACATCAGATAAAATCCGATTTTGAAGCCAGGTGGAAAAAAAATAAAATAGAGAAAGAAAAAATGGATCAAGTAGAAGATGAATTGGGAACTTAAGAAGTTTTTTATTTTTTTATGTTCATTTTTATTAGAAATTTTATCCATAAGAAATGGTGTATTTTAAAAAATGAAATCGTTAGAATATTGATTTCCATCATATCAGAAATTTTTTTTAATTTTTTTTTGTTAATATTTTGTATTATTATTTTTTTTTTAGGAAGTCTTTCTTTATGTTTTTTTCTTTCCTTTTATTTCGAAAATTATGTGATTGGATTTGGACTTCTAACTATTTTGTATTTTGTTCTTTTCCTTTTTATCTTTTTTTTCTGTAGAAATATTACACGATCTTTTATCAAAAATTTATTAAGCAAATCTATTTTTAGAATTTTTGATAAAAATCAAAAAAATTAAGGTCTATGAATCAATTAAAAATTGTTTATGGAATACATCCATTGATAGAAGCTATTCGATCTAAAAAAACTATTAGTAAGCTCTTTTTACAAAGAGGATTAAAACAAGGATCAAATGCTTATAGAAAATTAATAAGTCTTTCCAAAAAAGAAAATATTACAATTCAAACTGTTCCGAAAGAAAAATTTTATCAACTAAAAAATAAAAATCATCAAGGTGTTTTCGCTATTCTTTCTCCTGTAGAAACTTATCAAATAGAAAATTTGCTTCCTACATTTTATGAAAAAGGGAAAAATCCACTTTTGGTTATTTTAGATCGTATTACAGATGTAAGAAATTTTGGATCTATAATACGTACTGCTGCATGCGCAGGAGCAGATGCTATTATTATTCCAAAAAAATATACAGCAATGATTGGATCTGATTCTATCAAAACTTCTTCAGGTGCTTTATTTAAAGTTCCAATATGTCAAGAAAAAAATATAAAGAATACTATAGAGTTTTTAATGAACTCTGGATTAAAAATTGTTTCCGCTACAGAAAAATCTAATATTCATTGGTACAATATTGATTTTTCAGGTCCAATAGCTTTAATAGTAGGAAATGAAGAAAAAGGAATTTCTCCTAAATATTTAGAAATTTCCTGCGAAAAAGCAAAAATACCAGCAATAAGAGGAATTTCTTCTTTAAATGTATCTGTAGCTTGTGGAGTGATTTTATATGAAGTTTTCCGACAAAGAAAATTTAAGTCTAAAAGTCACTTTTAAATTGTCTTAAAAAACGAATATCATTATCAAAATAAACTCTAATATCTTTCATTTGATAAATCATTAAAGCTAAACGTTCTATCCCTACTCCAAAAGCAAATCCAGAATAAATTTCTGGATCAATCTCTACATTTTTCAAAACTTCTGGGTCTATCATTCCACAACCCATAATTTCTAACCATTCACTATTACAATATATATCTACTTCAGCACTAGGTTCTGTAAATGGAAAAAAAGAAGGACGAAATCTAATTTTTGCTTTTCCAAAAAGAGAAGTTATTAAATAATGAATCGTTTGTTTTAAATCTGAAAAGGAAACTTTTTTATCTATATAAAATCCTTCTGCTTGATGGAACATGAAATTTGAACATGATGAAATGGTTTCATTTCTATACACTTTTCCTACAGATAAAACACGAAAAGGCGGACGATGTCTTTTCATATATCGTATTTGTACAGATGAAGTATGTGTACGTAACAAAATATCTGGACTTTTGCACAAAAAAAATGTATCTTGCATATCTCTAGATGGATGAGAAATCGGAATATTTAAAGCCGTAAAGTTATGCCAATCATCTTCTATTTCAGGCCCATTTACATGAATAAATCCAATTTTTAGAAAAATATCTATCATTCTATTTTTTATCATAGACAGGGGATGTATAGATCCTATTTCTATAGACTTTCCAGGTATAGTAGGATCGTACTTAAGTATTTTTTCATTTTGAATGTTATTTTTGAATTTGTAGAGAAAAATTTTTTCTTGAACTTCTTTTTTTAATTCATTAATAATTTTTCCATAAATTTTTCTTTTATGGATGGATATTTTTTTTAATTCTTTGAATAAGATTGTTATGATTCCTCTTTTTTTTCCTAAAAATTTAATTCGAAATGTTTCTAAATCATCAAATGTTTTCATATGAAAACATTTGATTTCTTCTTTGATTTGATTTATTTTTTTATTCATATTTATTCAATAATATTTTCTTCACTCATATAACGAATGATAGCTTTTTTAATTAAAAACAATTGTTCTTCCTGATTAAAAGGAATCTTTGTTTTCAATACATAATGTGGCCATCCTTCCTTATCTCTTCCAAGAAACGAATAATAACCAAAAGGTTCTAGGATTCTACATATTGCGATGTGTAAAATATTGATTTTATCTTCTTTATTTAAAAATCTATTTTTACCTTTGCCTAACTCTTGAATTCCTATTAAGTAAATAATTCCAATGATATCAATTTTTCCTTCTATGGAAAAATGATTTTGTATATATAACATTACTTTATTCCAATTAATATGAAATTGTTGAATAAATTTTTTTTTCATTTTACTTATGTTAGTATCAGATATAATTATTATAATTTTAGTTTTATATGGGGGATATCATGGTTATCAAAAAGGTTTAATCTCTCAATTTTTTGTATTCATGATATTTCTAATTCTTATTTATAAAGGAATCTATGTATTTGATTTAGTCAAAAAAGTCAATGTAGTGAGTAGAAAATCCTATTTTTTTGTAATTTCTTCTCTAATTTTTTCTTTTCTTTCTATAATTTTTTTAGCTTTTTTAGCTAAAAAAATTATAGAATTTATTATGATGATTACATGGATAAAACCTGTGGACAGATTGTGTGGTGGAATATTAGGCATGATTAAATATTTTTTTTATATTTCAATATGTCTTTTTTTTCTAAAAGAAGCAAATCAAAAAGTAGATATAATTCCTTATAGTTTTTTTCAAAATTCTTTTGAAAAAGAATTTCAATTCCTTTTCTCTAAAAAAGGATATTTATTTAATAAATTGAAAGAATTATATTTTTATTTTCAAATTTTATTTTTAAAATGAACTTTAAAAAGAAGATTTTTTCGGTATTATCGAAAAAGGAATTTGAAAATTTAACATTGGATATATTTCATTATCAAATTGCAAATAACAAAATTTATAAAAACTATCTTCAATCATTAAAAATAGATCCACTGGAAATCAAAAATATTTCTGAAATTCCTTTTTTACCTATTTCTTTTTTTAAAACACATTGTATTTGGAGCAGTCAAACGAGTATTCCAGATGTTATTTTCACTAGTAGCGGAACGACAGGAATAAAAAGTAAACATTATGTAGCTGATTTAAGTGTTTATATTAACAGTATTAGAAAAGGATTTGAATTCTTTTATGGTCCAATAGAAAAATTTCAATTTTTAGGATTTTTTCCTACTGATAGAAAGGATTCTTCTTTAATTTATATGGTAAAATATTTGATCCAAGAAACCATTCAAAATGGAAGTGATTTTGTTTTTTCCTATTCCAATTACAAGGAGAAAAATTTGATTATACCTGATCAAAAAAATGTTTTAATTTTTGGACTTAGTTTTTCTTTATTAGATTTTATAGAAAATATGGGAAAAAATGGATATAAAGAAAACGTGATTATTATGGAGACAGGAGGAATGAAAGGAAAAAGAAAAGAAATCATTAGAGAAGAATTACACAATATTTTAAAAAAATTTTTTTGTGTAAAGGAAATTCACTCTGAATATGGAATGACAGAATTGCTTTCTCAAGCATATGCAAAAAAAAACGGTGTATTTCGATGTCCTCCCTGGATGAAAATATATATCAGAGATCCGGAAGATCCTTTTATTCATATAGATAACAATAAAATAGGAGGTATTGATATTATAGATTTATCGAATTACTTATCTTGTCCTTTTATTTCTACCGAAGATTTAGGAAAAAAAATAAATGACTATGAATTTGAAGTATTAGGAAGAATGGATTTTTCAGACATACGAGGATGCAACATCATGACTATTTGATTTTTAGAAAGCTAGAAAAGATGCGTCTTGTTTTGAGGAGATGTGGGATAAAATATTGTGATACAATAGAATGATATCTTTTATATTTTCTGTTATTTTTTTTGATTGCAAAAGAAGATCCAACATTAAGAAAGTGTTTTTTGTTCCATATTTTTTATAAATAATTCCCATGACCTGTTGATTCATTTGTTCCTCTATTTTTTTTAGAATTTGATTTTGGATTGGACAAGGAAATTGGATTTGTTTACAATTTCTATCTATTGTTATTTTTTTTATGATGTTAAAATGTTCAATCATAAGATTTTCAAGTTTTAACAAATTTTTCTTTTGTTGATATTTTAAAGGTTTATGGCTATTTATAACATGAAATAATGTATGATTAGTAATAATATCTGAGGATTCAATAATCTCTTTAGTTTTGTTGTATATATGTAGATAAAGAATTCCAGCAATAGGTTCACTGTTTTTCGTTTTTAGAATCACTTGAATTAAAGAATTTTGTATACTTGTAAAATTTTCTTTTACTTTTAAAAAAGAATTTCTACTAGATTGAAGAGTTTTTAAATTTTCTTGAGTAATTCCTTCTATACTATTTTTATAAATTTCCTCTATATATTCAAGTATAGGTTTAAGAATATCAAAGGTTTTGTTTAAGGTGGTTTCCAAAGTAAGATTTACTATAGTATCAAAAAGCGGTTTTTCTTCTTTTATTTTTTTATGATATTTTTTATAACTTTTGTAAAAAACAAATACAATTAAAAAAATAAGAGAGCATAAAGCCCATGCTTTAAAAAAATATAAAAAGGCAGCCGTTACTCCTGCCATTGTGAAGGCTATTAAGCCTGTTAAAAACCATCCTCTTATAACTTTTAACACTCCTGAAACTCTATAAACAGCACTTTCTCGGTCCCAAGCTCTATCTGAAAGAGAAGTCCCCATAGATACCATAAAAGTAACGAAAGTAGTAGATAGTGGTAATTTTTGAACCGTAGCTATAGATATCAATATGCTAGATATAGTTAAATTAGCAGAAGCTCTAACTAGGTCAAAAGCGACGCTTTCTTCTTTTTGTGTTTTTTTTTGTTTAAAATTTTTTTCTATTTTAACCAAAAGTCTTTTCGGAAAGAATTCAAAAAAATAATTAACGAAACATAAAAAAAATCTAACAATTCCTCTAGAAAAAGAATTGGATAAAAATTTCTCTGGGCCTTCATTTTGTCTACTTAAATTAATCTCTGTGCTAGTGATGTTTTTTGTTTTTTTAGAGAACCAAAGAGTCAATATCATAATCATTCCTGCAAAAATCAAAACCAAAGATGGAACCTGTACATTTCCAGATAAGCTTTTCATATTGAATTTTTCAGCAGGAGGACTTCCCGCTTCTTTCCATATATTATAAGACTGTATTCCAGCTATAGGGATTCCGATAAAGTTGACTAAATCATTTCCTGCAAAAGCCATAGCCAAAGAAAAAGTCCCATATAATACGACAAATTTTAATATGTTGTATCCTAAAGAAACAAATATTTTTGCGACTATTATCCATGTTGAAAATAATATGAGCAAAAAAACAAAAAAATTATGGTGAATCCATTTTATAAAATGTTGAATGAATAAGGAAAATCCTGTTAAATTATCATTCATAAACCCTTGTAATGTACTATGCAATCCTCTGACAATAAGAAAATAAGTCATACTGCTCAATGAAATAGCAGTCCATATCACTCCTGCATATTTTAATTTACTTTCATATTCAAAACTAAATAAAGAACGAATAAAATAGTGAATGAAAGCTCCAGAAGTAAAAGAAATTATAATAGATAAAAAAATACCTATACTAATAGTTAATGTTTTTTCTGCTTTAATGTATAGAGTTAAATGATGAAAGGGCTCATTATTTAATGGAGAACTCATTTTAATCATAGCTATACTGAAAGCTCCACCTAATAAACAAAAAACCATAGATACTGTAGTGGAAGTGGGTAATCCTAAAGTGTTAAAAACATCCAATAAAATAATGTCGGATATCATAACCGCTAAGAAAATAAAAATAATATCTGAAAAATAAAAATAGGAAGGATCAAAAACTCCTTTTCTTGCTACTTCCATCATTCCGCTAGATAAAAAAGCTCCTAATAAAATACCTAAGCTAGCAAAAATCATGATAGTTTTACGAGAAGCTACTTTAGATCCAATAGCGGAATTGAGAAAATTAACGGCATCATTAATTAAACCAACAATCAAATCAAATATGGATAATAAAAAAAGAACCACTATAATTGATGAATAAAAAAATTTCATAATAAGAGGTATTATTGAATTCACAAAAAAACAAAAGTATATTATTTTTCAGGTTTTATAAATCGGAAATCATAAAAATGATTTTACAATTTTTTCAAAGATTCTTTAATGAGATTTTCTACAGAAAATTCTGGATGTTCATTCAAAATCTCATCCAAAACCTTTTTAGATTCTTGAGGAGAAAATCCAAGTCTGCTCAAAGCGCTTAAAGCTTCTCTTTTGATTAAATAAGGTGTAGTATTTTCCAAAAATTTTACGTTTTTTTCTTTTTTATAAAAAATTTCTTTAGTAAATTTATCTTTTAGTTCAATAATAATTCTTTGAGCTGTTTTTGTCCCAATTCCTTTTACTTTGTTAAATACTTTTATATCTTCTTTAGATATAGATTCTTTGATTTCATATGGAGTAAGAGAAGATAGTAACATGATAGCAGAACTTGGCCCTATTCCATTCACGGATATCAAATAAGAAAATATTTCTCTTTCTATTTTGTCAGAAAAACCATACAAAACATGTTGATTCTCTTTGATAAAAAGATAAGTATGTATACATATATCTTTTCCTTCTTCTTCTAACAAAGAAGAATAGGTATATGATGAGATATGAATATGATATCCTACTCCATGACAATCTATTATTAAATAAGATTGATTTTTTTCTATTAACTTTCCTCTTAAATGTGTTATCACAGTATTATCAAAAAAAATAGATAATAAATCCTAAAAAATTATTTTTTTCTAAAGAAAATTTGTATGGGGACTCCTCTAAAATCAAAGTGATAACGAATTTGATTTTCAACAAATCTTTTATAAGATTCTTTTATGTATTGAGGAAAATTAGAAAAAAAAATAAATATTGGCGTGCATGAGGGCAGCTGAGTACAATATTTGATAGTTATTAATTTCTTTTTTTTCTTAGAAGGAGGAGGGTTTTTTTTCAAAATTGGTAACATAATTTTATTTAAAATATTCGTTTTTAATCTGTTTTTACGGGATTTTAAAATCTGATCAGCTATGGGAATAATATGATGAATTCCATCTTTATTTTTAGCAGATATAAAAAGAATGGGAACATTATCAAATGGAGATATTTTTTTTCGAATCAAAAATTCATAATTTTTTTGCATAGAATAATTTTTATTATGAAACAAATCCCATTTATTAATAAGAATTATAATCCCTTTATGATATTTTTTCACTAATTTAAAAATGTTCATATCCTGTTTTTCCCATCCACTAGATGCATCTACCATTAAAAGACAAACATCAGTGTATTCTATCGTTTTTACCGTTCTTATAGAAGAATAAAATTCAATGTTTTCTCTTATTTTTGATTTTTTTCTTACTCCAGGAGTATCAACTAAAATACATTCATATCCCCATTTTTTGTAGAAAACATCTAGACTATCTCTAGTCGTTCCAGAAATGTTAGTTACAATATGATGATTTTTATCTAAAAAAGAGTTAATCAAAGTAGATTTTCCAACATTTGGACGTCCTACAACAGAAAAACGAGGAAGAAATTCTTTTTCTGCGATTTTTTCTTTTATTTTAACGAATTTTTCTTTGAATATTTCTACTAATTTATCTAGTAATTCTCCCGTTCCACTTCCATTTATAGCTGAGATGTAGTAATAATTTACAAATCCTAAACGAAAAAAATCTGTATCAGAATATATGATTTTTCCGTTGTCTACTTTATTTACTACTAATAAAGTAATTTTATGACATTTTCTGAGTATTTTAGCTATTTCTTTATCCGCGTAGAATATTCCCATGATATCTACCAAAAACAAAATCACATCTGCTTCTTTGATAGCCATGAAAATTTGATTTTTTATTTCTTTTTCAAGTACATTATTTTCTGAAATCGTAAAACTAAAACCACCTGTATCCACCACAGAGAATTTGACTCCATTCCATTCTGAATTTCCAAAAATACGATCTCTTGTGACTCCACTTGTCATATGAACAATAGCTTGTTTTCTTCCTACAAGACGATTAAACAAAGTAGATTTTCCAACATTTGGACGTCCTACTATAGATACGATATAATTCATTTTTATAAATTATTAACAAAGGTAGAATTTTTTCATTAGTTTCATTCCTAGATTCTTAGTCAAAGTGTATATTACTAAGAAAAATAATGCGTATAGATATTGTTAGCGTAATTCCTGAAATTCTTCATAGTCCTTTTTCCAATTCTCTTATTAAAAAAGCAATCAATAAAGGATTGATTGATATTTATGTTCATGATTTACGTCAATATGGTTTAGGGAAGCGTAAAAAAGTGGACGATTATCCTTATGGAGGTGGATCCGGAATGGTTATTAGAATAGAGCCTGTATATCAATGTTTTTCAAAATTGTTATCAGAACGAAATTATGATAAAAAAATTTTTATGACTCCTGATGGAAAGTTATTTTCACAAAAATATGCAAAAACTCTAACTGATAAAAAAAATATCATCATTCTTTGTGGACGTTACAAAGGAATTGATCAGAGAATTAGAGATCACTTGATATCCGAAGAAATATCTATTGGAAACTACGTTTTATCTGGAGGAGAACTAGCAGCTGCTGTTGTAGTAGAATCTGTAGTTCGATTATTACCTGGTGTCATACAAAACCAAGATTCCATTCTTACGGATTCTTTTCAAAAAGAATCTTTATTAATAGCTCCTCCCATTTATACTCGTCCAGTTGTTTATAAAGGATGGGCTGTACCAGAAATTCTTTTATCTGGACATCATAAAAAAATCAAAGACTGGTTTTATCAAAAATCCATGCAACTTAAACGAAAATTGGATTCGTAGAGGATCCTTCAAAAGAAATTTTGCTATAAATTAAACGTTTTATAACTTTGTCAAGTTGATCAAAATCAAATTCTTTGATCACATCTTGCATCAAATTTCTAATTTTTTCATTACATAAATTGCCTATGCTCCCTTCATGAGAATAAAAATTATTTATCAAGGGTTTAAAACATCCATTTTGGATATCTAAACCTACTTTTTGATAAGCTTTTCTAAAAGAATATCCTTCTTCAACAACCAGTTTGTTAACAACTTCTACACTGAACAAGTATTTATACTTCTCTTCCTTAAGAATGTCCTTTCTCACTATAATATGATTCAACATATACTTAAACATAGAAAAACATTTTTTTATTTCTTCAAAAAGAGGAAAAAATCTTTCTTTAATAATTTGAAAATCTCTATGATATCCAGAGCAAAAATTAGAAGTAATCAAAGAAATTTCATTAGGTAATGAAGTAATTCTATTACATTTAGCTCGTATCATCTCAAAAACATCTGGATTTTTCTTATGAGGCATTATGCTAGATCCGGTAGTCAGATGATCAGGAAAACTAATGAAATTGAAATTTTGACTTAAATATAAGCAAATATCTTGTGCCATTTTACTTAAAGTTCTTGCTAAAGAAGCAATAGATTCTGAAACTATTCTTTCCATTTTACCACGTCCCATTTGAGCATATATTACATTGTAATTTAAATTTTCAAATCCCAATAAATCCGTTGTTATTTTTCGATTTAAAGGGAAAGAAGATCCATAACCTGCAGCAGATCCTAAAGGGTTTTTGTTAACAATACGATATGCTGTGCGAATTAATAGCAAATCATCTATTAAACTTTCTGCATATGCAGCAAACCAAAGTCCAAAAGAAGAAGGCATAGCTATTTGATAATGAGTATAACCAGGCATTAATGTATTTTTATGTTGTTCACTTAATTTTAATAACAAATCAAAAAAAGAATAAGTAATCAAAACTATTTCTTTGATTTCTGTGCGAACAAAAAGTTTCAAATCTACCAATATTTGATCATTTCTGGATCTACCACTATGTATTTTTTGACCTACTTCTCCTAAACGATTTGTTAACAAAAACTCTATTTGAGAATGAATATCTTCTATTCCTTCATCTATTCTAAAATTATTCTTTAATATTTCGTGAATATAAATGTAACGCAACTCCTTAATCAAAATTATTAAATCTTTTTGATTTAATAATCCAATACTTTTTAACATAATGATATGAGCTATAGTTCCTATAACATCATGCGGGGCTAAAAGTAAATCTATTTGAGAATCCTTCCCTGATGTAAAATTTTCTATTTCTTTATCAAAACTAAAATTAGTCTTTTTCTCCCAAATTTTCACGCAAAAACATTTTTATTCTATCTTTGATCGAAGATAAAACTATAAATTTTTATGGAAATAATAAAAATTTCTAAATAAAATTCATGGATTATGAGTAAACAAAATACTATAAAAAATTATACAGCAGATAGTATTCAATCTCTTGAGGGAATAGAACATATTCGACTCAGACCTTCTATGTATATTGGAGATGTAGGAATTAGAGGGTTGCATCATTTAGTCTACGAAGTGATAGATAATTCTGTCGATGAAGCCTTAGCAGATTTTTGCAATAAAATATGGGTGACAATTCACAAAAATGAATTTATTACCGTACTTGACAATGGTCGTGGAATTCCAATAGACATTCATAAAAAAGAAGGAAAATCTGCTCTTGAAGTAGTTATGACTAAAATTGGTGCAGGTGGTAAATTTGATAAAAATTCTTATAAAGTTTCGGGAGGATTACACGGGGTAGGAATTTCCTGTGTAAATGCTCTATCTAAAAAACTTATAGTCACAATTTATCGTAACGGAAAAATTTATCAACAAGAGTATTTAAAAGGAAAAGCCCTTTATCCTGTAAAATGTTTAGGAAAAACCAATATGCAAGGAACAAAAATTCATTATCTTGCTGATCATTCTATTTTTAATTCCATTACATATAATTATGAAATTTTAGCCAATCGATTGAAAGAATTAGCTTTTTTAAATAAAGGACTGCACTTATTTTTAAAAGATGAAAGAAAGAACATCAAAGAATATTTTTTTTCTAAAAATGGATTAAAAGAATATCTTTCTATTTTAGATAAAAATCAGGAATCTTTAACAAAAAATGTTATTTTTATTGAAGGTGAAAAAGACAATACAATTGTAGAAGTTGCAATGCAATACAATACTTCTTTTAAAGAAAAAATTTATTCTTATGTTAACAATATCAATACTTATGAAGGAGGAACTCATCTTTCTGGATTTCGAAGAGCACTAACAAGAACGTTAAAAAAATATGCGGAAGGATATGGAATTTTATCCAATAAAGATAAAGTCGAGTTGACTGGAGATGATTTTAGGGAAGGAATTACAGCTATTATATCTGTAAGAGTAATGGAACCTCAATTTGAAGGACAAACCAAGACTAAATTAAGCAATCACGAAGTGGGAGGAATTGTAGATAAAATTGTAGGAGAAATGTTGAATAGTTATTTAGAAGAACACCCTAGTGATAGAAAAAAAATTATTGATAAAGTCATTTTAGCAGCTAAAGCACGTCAAGCCGCTAAAAAAGCTCGTGAATTAATACAAAAAAAAAATCCCATCAATAATAGTATTTTACCTGGAAAATTAGCAGATTGTTCTTTCAATAATCCAGAAAATTGTGAAATTTATTTGGTTGAAGGAGATTCTGCTGGTGGAACAGCTAAACAAGGTAGAGATAGAAATTTTCAAGCTATTTTACCTTTACGAGGTAAAATATTAAATGTTGAAAAAGCTATGCAGTATAAAATATTTGAAAATGAGGAAATAAAAAATATATTTACTTCTTTAGGAGTCTCTATTGGAACAGAAGAAGATCAAGAAATTTTAAATGTCAAAAAACTGAGATACAATAAAATTATTATTATGACAGATGCGGACATAGATGGAAGTCATATTTCTACTTTGATTTTAACATTGTTCTTTCGTTATATGAAACCATTAATAGAAAAAGGACACATTTATATTGCAACACCTCCACTTTATTTAATCCGAAAAGGAAATCATTATCAATATGCTTGGAGTGATCAAGAAAGAGAAAATATACTCAATCAATTAGGAGGAAGAAAATCTGTTAATATACAACGTTACAAAGGATTAGGAGAGATGAATGCGGAACAACTTTGGGAAACGACTATGAACCCCAAGAAGAGAACTCTACGCAAAGTCAATATAGAAAATCATTCGGAAGCAGACAATATATTCTCCATTCTTATGGGAGATGAAGTTCCACCACGTAGAAATTTCATAGAAAAAAATGCAATACATGCAAAAATTGATGTATAGTATTCTAGTTTTATCCAATTCAACAAAATACATCACATTCCATCATGAATTATATTCAATCAATCCTATTAGGGATTATTGAAGGAATTACAGAGTTTTTACCTATTTCTTCTACAGGACATATGATCCTTGCAGCTTCTATTATGGGAATACTAGAAGATAAAATAACAAATTTATTTCTTGTATCTGTTCAGCTTGGAGCAGTTTTATCAGTAGTTTTTTTGTATAGAAACAAATTTTTTTTTCAAAAATGGGATTTTTACCTAAAAATTTTTGTAGCTAGTTTTCCTGTAGGGATTTTGGGTTTTTTTTCTTCCAAAAAAACAAATTTTTTATTAGTAGATCCACTGATTGTAGCTCTATCTCTTTTTATAGGTGGATTAGTCATTTTGAAAGCAGAAAATTTTTATGAAAAAAATTACCCTAATAAAAGGAATAGAATTACTTATTTCAAAGCTTTTATTATTGGTTTATTTCAATGTATGGCTTTGATCCCAGGAGTATCTAGAAGTGCAACTACCATTGTTTCTTGTATGCTACAAAATGTCAATAGAAGAAAAGCTATTGAATTCTCTTTCTTTTTATCTGTGCCTGTTATTGGAATTGCTACATGTAAAAAATTATTTGATTATTATTTTCAATTAAATTCTTTTACATTTACATTTACATTTAAAGAGATAAAATTATTATTTTTAGGAAACATAGTAGCTTTCATAACTGGAATTATAGTTCTCAAATATTTTATGAAATATTTGAAAAAAAATAATTTCAAATTATTTGGATACTATCGAATCATTTTAGGTATTTTTTTTCTTGTTATACATTATTTGATTAAACCGCTTGGTAAATTTTGATCAAAGATTTATTAGAATTTCAAAATGGAAAAATGTTATTAATAGATAAACCGTGGGGATGGACTTCTTTTGAAATTGTGAAAAAAATTAAAAATTCTATTCTCATGGATACTCCTACAACAAAAAAAGGAAATTTAAAAATAGGACACGCGGGAACTTTAGATCCTCTTGCCACAGGTTTACTAATTGTTCTAACAGGAAAATATACTAAAAAAGTAGATGAGATTCAAAATTATAAAAAAACTTATACAGGAATTATAAAATTAGGCTGTGAAACTTTATCTTTTGATTCAGAAACAGAAGAATATAATTTTTCTTCCATTTCACACATCACTCCTCAACTTATTAGAAAAACATCGCAAAAATTTATAGGAGAAATAGATCAATATCCTCCCTCTTTTTCGGCCTTAAAAAGAAAAGGGAAAAGATTCTATGAGTATGCTAGAAAAGGAGAAAAAATAATAATAAATTCAATGAAATCGAGACGTGTTAATATTTATCAATTTCATATTCTAAAGATAGGAATTCCCTACATAAAATTTTTTATAGAATGTGGAAAAGGAACTTATATTAGATCTATTGCTCAAGATTTTGGAAAAGAACTCAGAAGCGTAGCTTATCTACTTTCTTTAAGAAGAGAACGTATAGGTAATTTTTCTATAAAAAATAGTTCTTATGATTTAGATCTTTCAGAAAAATTAGAATTTCCATGTTACTTATTAAATTAAATTTTATATTTTTTGTACCATCCATGAAATCTTTTGTGGCATTCTTCATCAGTTAAAACTCCTTTTTTAACTCCTTCTAATAAATGTTTTTTGAGTAATACACCGTTTTGAGAAAAAATGGATCTAACCGTGTTAGTAGGTTGTGCTCCTTTCATTAACCATGAAACAGCATTTTCCATTTTCAATACAGTTGAAGGAGGATCCGTATGAGGATTATAAGTTCCTAGTTTTTCAATAAATTTACCATCTCGTGGAGAACGAGAATCAGCTACAACTATATGATAAATAGGTTTATGCTTTTTTCCTATTCTTTTTAAACGTATTTTCACAGACATATATTTGATGGATTTAAATAATAACCAAAAAACCTCAATTTAGGCATAATTATAATGTTTTTGAAAAAAAAATGGTATATATTTACACATAGACCCGTTGTGTAACGGTAGCACAGCAGATTTTGGTTCTGTAAGTTGGGGTTCGAGTCCCTACGGGTCTGTTACCGTTTTACACATAGACCCGTTGTGTAACGGTAGCACAGCAGATTTTGGTTCTGTAAGTTAGGGTTCGAGTCCCTACGGGACTGTTACCGTCCGTATAGTTTTTAATTGGATTTTTGAGATATGTTGAATTTTACAAAATGAGTATTGGAATGAAAGTAAAAAAAGAAAAAGTTTTATTAATAGCTTTTTTAAGTGTTTTAGCATATGTATTGATCCATTTGTCAAAATCTTTTTTAGGATTGGATAAGTTGTCTCTTTGCATGCTAAGATGCTTCGTCATATCTCTTTTCATATTGTATGCCTTTCTGAAAAAAGATTTAACTACTTGGATCTTATTATCCATTATCATAGGAATAGAAATAGGATTAGATCTACCAAAAATCGCTGTAGAACTAAGATTTTTATCTCAAATATTTTTGAGATTGATAAAAACTATTATTGCTCCAATATTATTCTCAACTTTAGTAGTTGGAATAGCTAGTCATTCTAATATTAAACAATTAGGCAGTATGGGATGGAAGTCCCTACTATATTTTGAAGTTGTAACAACTTTAGCTTTATTCATTGGTCTTATTGCTATTAATGTCTCTCAAGCTGGAGTAGGTATTGTGATGCCTTCGGGAATCACAGAACAACAATTGCCAAAAGTAGAAAGTAGAACTTGGCAAAACACTATTCTTCATGTATTCCCAGAAAATTTTATCAAATCTATATATCACGGAGACGTATTGCCTATAGTGGTATTTTCTGTTATTTTCGGAATTTCCATGGTTTTTCTGGAAGAGAAAAAACGAACCCCTCTATTACTATTTGCAGAGAGTCTTTCAGAAATCATGTTTAAATTTACTAAAATTATCATGTATTTTGCTCCTATAGGAGTAGGATCCGCTATAGCTTATACAGTAGGACATATGGGGTTGGATATTTTATATAATTTATTTCAGTTATTGTTGACTCTTTATATTGCTTTACTTATCTTTTTGATAGTTGTTTTACTTCCTATTCTTTTATGGATTAAAGTTCCTTTAAAAAGTTTCATTAAAGCATTAACTGAACCTGTCTCACTTGCATTTGCTACTACAAGTTCTGAATCAGCCTTACCTCTACTTATGGAAAATTTAGAGAAATTAGGCGTTCCCAGAAAAATTATTGCTTTTGTGATTCCTACAGGTTATAGCTTCAATTTGGATGGGACTACTTTATATTTATCTTTAGCTACTGTTTTTGTAGCACAAGCATCTGGTATTCCTTTGAGTTTTAGTCAACAGATATTCATAGGTTTGACTTTAATTTTAACTAGCAAAGGAGTAGCAGGAGTACCTAGAGCATCTTTAGTTATTCTTTTAGCGACTGTTGCTTCTTTTGGATTACCTACTTGGCCTATATTAGCTATTATAGGAATAGATGAATTAATGGACATGGCTCGCACGACCGTAAATGTGATAGGAAATGGATTAGCTAGTTGTGTAATAGCTCGTTCTGAGGGGGAATTGGACGATAAAAAAATGTTAGATTATATCAATCAAAGTGAAAATGATTTGTAATTAAATTTTGAAAAGAAACTGTTTTTTTTATAGGAAAAAAAAATATTCTATAGGCCAAAATGGAGTAGTCACAAGAAAAAGTCATTCTAATATTGCTTTAATTAAATATTGGGGAAAGCATAAGAATAAAATTCAAATTCCGTTGAATTCGTCTATTAGTTATTCACTGGGAGGAGTTTACACGGTAACACGATTAATTTATTATCTGAGAGAGAAAAAAAAAAGAAATTTATCCATAAAAGTTTTTCTGTCTGGAAAAGAAAAAACTAGTTTTATTCCAAAGATTTTGGAATTTTTTCATAGAATCTCATTTTATTGTTCTTATTTACGAGATTTTAATTTTATTATCAAAACCTATAATACTTTTCCACATAGTAGTGGAATAGCTTCTTCTGCTTCTTCTATGAGTGCTTTAGCATTATGTATTATGGAAATAGAAAAAAAATTAGTTTCTTCTTTAAAAGAAGATTTTTTTTTAAAAAAAGCTTCTTTTTTAGCTAGATTAGGTTCCGGAAGTGCTTGCAGATCTATTTATCCTGGACTTGTTGTCTGGGGATGTCATCAATCCATAAAAGGGAGTAATGATCTTTATGCTATTCCATATCCATATAAAGTCCACTCCATTTTTACGAAAATGGTAAATACTATTTTAATAATAGATGAAGAACCTAAAAAGATTTTGAGTTCAAAAGGGCATCAGTTAATGAATAATCATCCTTATGCTAGAGAAAGACTTAAATGTGCTAATAAAAATATGGATCGGCTTATCTCCATATTAAAAATAGGAGATTTTCAAGAATTTGGAGAATTGATAGAGCATGAAGCTTTGACTCTTCATGCCATGATCATGACATCTCGTCCCTATTTTTTATGGATGAAACCAAATACTCTGAACGTTCTTTATACTGTATGGGATTTTAGAATACAAAGCAAGAAAAATATCTATTTTACATTAGATGCAGGTGCAAATGTTCATCTTTTATACCCTATTCAAGAAAAAAAAATCATCCTAAAATGGATATATAGCGATCTTTTTTCTTATTGTAAAAAAATTATAGAAAGTTTTTGTTATTAGTTATATTTGTGGGGATTTATATTATATGGTGGACGTAGCTCAGTTGGTTTAGAGCATCAGATTGTGGTTCTGAGGGTCGCCGGTTCGAATCCGGTCGTCCACCTTTAATTTAATGCCTTTTTTATTCTTGTGAAAGCTTCTATAATTTTATCTTCTGATGAAGCGTAAGAGATACGCAAATATTCATGATCACCAAAAGCACTCCCACTCACGGTAGCTACTTGAGCTTTTTCAAGTAATAATTCAGAAAAATCATCCGCATTTTGAATAACTTTACCATATAATTTTTTTCCAAAAAAATCTGAAACTTTTGGAAAAATATAAAAAGCTCCATTTGGTTTATTAAATTGAAAACCATCAATTTCTTTGATCAGATTCAAAACTAAGTTTCTTCTTTTTTTAAACTCTTTGATCATATATCCTATTTCACTTGGATCGGCTTTTAATGCAGAAATAGCTGCTCTCTGTGCAATAGAATTAGCACAAGAAGTCATTTGCCCCTGTATCTTATCACAAGATTGAGCAATCCATTCTGGAGCTCCAATATATCCAATTCTCCAACCCGTCATTGAAAAAGCCTTAGAAAGTCCATTTAGAGTGATAACTTGATTATAAATATCAGGAAATACAGCAATACTAGTAGCATGTTTGTCAGAATAACAAATATGTTCATAAATCTCATCAGAAAGAATCATGATTCTTGGATGTTTTTTAAAAATTTCTGCTAAATCTCTTAATTCTTGATAAGAATAAACACTTCCTGTAGGATTACAAGGAGTACTGAAAATAAATAATTTAGTTTTAGAGGTTATTACTTTTTCTAACTGTTTTGGATGAATTTTAAAATTGTTTTTCATGGTTGTTTGGACGACAACAGGATAAGATTCACATAATTTTACCATTTGTAAATAACTTACCCAATAAGGAGCGGGGATAATGACTTCATCATTTTGATTCAGCAAAGATAAAAGAACATTCATGATAGCTTGTTTTGCTCCAGTAGAAACTACAATTTGAGAAGGAGTATATTTTAAATGATTATCACGGTAGAATTTTTCGCATATTACTTTTCTAAGTTCTAAATATCCGGAAACAGGAGTATAATAATGATAACCTTCATCGATCGCTTGTTTAGCAGCATCTAAAACGAAATTAGGAGGTAAAAAGTCTGGTTCTCCCAAACTTAAGTTGATAATGTCATAGCCTTTGTTTTTTAATTCTCTAGCTTTAGCTGACATAGCTATGGTTTGCGAATAAGATATATTTTGCAAACGATGAGACAATCTATTTTTCATAGATATTCGAATTTGAAATGATTACAAATCTAAATAAATTTGATTATAAATTTATTGATCCACTAATATGGAATTAATTAAAAAATATTTTCCAGATCTATTGAGTCAACAAATCGAAAAGTTGTCTTCTTTGAAAAATTTATACGCATATTGGAATTCGCATGTGAATTTAATTTCTAGAAAGACATTCTACGATTTTTATCAACAACATGTCCTTTTTTGTTTAGGAATAGCTAAAGTATTTTCTTTTTTCCCTGGATCATGTGTTATGGATTTAGGCACAGGTGGAGGATTTCCGGGAATCCCTTTATCCATAGTTTTTCCTCATACAGAATTTATATTAGTAGATTCTATTCGAAAAAAAATTAAAATTATAGAAAAAATCATATATGATCTTCATTTAAAAAATGCACATCCTATTTGTATACGTGCAGAAAAATTAGAAAATAAATTTGATTTTGTGGTTACTCGAGCTGTCACAAAAATAAATATCATCCATAATTGGATAAAAAATAAATTTAAATACAAATCCAATTCTAAAATTCAAAATGGAGCTTTATATCTAAAAGGAGGAAATCTTTATGAGGAATTAAAAAAATTTCCTCATGCTATAGAATATCCTTTAAATCATTATTTTCAAGAACCATTTTTTATAAATAAAAAAGTAATTTGGATTTCCAATATTTAATAAACCGATTAAAAATGAATCCTAAAAAAATTTTTATAGAAAAAGTGAAAGAAAAAGGTGGATGGGTTAATGCTCATGCTCACTTAGATAGGGCTTATACTCTAACAAAAAAAAATTTCAAATATTCTTATTTATCCCTCAAAAAAAAATGGTATTTGGTTGATGAAATGAAACGTTTAGCTACAGAAGAGGATATTTATATCCGTATGGAAAAAGCTTTGGAATATTTTTTAATGCAAGGAACACAAGCTTTGTGCACCTTTATTGATGTGGATGAAATTATTGAAGATCGTGCCTTGAAAGCAGCTCAAAAATTGAAAAATAATTATGGAAATTCCATCCATATTTGTTTTGCTAATCAAGTTTTGAAAGGGGTGTTGGATAAAAAGTCAAAATATTGGTTCGATAAATCAGTAGAATTTGTGGATATTATTGGGGGGTTACCCGCTAAAGATTATGGAAAAGAAGATGAACATCTAGATATTTTATTAAAAACAGCTAAAAAAAGGGGAAAAATAGTCCATGTACATGTTGATCAATTTAATACTAGCGAAGAAAAAGAAACCGAAAAATTAGCCAAAAAAACGATTGAACATGGAATGCAAGGAAAAGTAGTAGCTATACATAGTATTTCTTTAGCAGCACATGCTAGAGCTTATCGTTATGAAATCTATCAATTAATAAAAAGAGCAGATCTAATGGTAATCTCTTGTCCCATTGCTTGGATTGATCATACCAGAAGTGAACGTTTAACTCCTAGCCATAATTCTATCACTCCAGTGGACGAAATGGTTCCTGAAGGAATCATAGTGGCTTTTGGAACAGATAATATTTGTGATATATACAAACCTTTTTCTGATGGAAATCTATGGATAGAATTACGTGTGATGTTAGAAGCTTGTCATTATTATGATATAGATCATTTGGTCGAAATTGCTACAATAAACGGATTAAGAGTATTAGGATTAGTAAATAAATAACTTATTTTTTTCCTCCTTTTTCTGGACGCATTTGTGGAAAAAGTAAAACTTCTTGAATAGAGTTCTTTTGAGTAAGTAACATCACTAAACGATCTATTCCAATTCCAATCCCTGCAGTAGGAGGCATTCCAAATTCTAAAGCACGTATAAAATCTTGATCAATTGACATTGATTCATCTTTTGTGTTTTTTTCGGATAATTTCATTTGTTCTCGTAAACGATTAAGTTGATCTATAGGATCATTAAGTTCTGAATAAGCATTGGCAATTTCTTGACCATTGATAATAAGTTCAAAACGTTCTGATAAATTTTTTTTATGACGATGTTTTTTAGTTAAAGGACTCATTTCTACTGGATAATCAATAATGAAAGTAGGATTAATGTAATTTTTTTCGCATTTTTCTTCAAAAATGTTCTCAATCAGTTTAGCTTTACTCATTTTTACATTTTCTTCTATATGCAATTTTTGACATACTTTTCTTAACTCTTTCTCTTCCATTTTTTCTAGATTAAATCCTGTGTATTTTTTAATAGAATCCAATATAGGAATACGGGGAAAAGGAGTTTGAAAATTAATATGATTATTTTCTTTTTCTTGAAATTTATTCCAGATACACTTCATCAATCTTTCTGTAAAATTCATCATCCAATAATAGTCTTTATAAGCTATATAAAGCTCAAGTACAGTAAATTCTGGATTATGAATTCGATCCATTCCCTCATTTCTGAAATTTCTAGAAAATTCATAGACCCCGTGAAAACCACCAATTATAAGTCTTTTCAAATAAAGTTCATTAGCTATACGTAAATACAATGGAATTCCTAGTGTGTTGTGATAAGTTTCAAAAGGACGAGCTATGGCTCCTCCAGGAATAGATTGTAAAATAGGTGTATCTACTTCTAGATACCCTTTATCATCCAAAAAATTCCTTATTTTCTGTATGATACGAGTACGTTTTAAAAAAATTTCTTTGACATGATCATTGACTATAAGATCTACATAACGCATACGATAACGTTGTTCCGTATTGGAAAAAGCATCATATGTTTTTTTATTTTTTTTATCCACTTTGACTTGTGGTAATGGTCGTATAGATTTGGATAACAAAGTTAATTTATGAGCATGGATAGTGATTTCATTCATTTTCGTTTTAAATAAAAAACCTGTCACTCCAATAATATCTCCTATATCTATAAGTTTTTTTAAAAAAATATTGTAAGTGTCCTCTTTTCCCATTTTATCCGAGTCTAAATGATCTTTAGAAAAGTATATTTGTATGCAACCCGTATGATCTTTGATTTCTCCAAAAGAAGCTTTTCCTAAAATACGCAAACGCATTAAACGTCCGGCTATGCTAATAGTTTCTTTTTCTGTTTCTGTAAAATTTTTTAGTATATTACAAATGAAAGCGGTTACATTGTATTCCTCTGATGGATAAGGATTTATTCCTAGTAATTTTAATTGATCTAGTTTTTTTCTGCGTATGATTTGCTGTTCTGATAAATAGGACATAGATTGATTTGTATATGTACCAAAAATGAACAAAACGAAGGTACATTTGTTTAAAATTTAAAAAAAACTATGAAAAAAAAAAATACTTTTTTTCGAAGACTTAGGAAAAAAAGAATATGAAGAAACTTGGAAATATCAGAAAAAATTATTTGATGAGATTATTCAAAAAAAAGTAAATAACATTTCTTCTCAAAAAGCCGGATATTTTCTATTTGTAGAACACCCCCATGTATATACTATAGGTAAAAATGGAAAAAGAGATAAACATTTATTGGTTTCATCAGATTTTTTAGAAAAAATAGATGCAACTTGTTATCAAACCGACAGAGGAGGTGATATCACCTACCATGGACCTGGACAATTGATAGGATATCCCATTCTAAATATGGATTATTTTTTTACGGATATTCATAAATATCTTCGTCTTTTAGAAGAAGTGATAATCCATTTTTTATGGAAAAATTATGGAATCAAGGGAGAACGAAAAAAAGGAAAAACAGGAGTATGGTTTCATAATCATGTAAAAAACGGAAAATCAAGAAAAATATGTGCAATAGGAATTAGAATGAGTCGTTGGGTAACGATGCACGGATTTGCTTTAAATGTCAATACAGATTTACGATATTTTGATTATATTATTCCTTGTGGGATTTACGATCAAGAAGTAACTTCTTTGAAAAAAGAATTAAAAAAGAATGATATCTCTTTTCAAGAGGTAAAACTCATGGTCAAAAAATCTTTTCAAGAAATTTTTGATGTAGAATTCATACCTATGTCAAAAAAATTGGATCAATAATTCAGAATTTATTGATAATGGGTTCGGCTATCATAATTCCATCTTTATCTATTTTTGTTATAAACACATTTTGTAATGTGTTTTTATATAATAAATTGGATGAATTCAATGGAATCTTAGTTCTAATATAATTTTCTGTATATCCATATAAATATTCTTGATTTGTAGAATTTTTTTCAAATAAAACGGTTTTCTTCGTATGAATTTGTCTTTCGCAAAAAAAACGATATTTTTTGTTTGAAAGATTTCTCAAGATTTGATTCCGTTTCCATTGTATTTTTTTAGATACATGTCCCTGTATTGTGATAGATTTCGTATTTGGTCGAGGAGAATAAGTAAATATGTGCAGAGATGAAATTTCTAATTTTTTCAAAAAATGATAAGTTTCCAAAAAATGTTTATGTGTTTCTCCAGGAAATCCAACAATAACATCTGAACCTATATAAGCATCTGGTATGAACCATCGGATTTGTTTTACTTTTTCTTGATAAAGTTCTCGTCTATAACGTCTTTGCATTTTTTCCAATATATCATTGCTTCCAGATTGTAAAGGAATATGAAAATGAGGAACAAAATGTTTGCTTTTAGACAAAAATTCAATACATTCATTTTTCAATAAATTAGGTTCTATAGAAGATAAACGTATTCTTCCTTTTTCTTTGATTTGATCTATAGCTTGTATTAAATCAAAAAATGTATACAAACGACGATTTACTCCATATATTTTCTTTCCATAATCTCCAATATTGATACCTGTTAAAACGATTTCTTTCACTCCGTTTTGAAAAAGAAACCTAATATTTTTCAATATATTTTCTATACTCTCAGAACGAGAGGCTCCTCTTGATATGGGAATAATGCAATAACTACACTTATAATCACATCCATCCTGTATTTTTAAAAAAGAACGAGTTCTATCTCCAACAGAAAACGATGGAAAATAAGCATTTTTTGTCTTTGTATTTGAAATAATTTTTGAATGAGATTTTTTCAATAATTCTCGATCAAGATAATCTATGATTTTGAATTTTTCGTCAGAACCTAAAACTAGATCAACTCCAACGATAGAAGAAACTTTTTTAGAATCCAGTTGAGCATAACATCCTACTGCTATAATAAAAGCTTGTGAATTTTGATTCATAGCAGAACGTACAATATGTCTAAATTCAATTTCTGCATTTTTTGTAACAGAACAACTATTGATTACATAAATATCTGCATAACTCTTGAAAGGAACATGTTGATAATATAAATCCGAAAATTTTCTTGCTATAGTAGAGGTCTCCGCGTAATTGAGTTTACACCCCATTGTATAAAATGCTACTTTTTTTTTTACCATTTATTTTTGGTTATAATGAATGAAAAAAAAAGGATCAGACGATCTGATCTGATCCACTTTTCTAATTCTAAGATGAAAAATAATCTATAATCCCACTATGACTAGCCTTCATCGCTTTTTTTCCTTTTGTCCAATTTGCTGGGCACACTTCTCCATTTTTTTCATAATATTGAAGAGCATCTATCATACGAATAGCTTCATGCACATTTCTACCTAAAGGAAAATCATTAATTAAAAGATGTCGTATAATACCTTCTTTATCTATTAAAAATAATCCTCTGTAAGCAATAAGTTCTCCCGTTGCTTCTTTCAATCCTTCATCATGATTGCAAATCCAATTTCCAGACAAAACTCCATAGTTATGAGATATGGTTTTATTAATATCAGAAACAATAGGGTAAGTAACCCCATCTATTCCACCTTTTTCTTTTGGCATCTGCAACCAAGCCCAATGAGATTGTTCTGTGTCCGTAGATACAGCAATAATTTGTACATTTCTAGTCTCAAAATCCTTTATTTTTTCTTGAAATGCATAAATTTCTGTAGGGCATACAAAAGTAAAATCTTTAGGATAGAAGAAAAGTAAAACATACTTTTTTCCATAAAATTGTTCTAAAGTAAAATTTTGTACAATATCTTTTCCATTTAATACGGCACTAGCCGTAAAATTAGGCGCTTTTCTTGAAATTAATGTCTTCATTTTTCGCAAGTTTATATGAACGAATTTACCAAAAAAATTATTATAGAAAAAAAATCACACATATCTATCTATGTAACTTCTCTATGTAACTTCTTATGAATTTCATTTTTGATATTTGTTAAATACATGATTTTTTTGAGAAAAGATTTTTTATCATCATTTTTTGTTAGATGATGATGAATAATTTCTTTTTTAATTAATTTTGAAATGTATAAAGATCTATATCTTAATAAAAGATCCATTATATATTGATCTATGTGATCTTCGTGAGAAGATACTTGTATCCCTTTTCTATCCCATTTGGATAATAAATAAAATTTTTGATTTTCTTTATCATCAAATCCATTTAAATAACCTGTTTTTTCTTTTTGTAAACAAATTTTATCAAATACTTCTTGGTTCTTTTTCAAAGAAAAACGTAAATTACAATATTTGAAAGTATGCAAAATCTCTTCGAAAACTGTTGTGTTGCATTTTTCTTTTTTTATTATTTTATTTCCATGATTTAAAATTAATTGAATCAATTCTTCTTCAAGAAGAAGAAGAGTGTTTTGGTTCTTTTTTTTGCTCTGGATCGCTTTAACCGTACGAAGTCTTTGTCCATTTTTTTTGTTGATTCTTTCTAATTCATGAATTAGAACTTCTTGACGAATTTTTAAAATTTTGGATGCTTCTTGCAAGTATAATTCTTTTTGAAGAACATTGGAAATTTTTGAAATACTATTCAAAATGTTTAAAATCAAAAATGATTTTTTAATGGGATCATCTTGATGAAATTTTTCATATATTTTTTGTTTAAAAGAAACAAAATTATAGCTTTTTTTCGCTAAGAAACCTTTTAATTGAGTGGGAGAATACTTTTTAGATATAGAATCTGGATCTTCTCCGTTAGAAAGAAATAATATACGTAAATTCATTCCTTGTTCCAGTATCATATTAATTCCTCTTAAAGAGGCTTGAATTCCAGAACGATCTCCATCATAAAAAAGAACAATATTTTTTGTAAATTTTTTGATCAATAGTATTTGATCGACAGTCAGTGAAATTCCAGAAGAAGAAACCACATTCTTGATTCCAGATTGATGTAAAGAAATAACATCTGTATATCCTTCCACTAAATAACAAAGATCTTCTTTGAGAATGTTTTTTTTAGCTTGAAATAAACCATATAGAATTTTACTTTTTTGAAAGATATCGCTTTCGGATGAATTGATATATTTCGAAGAACTAGAATCAATATTTCTCCCACCAAAACCTATCACCCTTCCTGATAAATTATGGATTGGAAACATCACACGTTGACGAAAACAATCAAAAAAATTATTATAATATTTACTGAAAACAGTAAAACCCGATTTTTTTAGATCCCGTATTTTAAATCCTTTTTCTAAGGCTTTTTTCGTAAAAAAACTCCAATAAAGAGGGGCATAACCTAATCCAAATTTCTGAATTATTTTCATATTAAATCCTCTTTTTTGAATTAAATAATTGAATCCATTTTTCTGTCCCTCTTTAGTAAAAAACAATTGATTTATGAAAAAATGTTTTGCATAATCTTGTATCAAGTATAATTTTTCATATTCTTCATGGTCTATTTTACTAAATTTTTCTGTATAATCAATTTTGATATCATATTTTTTAGCAAGATAACGTAATGATTCTACATAAGTAAAATGTTCATGTTCCATAAGAAAAGTAATAATATTTCCACCTTTTCCAGAACTGAAATCTTTCCATATTTTTTTTGTAGGAGAAACTATAAAAGAAGGCGTTTTTTCATTAGAAAAAGGACTAAGTCCTCTATAATTTAGACCACTTTTTTTTAATTCTACAAAATCTCCAATTAAATCTTCTATACAAGAAACAGAAAGTATTTTTTTTATAGTTTCTTTAGAAATCATGACAAATCATTATTACAAAATTTCATTTTATGAATAATTTTTTTTGGATTCGAATTAGAAAAAATAGTAGTTCCTGCTACTAATATATCTGCTCCATTTTTAAATAAAAAGGAAGCATTTTCTAAATTAATTCCTCCATCAACTTCTATGAGAGCAGAAGAATCTTTTTTTAAGATTAAATCTTTAGTTTCTTCTAATTTTTGATATGTTTGTCTAATAAACTTCTGTCCGCTAGAACCAGGATTAACACTCATCAATAAAACAAAATCTATATCTTTAATGATATCTTGTAAAAGAAAAACTGGAGTATGCGGATTCACAGCTACACCTACCTTCATCCCATATTCTTTAATAGAAAAAATAGTTTTGTTTAAGTGAATACAAGCTTCATAATGAACATGTAAATGATCGGCTCCACAATTTTTAAATTGTTCAATATATCGATCTGGTTGTAATATCATTAAATGAACATCCATAGGTTTATTAGCGTATTTTTTTACATATTTAGTGAACAATGATCCAAAAGAAATATTAGAAACAAAAGAGGAATCCATAATATCAATATGGAACCAATCTGCGTCACTTTCATTCAGCATTTCTATATCACGATGTAAAAAAGCTAAATTAGCTGAAAGTAAGGATGGAGCTATAATTTTTTTCATATTTATAGGATTTAAAAGCAAGCGGAGCGAGCGTTCTCTAGAGATATTTTTTTTTATGAAATCATCGTTTCACTAATTCCAGTATTAGAAAATCCTCCATCATGATACAAGTTTTGCATCGTTACTTTTCTTGTTAAATCTGAAAAAAGTGTAATTATATAGTTAGCACAATCTTCTGCGGAAGCGTTTCCTAATGGAGATATTTTTTCAGATAAAATAAAAAATTCATCAAAACCTTTGATAGCTTTTGCTGCTCTTGTGAGACTAGGAGATTGTGATACAGTATTTACCCTAACCTTTTCTTTAATCCCCCAATGATAACCAAAATTACGTGTAATACTTTCTAAATAAGACTTATAATCAGACATATCTCCATAATGTGGAAAACTTCGTTGAGAAGCAATATATGTTAAAGCTACAATAGACCCCCACTTATTCATCGCTTTTTTATTCCAAGCCGTTTGCATAATCTTATGATAAGAAACAGCAGATATTTCCCATCCTTTTCTTAAAAATTCATAATTCAGAGAGGGATAAGTCAATCCTTTTCGAATATTAATAGACATAGCTATAGAATGCAATAAGAAATCTATTTTTCCTCCAAAATGATCTAATGTTTTTTCAAACAAAATATTAAGATCTGATATGGAAGTAGCGTCTGCTGGAATTACCATCGATTTTGTTTTATGAGATAATTCATTAATTTTACCAATTCTTAAAGAAACTGGTGTATTAGTTAATACAAAAGACGCTTTTTCTTCATAAGCACGTTCCGCTACCTTCCACGCAATAGAATTTTCATCCAAGGCTCCAAATATAATTCCTTTTTTCCCTTTCAATAAATTGTAAGACATAGTTAAAAGATTTAACTAAAAATACCTATTTTTTTAATTTCATATTAAAAATGTCTTTTATGACAGGTAAATAGTCCAACTTTTCCCATGTGAAAAGTTCTACTTCTTGTTTTTTTTGACTTCCTTCTATATCCAAAAAAGACTTATATACTTTTCTTGGAGTTTTTCCCATATGTCCATACACAGATGTTTCTTCATACATTGGTTGACGCAATTTTAATCTTTTTCCTATAGCATAAGGACGTAAATCAAAAATTTGATTTATATTCGACGCAATTTTTTCATTATCTATCTTTGATTTACCATAGGTATTGACAAATATACCAATAGGTTCTGAAATTCCTGCTGCATAGGATATTTGTATCAGTAATTCATCTGAAATTCCTGCTGCAACAAGATTTTTAGCTATATGTCTAGCGGCATAAGCTCCAGATCTATCCATTTTAGATGGATCCTTCCCAGAAAAAGCTCCTCCTCCATGAGACCCTCTTCCTCCATAAGTATCCACGATAATTTTTCTTCCGGTCAGTCCAGTATCTCCATGAGGTCCTCCAATGACAAATTTTCCTGTAGAATTAATGTAATATTTTGTTTTATCTGTAAACAATTTTTTTACATTTTTTGATAGTATATTCTTCTTGACTCTTGGAATCAGAATATTTATAACATCTTGAACGATACGTTTTTGCATTCTTTCTTTCGTATCAAATTCATCATGTTGAGTTGAAATCACTATAGAGTGAATATGCACCGGTACATTTGTATTCGAATATTCCAAAGTGACTTGCGATTTTGCATCTGGACGTAAGTAAGTCATTTTTTCTCCTTCATTTCGAATTGATGAAAGTTCCCTTAATATATGATGTGAAATCTCCAATGTTAAAGGCATATAATTTTCAGTCTCTTTCACAGCATAACCAAACACAATCCCTTGATCTCCAGATGCTTGGTCTTCTTTTTTTGATCGTTGAATCCCCTCCAGTAGATCCGAAGACTGTTCTTGAATAGAAGAAATAATTCCACAAGAATCTGCATTGAATCTATATTCATTTTTAGTATATCCTATTTTTCTAAGTATATCACGAGCTATTTTTTGAACATTAACCCAAGTTTTAGAATTGACTTCTCCAGCTAATATAATTTGTCCAGTGGTCACTAAAGTTTCTATAGCTACTTTTGCATCTGGGTCAGACGCTAAAAAATGATCTAATATAGAGTCCGATATTTGGTCTGAAATTTTATCAGGATGACCTTCTGAAACAGATTCGCTGGTAAATAAATAAGCCATTTTTTTAGGACTGAGCTATTTTAAGTTCTATAAATAATTACTTGATTTGATTTTGAATTTTAATAGATTCCTGATGCAAAAGTTTAAAAATTCCTTCAAGTAATTCTTCAGAAATTCCTAAACTTCTACCTAAGTGAATAGATTTTTCCATAATTTCTTTCCATCTATCAGGTTGATAAATAGCTATATTTGAAGCTTTTTTGAAAGACCCTAATTTTTTTGAAATGTTCATTCTTTCTGCTAAAAGCGCGATAATATTTTCATCTAGTTCATCAATAACAATTCTAAAAGAATTTAAATCCCTTTTACTTTTTTGATCACATTTTTTGATATCTGTTAATTTTTTTAACATTTCCAAAAGCCTTTCCGGAGTAATTTGTTGTTGAGCATCACTCCAAGCATGATCAGGATCACAATGACTTTCAATCATTAATCCTTCATTTTGAAAATGATAAGCTTTTTTTGCTATATCAAAAATTCCTTCTTTGTTTCCGCAAATATGTGAAGGATCACATATAATGGGGATTCTAGGAAGAAGACTCCTAAAATTTAACAAAAAATTCCAATTCGGTTGATTCCGATATTTAGAGTTTTTGTAAGTATAAAAACCACGGTGGATCACTCCCAATTTTTTAATCCCTTTACTCAACAAACGTTCCAAAGCTCCTATCCATAATTCTATATCAGGATGAATTGGGTTTTTCACCAAAATAATTTTATTATTTTCTCCTTCTAGAGCATTCGCTATTTCTTGAATTGTGAAAGGACTAGCTGTACTTCTAGCTCCTATCCAAAGAACATCAATTTCAAAAGAAATAGCTAACTTAACATGTTCTGCATTCGCTACTTCTGTAGCTATCATGAATCCAGTATTTTTTTTAACTTTATGAAGCCATTCAAGTCCTTTTTTTCCAATTCCTTCAAAATTATTTGGTTTTGTCCTGGGTTTCCATATCCCAGCCCGAAATACTTGAACATAGGAAGGATTTAACCGATTGGCCGTTTCTAATATTTGTTGTTCACTTTCTGCACTACAAGGACCAGATATAATTAAAGGTTTATTTAATTTATCAATCCAGGATCTGTCTATACTATTATTCAGTTTTTCCATCACAACACATTTAATTTACACATATTTTTTATCTTTTATATTGTTCGCCTTTTTCATATATTGATCTATATTATGAAATTCTTTATTTATTAAATAATTACGAAATATTTCTAAATGATCAATATAAAAATCTATAGCTCGAATCAGATTATCTCTATTAGAAATAAAAATAGGTAACCACGTTTCAGGCTTACTCTTCGCTAAACGTGTGGTTGAATCTAATCCACTTCCCATCATATTATTAAAAATTTTTTCTTCATTTTTAAATTTTTTTAAAACTGTACTAGCTAAAGCAAAGGAGACCACATGAGGTAAATGAGATATATAAGCAATATATAAATCATGTTCTTTAGAGGGAATATAAATCATCCGCATTTTCATAAGAGAATAGATCTTTTTTGCAATAAATATTGCATCTGGATCGCTCAGTTCAGAGTCACAAATAATGCAACTTTTTTGATAAAACAGATCCGAATCAGCTGAAATAGGTCCAGAATTTTCAATTCCTGCAATAGGATGTGTTGCAACAAAACGACTTCTTTTTGGATGAGAATAAACTCGATTACAAATATCATATTTAGTAGATCCAGTATCTAAAATTACTGTATCTGCACTAATTCTATTAAGTAGACTTGGAAGTATTTTTTCTATTCCATCCACTGGGATAGACAAAATAATTACTGAAGATTGCATAATGAGATCCTGCAAAGGAATTATTTCGTCTACAATTCCAAGTTTGACTGCATATGAAGCATTTTTCTCATTCGAGTCTGTTCCTATAAATTTATCTCCAAAATTGGATTTTCGCAATCCTAAACCAATGGATCCTCCAATTAACCCTAATCCTATAATTCCAATATTCATGAAAAAATTCTATTTTTTGCTTGTTCCAAAATTTTTACTGGACAACACATAGAAAACCTGACATATCCTTTCCCATTATTTCCAAACACTCTACCAGGTGTAATAAATATGTGATGGTTTTTAAGAAATTCGTCGGACCATACACGATCATTTTTTTCTGGACCGGTTATTCTTGCCCAAACAAATATTCCAGAACTTTTTTTCGTATATTTTAAGTTTAGATAATCACATATTTCCCATATTATTTTTCTACGTTGAATATATTCTTTATTAAGTTTTTCAAACCATTTTAAATCATGATTCATAGCTTCTATAGCCCCAATTTGAATGGGATAATACATACCAGAATCCATTTGACTTTTTACTTTTAATATATTCTGAATAAATTCTTTTTTTCCTATTATCATTCCAACACGCCATCCTGGAATATTGTAACTCTTACTTAATGAATTCAATTCTAAGGCTATATCTTTGGCCCCTTTGACATTAAAGATACTTAAAGGACGTTCACTATTCAATATGAAACTATAAGGGTTATCATGAACGAGTAAAATGCGGTTTCTTTTCGCAAAAAGAATAATTTCTTCTAACTTATCAAAAGGAATTGTAGCTCCCGTAGGCATGTGAGGATAATTGACCCACATAATCTTGACCTTATTGAGATTGTTCTTTTCTAACAAGTGAATATTAGGAGACCAATTTTCATTCTCATAAAGATTATAATAAATAATTTCTGCTTCCAAAAGCCTTGATATAGATGAATAAGTAGGATATCCAGGATTTGGAATTAGGACCTGATCTCCTTTGTCTAAATAAGACATACTTATATGCATAATTCCTTCCTTAGAACCCATTAATGGCAAAATCTCATTTTTAGGATCTACATCGACTTGATATGCTTTCCCATACCAATTAGAAATGGCATTACGTAATTCTTCTATTCCAATATAGCTTTGATAAGTATTCGCATGCTTGAGTTCGGACGCTTTTTTCATTTTATGTATAACCCCTTTTGGAGGAAGTAGATCCGGATTTCCAATTCCCAAATTAATGATTTTTATGCCTTTTTCTTCAAAATGATTAATTTCCTTCATTTTTTTGGAAAAAAAGTATTCCGATACTTGATGCATTTTTTTTGCAGCTACAATCATTAGGATCTAATTCTACCATTTTTATATTCTCCCATAATAGACAATTTATGAAGACAGGGAATTTTTCTGATACTTTTTTTCATTTTTTCATAATCTTTTATATTATTGAATATAATATCCACATAAAAGGAATATTCCCAAGGTCTTTGTATTATAGGAATGGATTGGATTTTAGTCATATTGATTCCAAGACTAGATATCAGACTCAAGATCTGAGATAAACTTCCAGTAGTATGCAAGATTTTGAATATTAGTGAAGCTTTATTAAAGGAATCATTTTCTTGTTTGCAACAATTTTTAATGATAAAAAATCTAGTAAAATTGTTTGCAATAGTTTGTATATTATTGGAAATAATTTCTAGACCATATTCTTTAGCTGCATTTTCAGACGCGATGGCAGCTAAACCTTTTTTTTTGCATGTAGAAATATATTTAGCGGCAGCAGCTGTATCTGAGTATTCGGATATTTTGATATAAGGATGTGCATCTATAAATAATTCACATTGCAATATAGCCATAGGATGAGAATAAATCTCTTTAATATCTTCTATATTTTGCCCTGGATAAGCCATTAAATGATGTTGTATGGGCATATACACCTCTCCTACTATTTTCAAATTGTATTCAGATAAAAGACTGTAATTAGTCAATATCGTCCCCGCTATGGTATTTTCTATAGCCATCACTCCAATGTCTACATTGGATTTAGCAACGGAAATAGCCACTTCCCTGAAAGAAGAACATTCCATCAACTTGTAATTATATCCTTCAAAATATCTGGAAACGGCAGCATGATGAAAACACCCTTTTACCCCTTGTATAGCTATTTTTTTCATGAAACTAAAGAAAGATTGAATTACTTGGAAAAACCGAAAGTTTCATTATCAATCAAGCGGAAAAATTTGAGACAAATATAATAAATTATTCTATTTAATGCAATTTATTCTTTGAATTTTCATGAATAGATAATAAAAAGATTAAAACGGTTAACTTTATATTTTCGTGTTCTACTATTTTATTTTTATGCCAAAAAAGAAATCTTCTACAGGATGGAGAAATGAAAACAAACACCCTTCCCTTTCTGAAGTTTTTTCTTCCGTTTATGTTCCTCAACAAAAAGGAATATGGAGAAAACTTTTTGCTTTTACTGGTCCTGGACTATTGATCGCTGTAGGGTATATGGACCCAGGAAATTGGGCCACAGATATTGCTGGAGGTTCGAAATTTGGTTATATGCTTCTTTCCGTTATTTTTATATCCAATTTTTTTGCCATTATTTTGCAACATTTGGCTTTAAAATTAGGAATTGTTTGTGAGAGAGATTTAGCACAAGCTTGTAGGGATCATTATCCACCCTTTATTAATTTTACATTATGGCTATTATGTGAAATAGCCATTGCTGCTTGTGATTTAGCTGAAATAATTGGTTCTGTTTTAGCCTTAAAATTACTTTTTGGCATTCCCATTACATGGGGTGTATTAATTACAGCTATCGATGTTTTAATCATTTTGTTTTTTCAATATAAAGGTTTTAGATATATTGAAAGTGTGGTTGCTGCCTTAATATTTACAATTTTAGTTTGTTTCAGTTTTGAAATTATTAGCTCAAAACCGGAAATCTTTTCCATATTGAAAGGCATTGTTCCTAATCCAGAAATAATCAAAAATTCGCATTCTTTTTATATATCTATCGGAATATTAGGAGCGACTGTTATGCCTCACAATCTTTACCTTCACTCTAGTATCATACAAACTAGAGATTATCCACGTACTATTGAAGGAAAAAAAATGGCTATAAAATATGCAACCATAGATAGTACCTTATCTTTATCTCTAGCTTTTTTTATCAATGCGGCCATTTTAATTATATCTGCAGCCACTTTTCACAAAGCTGGACATACAGAAGTAGCAGATATTATGCATGCACACAAACTTTTAACTCCTATACTCGGTTCTAGCCTTGCTGGAGTTTTTTTTGCATTAGCTTTGCTCGCTTCAGGACAAAATTCTACACTAACTGGAACTTTAGCTGGACAAATAGTCATGGAAGGATTTTTAAATATCAGATTTAAACCTTGGATCAGAAGATTAATCACAAGACTGATAGCTATTGTTCCGGCTATGATCGCTTCTATTGTTTATGGAGAAAAAGGAACAGCTGAATTATTAATAATTAGTCAAATAATTTTATCAATACAATTAAGTTTCGCTATTGTTCCATTAGTTTATTTTACAGGAGATTCTAAAAAAATGGGACCATTTGTAAATGGACCTATTTTAAAAATATCAGCTTGGTTGATCACTATTATAGTGATATTCCTAAATTTATTTTTATTATATAACATTTTCCTTTAGTTTTAGGAAGAAGCTAATACTTCAAAATTTAACGTAAATTCTCGTTTTTGATGCAATCGTATATTTGCCTGATGTTTTCCTATTGTTTTAATGACTTTATTTCCAGGAATTCTAATAAATTTTTTATCTATTGAAATTCCTTCTTTCTTCAAAATTTTCATGAGTTCTTGATTATTAATAGAACCAAAAAGTTTTCCTCCCTTTCCCACTTTAGCTGGGATTTTAATAGTCAATTTTCTTAACTTATTTTCTATCTCTTTTGATTTTTCAATTAAAAAATTTTCTTTTTTAGAACGTTGTTTCAATATTTCACGAGTATTTTTTATAATTCCAGGTAATGCTAAAACAGCATATCCCTTAGGAATTAAATAATTTCTAGCGTAACCAGGTTTAACATCTAATTCATCATATTGAAACCCCAAATTTTCTACGTCTTTTTTTAAAAGAATTTTCATTTTTTTTATCTTATCTTAAATCATCTGTAACAAAAGGCAAAAGTCCAATTTGCCTACATCTCTTGATAGCTGCATTTAATTTGTTTTGATTTTTTTGTAAAGTTCCTGTGATACGACGTGGTAAAATTTTACCTTGTGCATTTAGAAATTTAATTAAAAATGGAGCATCCTTATAATCTATATATTTAATATTTCTTTTTTCAAAATAACAATATTTTTTTTCTACTTTGGTTTCTATTTTAATAGGAGATAAGTATCTTAAATCACTATCTGATACTTGTTGTTTTGGATGTTGATGGGTTTCCTCTAAAATCATAATTCTTCATCTTTTTTTAAGAATTTTTTTCTTCTTCTTTCTGCATATTCTATTCCATATTTATTTAATTTTACAGTTAAAAAACGTAAAATACGTTCATCTTGTCTTAATTTTAATTCTAAATCAGAGATTAAATTGGGAATCAACAAAAATTCAAATAAATGATAACAACCACTTTGTTTTTTGTGAATAGGATAAGCTAGTTTTTTTAATCCCCAATGTTCCTGATAAACAATTTTTCCTTTTTTTTGGATTAGATAATTTTCATATTCTTTTGCTGTTTCTTTTGCTTGATCATCAGATAATATAGGAGTGATTATCATGATATTTTCATAATGTTTAAGCATTGAATTTTTTTTACTAAAATGTAAATCTATATTTTTATGTTCTTTTTTCAAAAAAACACTCTAAATTTTTTCTTTGATTCTATTTATCAATTTTTCTACACGTTGTATGCTTTCTTCTTTTCCTAGCATTTCCAAAATCATGAAAATATCAATTCCTTTTAGAACACCGACTAAAGCCAAGCGGAATAATTGCATAATTTGATGTCTATTTTTTTGATCCTCTTGAAACAAGGGTTTTAAATTGACAGACGTAAATTGACTTGTATGAGATAACAAAATTTTTACATTTTCTAATTGAAAGATAGATTTTTGATGACAAATTTTATTGAAAAAATTAGATTCATAAGAACTAGGAGAAATAAAAAAATAAAAAGAATGTTCCCATATTTCATGAATGAAATGTATTCTATCAATCGTTAGATGGATAATTTTACACAAAAAATCTTTTTTATAGAAAATCGAACGTTTTTTGAGTTCTTCGCAAAGAAATGAAAATATTTCTTCTTTCTTTTTATTCAAATATTTTTTATTGAACCAATTAGCTTTTTTTAGATCAAAATAAACACCAGATTTATTTATTTTTTCCAAAGAAAAAAAATTTATTAATTCTTGTAAAGAAAAAATTTCCCTTTTGATTCCAGGATTCCATCCTAATAAAGCTAACATATTCACGAATGCTTCAGGGAAATAACCTAACTCCCTATATCCTGGAATGATGATTTGAGTATCTGGAACTTTCCATTGAATAGGATATATAGGAAAATCTAAGCTATCGGCATTTCTTTTGCTGATTTTTCCTTTTCCATCCTTTCTTAAAATTAAAGGTAAATGTGCAAAATGAGGAGGAATCCAACCAAAAGCCCTATATAATAATATATGCAAGGACATAGATGGAAGCCATTCTTCTCCTCTTAAAACATGGGTGATTTTCATGAGATGATCGTCTATTGTATTAGCTAAATGATAAGTAGCTACTCCATCTGATTTTAACAATATCTTATCGTCTAAATAATCTGTATCTACTATGATATTTCCACGTATGAGATCATACATATTCAATTTTTCTCCAGGTTGGATTTTAAATCGAATCACATAGGAATAACAAGATTGTAATTTAGCATCTAATTGTTCTTTCGTCATAGTTAAAGAATTGTTCATATCCATTCGAATTTTATAATTATAAGAAAAAATTAATCCACGATCGTTATATTCCTTCCTTTTTTTATCAAGATCTAGATCTGTATCAAAAGCATAATAAGCATATCCTTTTTCTAACAATTGATTTATATAAAAACGATAAATATTCCATCTTTTAGATTGATAATAAGGAAAATAAGGGCCTCCATAACCTACTCCTTCATCAGGTTCTATATGACACCATTTTAATGTTTCAAGAATATACGATTCAGAATTAGAAACAAATCTTTTTCGATCAGTATCCTCTATTCTAAGAATAAATGTACCGCCATGTCTTTTAGCAAAAAGATAATTGTATAATGCAGTTCTGATTCCACCTAAATGAAGTGGTCCTGTCGGACTAGGGGCAAAACGAACTCTTACAAAATGTTGTGACATAATAAATAATTAATGAATCTTATTTTCCAATGCAAAATTTCGAGAAAATATTTTCCAGAATATCTTCACTTGTTACTTCACCCGTTATCTCTCCTAAATAACGCAATGCTTCTTTAATATAGATAGAAACTAAATCTTCTGAAAGTCCTTTTTTTAAAGCATCATAGGCTAATAAAACCTCTCTTAATGAAAGTTTCAAAGCTTCATAGTGTCTGCTTTGTGTAACGACTATTTTTTTTTCTTTTAATTTTTCAATAAATAAATGATTTAAAACGTCTAGGACTTTTTTTACTTCGTGACGATTTTTGGCAGAAATTTCAAAAAAATAAGAAACCTTCGACTTGATATTATCAAAATCATGTGAATGGGATAGATCTGACTTATTCGCTATTGCAAAAATAGCTTTTAATGGATACTTTTTTTTAATTTTTTGAATATCACTAATAATTTTTTTCTGTTTTTTTATTTCTGAAGAATCAAAAATATATAATATCACTTGAGACTCTTCTATTTTATTCATGGTCTTTTCAACTCCCATCATTTCTATGGGATCTATGGATTTTCTAATTCCTGCTGTATCAAAAAAATGAAAAAGAATTCCATTTAAAATGATTTCTCCTCCTACACAATCTCTAGTCGTTCCTTCTATATGGGATATAATAGAACGGTCTTCCTCAATAACCTGATTGAAAAAAGTAGATTTTCCGACATTGGGTTCTCCAATAATGACCACATATACTCCTTTTTTGATAGCATTTCCCAACGAAAAAGATTCAATTAAATCTTTTAAAGTCTTTTCTAATTCTTGTAAAAAGGAAAAAAGGTCTGATCTATTAACAAAAATCACATTATCTTCAGAAAAATCTAACTCAAGTTCTAGTAAAGATGCAAAATCCAACAATTTTTTTCTTAAATTTTTAATGGTATTAGATAATTTTCCTTTTATCTGTTGTAAAGAAATCTCATGATAAGCTTTATTTTCAGATAAAATCAGGTCAGCTATAGCTTCGGCTTGTGATAAATCCACTTTTTTATTTAGAAAAGCACGAAATGTAAATTCACCAGGACGGGCTAAACGTATTCCTTTTCTAATTAGCAATTGTAAAATCCGTTGTTGAATATAATAAGATCCATGACAAGAGATCTCTATCATATTTTCTCCTGTATATGAAAAAGGAGATTTGAAGATAGAAATTAATACTTGATCCAATAAATTCTTATCTTCTTCCATAAGATACCCTAAATGAATCGTATGTGTAGATTGATTTTCCAGTTTTTTTCCAGGTTTAATAGGAAGAAAAATATTTTCAACAGTAGATATGGAAGTTTTTCCAGAAAGACGAATAACAGAGATTGCACTGGAACCAATAGGAGTTGCTAAAGCAACAATGGTCTCTTCATCTAACATAATGACACAGATTAGATGAATATAAAAATAAGTATTTTTTTAATTCCCATAATTTCAATTGACTTCAATTTATGAGATCTTTTGACAAATTTTACCGTTTATTTCAAAAAACTCTTCGAGATTTATATACAGAACCTAAAGAGATAGAAAGTCTCTTTTTTTTACTTATGACCCACATTTTTAAATGTGATAAAACAACTGTACTATTACAATTAAGTAATAAAAAGAAAATCAATTTTTTGATTTATAAAACATTAATCAAAAAATTATGGGAATTAAAAAAAAATAGACCGATTCAATATGTAATTGAAAAGGCTTACTTTTTTGGAATGGAATTCATAGTTAATGAAAAAGTATTCATTCCAAGACCGGAAACAGAAGAACTTGTATCCTGGATTCTACAGGATAATAAGAATACGAGGAACATTCCAATATTTGATATTGGAACAGGAAGTGGATGCATTGGTATTACCTTAAAAAAGAAGAACCCTGAAATTGGACACATTTATGCAATAGATTTTTATCAAGAAGTTCTTAATATTGCTCGTAAAAATGCAGAATTACATAACGTAGAAATTTCATTTCAAAAAGTGGATCTTTTGAAAGATTCGATTTCTATACCACCAAAAATGGACGAAAATTCTGTTAGCATTATTGTGAGTAATCCTCCTTATGTTAGGCTCTCTGAAAGAAAATTATTACATCCAAATATTATTCAATACGAACCTTTTCAAGCTTTATTTGTTCCTGATGAGGACCCTTTGATTTTTTATAAAAAAATTTCTTTTTGGATCAAAAAAAAATTGATTGGAATTGTTTATGTTTATTTTGAAATCAACCAATTTATTTATTTAGATATTATTGATTTTTTGAAAAAAATCGGATTTTTAAATATAGAAATAAGGAAAGATTTTCAAGGTTTTTTCAGAATGATTCGTGCAGTATATTACGTGAAGAAATAAGATAAGATAAAAAATCACATGGATCAAAAAAAAAAAATAGAAAAGAAAATACAAAAACTCAGAAAAGAGTTATCAAAATATAATCATAAATATTATAATTTGGACACTTCAGACATCTCCGATTTTCATTTTGATAAGAAATTAGAAGAATTATCCTTTTTAGAAAAAAAATATCCTGAATTCCATAACCCTACTTCACCCACAATAAAAATAGGAGCAGAGATTCATGAAACTTCCTCTCTATCTATAGTTCATAAATACAAAATGTACTCTCTTCAAAACTCCTACTCTAAGAAAGAATTAATAATTTGGAAAAAAAAAATCAGTAAATCAATTGATCTTTTATCCTTTGTGTGTGAACTCAAATATGATGGAGTATCTATTAATTTAATTTATAAAAACGGATTTTTAACAAATGCGGTTACTCGTGGAAATGGAGAAAAAGGAGAAGATGTCACAGAAAATATAAAAACTATAAAATACATTCCCTTAAAATTAAGAGGAAATAATTATCCCGCGTATCTTGAAATACGTGGAGAAGTTTTTCTTCCTACAAAAAATTTTATAGAAATAAATAAAAAACGTATAAAAAGTGGACAAATTCCTTATGCTAATCCAAGAAATACGGCTAGTGGAACACTTAAAATTCATGATCACAAAGAAGTACGTAAAAGAAATTTATTTTGTATAGCATTTCATGTTGCAGGAAAAAATTTGCCTTTTGACACACAATATGAATCTCTAAAACACATAAAAAATTGGGGGTTTCAAGTTCCAGAAACAGCACGTTTTTGTAAGAACATGGAAGAAGTATTTCATTTCATAGATTTTTGGAGTCTATGGAAAGAGAAACTCCCCTACCAAATCGATGGCATAGTTATTAAAGTAAATGAATATCAAAAACAATCCATTTTAGGATTCACCAATAAATATCCACGATGGGCCATCGCCTATAAATTCAGACAAAAACTGTCTGAAACCAAATTATTAAGCCTAACGTTCCAAGTAGGACGTACTGGAGTCATTACTCCTGTCGCCAATGTAGTTCCTATTTCTATTTCTGGAACCAGAATCAAAAGAGTTGCTCTTTATAATGACAGTTTTATACAAAAAATGGGAATTCATTATGGAGATTCACTTTTATTAGAAAAAGGTGGAAATATTATACCAAAAGTAACAGAAATCAATATCAAAAAAAGATCTAGTCAAGCATTTCCTGTATTCTTTTTAAAAAAATGTCCATCATGCAATAGTATATTAACAAAAAAAAATGAATTATTTTATTGTCCAAATCAAAACTGTTCTTCTCAAAGAATAGAAAAAATAAAACATTTTGTGAGCGAAAAGGCTATGAATATTCAAAAAATTGGAAGTGAAATGATAAAAAAACTATACAAAAAAGGTTTTTTATATAGTTTTTACAATTTATATGAATTGAAAAAAGAAGAACTCCTTCAAATAGATGGGATCAAAGAAAAATTGGCAGATAGCGTTATAAACAACATAAAAAAATCTAAATCTAATCCCTTTGATAGAGTCTTATATGCCTTGGGTATTCGTCATGTAGGAGAATATCTTTCAAAGAAATTAACCGAACACTTTTTGGAGATCGATTCTTTAATGCATGCAAATTATGATCATTTAATTTCTATTTCAGGCATAGGAAAAAAAATTACAAAAAGCATAATCACTTATTTTTCAATTTATGAAAATGAACACGTCATTAAAATGCTAATCAAATATGGATTACATTTTTCGAAATCTTCTATGAGTAAAAAGTTTTCTTATTTTTCTTCTATTGAAGGAAAATCTTTTGTCTTTACAGGAAAACTATCTTGTATGACCCGAAATCAAGCTAAAAATATGGTAGAAAATCTAGGTGGAAGAGTTTATCATACTGTCAATAATCAAATCAATTTCATAGTAGTTGGAAAAAATTTCGGTTCCAAATTTAAAAAAAGTATGGAAAAAAATCATGTAAAAATTTTAACAGAAAATCTTTTTCTGGATATGCTTGAAAAAGAAAAAAAAGAAAAAGAAATCAAATTTTAAATGATTGTTTTAAAAGAAAAATAGTCAGTATAAATGGTTTTGTTTTTCATATAGAAAACAGTATATTTAATTCTTAAGTTCTTAAGTGATGATGATGAGTTCATGCATCACAGAATTAATGCATCATTTAAGTAAGAAATCTATTTTTTTATGTTACTAAAAAATATATTTACAGAATCTGGATTCGAGTCTGAAGCTGAGTTTATACCCTTAATGAGTCAAGATGAAGAGGATCAGCTTCTTAAGGACGATATTCCTGAACAATTATGTATCTTAACAGTCAGAAATATGGTTTTGTATTCCGGAATTGTTTTTCCAATCATAGCAGGAAAAAGTGGATCCATTCAATTGTTACAAGATGCTTATGGATTTGATAAAACGGTTGGAGTATTAACACAAAAAAATTCTGGAATAGAAAATCTCAGTGAGAAAGATTTGTATTCTATTGGAACGGTTGCTAAAATATTGAAATTACTAAAAATGCCTGATGGAAATACCACTGTGATTTTACAGGGAAAAAGAAGATTCAAAGTCAATCGTTTTATTCAAAATGATCCCTATTTTAAAGCAGAAATCATAGCTTTAGAAGAAAATAAACCTTCCTGCAAGGATAAAGAATACCTAGCTTTGGTTGAATCTATAAAGGAAATTGCCATAAAAATCATTCAGGATAACCCCAATATTCCATCAGAAGCGAGTATTGCCATTCGGAATATAGAAAGTCCTTCTTTTTTAATCAACTTTGTAGCAGCTAATATGAATTTAGCTACCAGAGATAAACAAAAATTGTTAGAATACAATGATTTAAAAAAAAGAGCAATGGAAACATTGCGTTTTCTCAACGTAGAACATCAACAAATTAAATTAAAAAATGATATTCAATCTCGTGTTCGCAGTGATATGGATCAACAACAGAGAGAATATTTTTTGCATCAGCAAATTAAAGCCATACAAGAAGAATTAGGAGATATTTCTTATGAAAAAGAAATTGATGAAATGCGTTCTAAGGCGTCCAGAAAAAAATGGACAAAAGAAGCAAAGAAACAGTTTGACAGAGAGTTACTAAAAATGCAAAGAATTAATCCTCAAATGCCTGAATACACAGTTCAAAGAAACTATCTAGAATTGATGATAGACCTCCCTTGGGGGAGATATTCAAAAGATAGTTTTGATTTAGAATATGCACAAAAAATATTAGATAGAGACCACTATGGGCTGGAAAAAGTTAAAGAACGTATTATAGAATATTTAGCTGTCTTAAAATTAAGAGGAGACATGCGTTCTCCTATTCTATGCTTTTACGGTCCACCTGGAGTAGGAAAAACTTCCTTAGGAAGATCTATAGCCACTGCACTGAAAAGAAAATACGTACGTATTTCTTTAGGGGGATTACATGATGAATCTGAAATTCGTGGACACAGAAGGACTTATATAGGAGCCATGCCTGGTAGGCTATTGCAATCTATACGAAAAGTAGGAACTTCCAACCCTGTTTTTGTGATAGACGAAATAGATAAAATGGGTTTAGGGACAAATGGAGATCCTTCTTCCGCTATGTTAGAAGTTTTAGATCCTGAACAAAATACCTCTTTTTACGACAATTTTTTAGAAATGGGTTATGATTTGTCAAAAGTATTGTTTATTGCTACAGCAAATTCACTTTCCCATATCCAACCAGCTCTTATAGATAGGATGGAGGTTATAGAAATGAATGGATATACAGTAGAAGAAAAAACACAAATTGTTAAGAAACACATACTTCCTAAGCAACTAAAAGACAATGGATTAAAAAAATCAGATTTAATACTTAGAACGAAACAAATAGAAAAAGTCATTGAAAGTTATACCAGAGAATCTGGATTGAGAACTTTGGAAAAGCATATTGCTAAATTAGCACGTTATGTAGCCAAGCATATTGCTATGAATAAAAAATATGTGAAACATTTAAGTATTGAAAAAATAGAAAGTATTCTTGGAATTCCAAATGATCCAGACCGTTATGAAGAAAATAATGTTCCAGGTGTGGTTACAGGTTTAGCTTGGACTCATTTTGGTGGAGATATTTTATATATTGAATCCAGTTTATCTAAGGGAAAAGGAAATTTAAGTATTACTGGAAATTTAGGAGAAGTCATGAAAGAATCTGCAACAATTGCTTTGCAGTATATTAAAGCTAATTATAAAAAATTTAACATAGATCCTATCATGTTTGAAGAAAAAAATGTACATGTTCATGTTCCTGAAGGGGCTGTTCCCAAAGATGGACCATCTGCAGGAATAACAATGTTAACCTCTTTAGTATCAAGTTTTACGAAAAGGAAGTTAAGACCTCATTTAGCTATGACAGGAGAAATAACCCTGAGAGGGAAAGTCCTTCCTGTAGGTGGGATTAAAGAAAAAATTCTAGCGGCTAAACGGGCTAATATTAAAGAAATTATTCTTTCACAGGACAATAAAAAAGATGTAGAAGAAATTAAACCAGAACATTTAAAAGGATTAACCTTTGATTATGTTAGAAATATGAATGATGTGATTCATTTAGCTTTATTGTAAAAAAAATAATCAACCATAGTTTCTATGTTTTTTTTGATTGATTAAAAATATGATGAATGAATTAGAAAATATGAGTTCCTCAATTCATAGAGAACATTTAATTCAATTAGCGAAAAAATACGGAACTCCACTTTATATATACGATTCTTGCAAAATCAAGAAACAATATATTAAGATGAAAAATGCTTTCAGTGGGATCAATAATTTAATAATTAATTATGCTTGTAAAGCTAATACTAATCTGAATATATTAAAATTTTTACAAAAATTAGGAAGTGGATTAGATACCGTATCTATACAGGAAGTAGAACTAGGATTAAAAGCTGGTTTTCAGCCTAAAAAAATTATATTCACACCTAACTGTGTTTCTATTCAAGAAATCAAAAAAGCCGTCGGTTTTGGGGTTAGAATCACCCTAGATAATCTATCCATTTTAGAACAGTTTGGAGAATATTATCCAAATTATTCTATAGGGATAAGAATTAATCCGCATATTATGGCAGGAGGAAATTCAAAAATTTCAGTAGGACATATTGATTCTAAATTTGGAATTTCTTATTATCAAATTCCTCATATGAAAAGAATATTAAAAAATACAGGACTCAAAATAGAAGGATTTCATATGCATACAGGATCTGATATATTAGATATAAAATCCTTTTTAGAAGGAGCAAAAATATTGTTTCAAACAGCTATCGATTTTCCAAATCTTGATTATATTGATTTTGGAAGTGGTTTTAAAGTTCAATATAAAAAAAATGATGTAAAAACGGATCTTACTTCTTTAAGTCATTTTATTACGGAAAAATTTAAAGATTTTTGTAAAAATTACGGAAGTAAAATTGCTTTGATTTTTGAACCAGGTAAATTTTTAGTTAGTGAATCTGGATATTTTTTAGTTAATGTCAATGTCATCAAACATACGACTTCGACTGTATTTTCTGGAGTAGATTCAGGCTTTAATCATTTCCTTCGTCCTATGTTTTATAATGCTTATCACTGTATTGAAAATATTTCTAATCCAAACGGTCGTTTTCGCTTTTACACGGTCGTTGGATATATTTGTGAATCGGATACCTTTGGTTTGAATCGAAAAATTCAAGAAATCCGTGAAGGAGACATTTTGTGCATGAAAAATGCGGGGGCTTACTGTTTTTCTATGTCTTCTAATTATAATTCTCGTTATAGACCTGCTGAAGTTTTGATTTTTAAGGGAAAAGATTTTCTGATAAGAAAAAGAGAAACTATGCAAGATCTTCTTAGAAACATTGTGGAAATTCACATGTAAATGGAGAGATGGCAGAGTGGTTAATTGCGGCGGTCTTGAAAACCGTTGAGGTTTATTGCCTCCGGGGGTTCGAATCCCTCTCTCTCCGCAACAATCTCCGCAACAATCTCCGCAACAATAAATAATCAAAAAATAATCAAAGGATACTATAAAAAATTTTTAAAAACTTTTTTTGGATTCATGTTGTCTTTTTTCTAATTTTATTAGTTGCTTTTCAATACTTTCATTAGTTACTTTTTCAAATAATAATGTGGAATTCCCTAATAAATGTCCTGGACATAAAATTTTTTCTTTTATTTGATTCCAAAAAAAAGTTTTCAAACGAAGCATATCTAACAATTTTTTTGCAGTTTTGGGAAGAAAGGGTTCAGCTAATTGAGCTAACATTCCAACAATTTGCAAAGAAACATAAAGAATGGTTTCTACACGTTCTTTTTCTTTTTTTTTCCAAGGTTCTTCTTCTGTTAAATATTTGTTTCCGAGTTTAGCTAAACTCATAAAATATGCCAAGGATTCTTTGAATTTATAGGATTCAATCAAATCACCTATATGTTCTGGATAATTTTTGATTCTTTTTAAAATATTTTTATCCTTTATAGATAAAATCCCTGGATTAGGAACAATGCCATTGTTGTACTTTTTAACTAAAGTTAGGCTTCTGTTGACGAAATTTCCTAATATAGCAACCAATTCAGTATTATTTTTTCTTTGAAAATCTTTCCAATTGAAATTATTATCTTTTTTGTCTGGCATATTAGCAATGAGAATGTAACGAAGTGTATCCTGTTGATTTGGAAAATCTTCTAGATATTCATGAGCCCATACTGCCCAATTTTTAGAAGTAGATATCTTTTTATTTTCTAAATGGAGAAATTCATTAGCTAATATTTTATCCGGAAGGATATATCCATCATCATATGCTTTAAGGATGACTGGAAAAATAATGCAATGAAAAACAATATTATCTTTTCCTATAAACTGAATTAATTTAGTTTTTTTATCTTTCCAATAAGGTTTCCAATCTATCTTTTTTCGTTTAGACCATTCTATAGTAGACGAAATATATCCTATAGGAGCTTCGAACCAGACATACAGTACTTTTCCCATCTCTTTCGAAATTGGAACAGGGACTCCCCAATTTAAATCTCTCGTTATAGCACGAGGTTTTAATCCTTGATCTAACCAAGATTTTGCTTGTCCATATACATTCACTTTCCAATCTTTTTGATGACTAATTAAAATCCATTCTTCCAAGAATTTTTGATATTGATTCAAAGGAAAGTACCAATGTTTAGTTTTTTTCAAAACTGGAAAGCTTCCACTTATGGTAGATTTTGGATGTATTAAATCTTCAGGAATTAACGAACTTCCACAATTTTCGCACTGATCTCCATAAGCTTCCTCTTTTTGACAATGAGGACAAATCCCGGATATATACCTATCCGCTAAGAATTGTTGAGCTTCTTCATCATAATATTGTTCGGATACTTTTTCAAAAATTTTTTTTTTTTCATGAAGTTTTTTGAAAAAAGAAGTAGAAATTTCATAATGAATTTCTGTAGAAGTTCTGGAATAGTTATCAAATTGTATACCGAAATTCGTGAAACAATTTTTAATCATATGATGATACTTATTTACTATTTCTTTAGGAGTTTTTTTTTCTTTTTTAGCTTGCATAGCAATAGGAACTCCATGTTCATCCGATCCACATATAAAAATAACATCTTTGTTTTTTCGTCTCAGATAACGAACAAAAACATCTGCAGGAAAATAAACTCCTGCTAAATGACCTATGTGAATTGGTCCATTTGCATATGGTAAAGCAGCAGTGACTGTATATTTATTTGATTTTTTCATACAAAGATTAAATTTTTAATAAGATATGAATAATAATAAAAAACTATTTTTAATAGATGCATATCCCCTTATTTATCAAAGTTATTATGCTTACATCAATAAGCCTCTTTTTACTTCCAAAGGACTCAACACTTCGCCTATCATAAATTTCACATACTTTTTGATCAAAATATTAAATGATGAGAAGCCATCTTATATGGCTACTATTTTTGATGATAGTCAAGAAATTTCTTTTCGAAAAAAAGAATATTATAAGTATAAGGCTCATAGAAAAAAAACCCCGAAAGCTATTTGCATAGCAATTCCTTATATTAGAAAAATTTTAAAAACCTTTCAAATTTCTTGTTTTTATGCAAAAAATGGATATGAGGCCGATGATCTTATCGGAACAATAGCTAAAAAAGCCGAAAATAAAGGATATATTATTTATATAATAACCTTGGACAAAGATTTTTTTCAATTGGTCACAGAAAACATTAAAGTTTATATACCTCCTTTTAAAGGAAATCCAAAAAAAATATTCGGAATAGAGGAAATCAAAGAAAAATTTGGAGTGACCCATCCAAAACAAGTTATAGATTTATGGAGTATGATGGGAGATCCTTCTGATAATATACCAGGATTACCAGGAATAGGAGAAAAAAATGCTAAAAAATTTATTAAAAAATATGGAAGCATTGAAAATTTGTTAAATTCTACTCATCATCTTAATGGAAAAATTCAAAGAAATATTGAAGAAAACAAAAATTTAGGTCTTTTATCCAAGAAATTAATTACTATTGTTACTAATATTCCTTTTTTTTCTTTTCATGAGAATAAATTTTATGTCAAAAAACCAAATTGGCATTCCATTAAAAAAATATTCGGAGAACTTGAATTCATCAGATTATTAAAAATAGCTCATCAATATTATAATCTTTTTCTATAAAATTTATATTTTATCATGTAATTCCAAACTTCTGTATGAAGCATAGATTTCATATTTTTTCCTTTTTGAATAGAATTTCGAATAAAAGAAGAAGATATTTCAATAATTGGAGCCTTCAAAAAAATTATATTATTCCGTTTAAAAACAGGATTGGAGAAATGACCAATTCTAGGGTAAACCAAAATATCATATTTATTCAAAATCATTTTATAATTTTTCCATTTTCTTAAAGAAGAAAAAGAATCTTGTCCCAAAACAAGATAAAATTGATTTTTAGGATATTTTTTCTCTATATTGGACAATGTATGAATTGTATAAGAAGGGGAATATCCATATTCTATATCCAAAACACTCATTTTATCATAACCATAAACAGCTATTTGAACCATTTTTATGCGGTGTTCATAATCTAAAAGATTTTTTTTTTTAATGGATTTTGTGGAGAAACAACAAACCAAACATGATCTATATCTAAAAATTCTGTGATATGATTAGCAATAATTGTATGTCCTAAATGTATGGGATTAAATGATCCAAAATAAAGTCCTATTTTCATAACTAATCAATCAAACAAAAAATATCGAGCCTGTATCTCGATATTTTTATTTATACTCTTTATCTATCCTATCCTTACCTCATTATCTTAAATCATCTTAATACGATAACTTAATCCTAAAATGATAAAATGATTATTCTTATTTTCTTTTTTAATTTGATCTAAATTGTAATTAACTCTTTGATTTTGATACAAAAAATGAAAACTTAGATCTTCATTTTTGATAATAGGAAGAAATTCTATCCCTCCGTAATAAGTATATGCTTTTTTAAACAATTTATTCTCACCCAAAATATCATTGACTCCTTTTTTAGAAGTTCCCATTTCATAAACTCCTTTTGCAATCAAATTCCATTTTGGAATAAAATTGTATTTCAATTTCACTAAATAAGTTCCATATTTTACAGAAGCTACATTATTCTGATAATCAGAACTCCATGAGCGTAATATTTTTGTTACATCCCCATTTTTTTCTATATCTTCATCACTTAATATATAATCTGCTTCTATAGAAAAAGGCTTAAAATCTAATTTACTCCCTAAAGCTAGCAATTTCCAAAATTTTTTATTTTCATTTTCTTGAAAAATAGAATAAGACCATCTGTTTTGTATTATTTGATTCTTGAACAAACTCCAATTCCAATTCACAGAATAACCCATAGGATTATTCACTTTTTGAACTGTATTTTCTTCATTATTTGAATTTTTGATGCTATTTACAATTTGAAATTGTAATTCATGATTTTTGATTGGAAGATAAATAAAATTGAAGCCAACAGGATTATCCTTATTTTTATATACATTCGTATACCGATATGGTGATCCATATAAATTATTAGCATATTCCATGCTTCCAAAAGAAGCTGGTTGTTTTCCTATCAAAAAGTAAAGTTTGTCATTCCACTTATATTTTAAATAAGCTAAATCAACTATTCTGTTATTTTCTATATTATTCAATTTTTTTGAAAAACGATAACTAATTTTTTCATTCGCCTTTCCTATCACTTCTAAATTTAAATAGTCTTCAGAAAAACGAGACCCCTCAAAAAATTCTTCTTTTACTGTAGAATTAATATTACCACTCAAATCTACAAACATGTTAAAATGAGGATTTTCATCTTTTTTTTGATGAAATGTTACTTCATCAGCGGAACTGTAAGTATGAAAAGAATAAAAAAATCCTAAAAAAAGAATAAAGAAAATCATTTTTGTTTTTTTCATTTTTTTAACTTTTTTTATATAATATAATCAATTTTCCAGTATAAAAAACTTTTAAATGATTGAAAAAATATTTAATTTATTTTAAATAAACTACTTTTCAAAATAAAATGTACAAAAATATTTCAAAAAAAAATGCTAAAGAAAAAAG